>ASZJ01000134.1 GCA_000416275.1 Osedax symbiont Rs1
CCGAAACTTGAGTAATAAATATTGATCTTTTAAAAAAAAGGTATTTTATCTAGCAAAGGATAACAATTAGTTATGCTTGTTATAATTCCCAAGTATTTTATAGAAATGTTGCAGGTAATTATATGATGGAAGCAGGGGGATACGAAAGGCTATTAGAGCCAGAAATTAAGTCTTTGGTTCTTAACTATCTACTGGATAAAAATATTTTAACACCTTCAAATACTGTTTTTAGTGAGTTTA
Organism: Osedax symbiont Rs1; assembly: GCA_000416275.1. Taxonomy (GTDB): domain Bacteria; phylum Pseudomonadota; class Gammaproteobacteria; order Pseudomonadales; family Balneatricaceae; genus Rs1. The sequence goes on from ASZJ01000134.1 coordinate 241, forward strand.
CAGTTGGTAATGCTACTCGTAGAGTTGATCTGGTCATCACTAAAGGAAAAGAGTTATGGGCGTTTGAAATTAAAAGCGAAGCTGATAGCTTGAAAAGGCTAAAAGGGCAAGTAGATATATATTCAAAATATTTTGATAAAGTATTCGTAATAGTAGCAAAAAAGCATGTAAATTCAGCGCTATCTATTATTCCTAAAACAGTGGCTCTTTGGGAAATCAAAGAAAATAGTGTTGTAGTGAGACAAAAAGGACGAAAGAAGCTAATTACAAACCCTGATAGCTTTATAGACATGATGGGGGTTTCTGATTTAAGTAAAGTAGTAAATAGAAATAAATTAAAAACGCTATCAAAACGTAGAAAAGACTTAATAAGTTCTTTAGAAAATGTAAATTTTAGGTTGTTGAGAGCCGCTGCTTTTGAGGCAATTACTCAAAGGCATCAATTATCTTCAAAAATGTTCTTCGATCAAATCATGAGCAGAAGTGTCACTCCAAATGATATTGCTCTACTGAGTCGATTTAAAGTACAAAACTCTAAACCGGTCATTGGCGATGATATCGACGATATTATATATGGCCTTAACTTTATGAGCACTGATTATTATAAAACTTTACGTAACGATTGGTCTAACCAGAGCTCGACAAATGATGTTCTCGTAACTATCTGATGTAGCTATATATTTGTAGAGTAACGTTTTCAACCTCTATTTTTATAGATTGCATATTCGCCGAAATACGCAATTGGTTAAAGTTATAATCCTAACTGTCGAACTCGGGGAGGCTAAAGCTTAATAAAATCAGTCCTCCCAGTCTTCATCTGTATCAAGGTCTTCAAGTACATCGTTATAATGAAGCTGCTGGTATAGGTGCAAATTAAGTCTAACGGCCGTTGCTCTGTTTGGCGAAGTTATACCAAATTTATCTCCTTCAGATGTTTTTTCTATCATTTGAACTCCCCAAAGTTTTAAGTCAGGAATCCAGTAATCACTGTTAATCATTTCAATTGCAGCTTCTTGATAAAGTCTCTCTTTTTCACCTTCTTCTATGTTCTTATAATCTTCGAATTCTTTCCTTATAAACCGCCAATCGTTTTTTAAAGCATAATCTATTCTAGGAGGAGGAATTGCGCCTCCGCCACTAAGTCGTGCAGCTCTAGCTCCACCTCTATCAGAGTAGAGCATAAGTATATTGGCGACGCAGCTCTTAAATGTTCCGTTGAAAAGTAATCTCTCATATATTGGAATTTCTCCGCGATATGAACCAGCAAAGCTTGAAGGAAAAGAAGCTGAAGAGACAGAAAAAGCTGCTAGCGGGAAGAGTCTATGAATACTTTCTATTAGTTTAGCGTGCTTATCTACCTCCAAAATATCTATTCGATTAACATCTTCGTGATCGAAAATGAAAAGTAACTGAGCTATATTTTTGCCTAGCAATGATGTAGCTACTGCATTAAATAAATGAGCCGAACTCTGTTTCATTTTAAAGCGAACAACAATTCCACGATTTAAAGAGGCTAGGTTTGTGATTTGAAGGTCTAATTCTGCTAGATCATCGAGCTGTAATATTGGTATAGAATTGGACGTTTCTTGGATAAATCCAACCCAATTTTTGTAACCAGCATTGGAATCCATAAGACTATGTATTTGCTCATGGACATGTCTAGGATATTTACCCGTCGCTATATATGTTTTATTTAACAATAAAAAGTCTTTATCAATATCTGCAATGAATTCTCTTTCGGCAATAGATTTTTTTATTCTTCCTATGGAATTCTCTAGATTTTTAGCTGTTGTCCATCCTTTAATAGGAAATATAGGTAGGATTAAATCTTTGTCTTTTTCTGGTAATTGCTCAAGCGCACTCATCTCTGACGGATTCAGAGCAAGAATAGGAGCATATTGAAAAAGTAACTTTTTCTCTAGTAGAAACAAATTAATTCCTATACTTATCTAGATGATACTTTAATGGTGTAAGTGACACTTCGAAGTCTTGTGCTAGTTTTTCATATAAAGCTTCACCTTGAAATGTTCTTTCACTTTCTTTTTTATGTGAAGTTAAAAGAGACATAGGCATTAATATGTCGGCAGCTAAGCTATTTGCTTCAACTTCAATAGCGGTGGAAAGTCTAGATCGGAAAAGAGCATCATCTACGATTCCATCACCAATATAAGATCGATGTAGTAAAAAATGTGCTATTTCATGAGCTAAGGTAAATCGCTGGCGATATTTAACGTCATGTCTATTTATACGAATTATAATTTGACCATCTGTTTCTTTTATTTCTCCTGAAATATTCCCTTGTAAGGTTGATTTTTTTACAATTAGACCAAAAGATTTAGCGATAGCTCCAACTTTGATAGGGAAATATCTATGATGGTTTTGTATTATTGATACTTGATCGGAGGTTAGTTTATTCCATTCCTTTGACATCATTTATTTTTTTCCTTTTCTGTAACGCTGTCGATACTCTCGCTTAGCACATCCCAGTCTATATCTTTATCAAACGCATTTTCGTTTTTCTTATCTTTTCTGAGAATAATTACATCAAGTATTTCTTCTAATTGCTTTGTGAATCTTCCTTCGTCAATAAGCTCTTCTAGCTTATTTTTTGCAACATTATCGATATACAACTTAGTAGTATCAGTTGCAACTTTTTCTGCAATACGTCTAGTAGTTTCTTCTGTTGTATTTTTAATATTTTTATAACCCCAAAAAGAAAGTGCAGCTATGAAAATACCACCTATTGTTATTAATACAGAAACACTAGTAATAGCTATTGCAGCAAAATCGGCATATGAAAAATAGCTCTGATTATCGTATAGGCTATCAACTCTTCTTTTTAGCACAGGAAATTCATCGTTTGTATTACCACTATGTTTTGAAGAAATTGTGCTTCGTGCGATAGCTTTGTGAACATCTTCAGAAGTCTTCAGTATGAGAGAATGGAGAGCGGAGTATTTATCATCAGTTCGAGTCGAATCAGCTAATTCGGATGCTGATAACGCAAGAGTATCTAAAGATGTAGAGATAGAGTCTAAAGCGTTAGTCAATACTAAATAATTAGGCTCAAGTTTAGATGTATGTAGTATCTGCGGTGCTTCGGCATAAGAATGTATTGAAAATAAGAATAATAATAATATTTTCAGAATAGAATACAAAATAGCGAGTCCTTACAATAAAATATCATATCTTCATCTCATGAATTAACTATCAAGAAGTGTTACGTTATCTGTGATTTAAAAAGTTATGTGAAGAAAATTAATATGGAAATCCACTTTAAATTTCAAGCCGCACTTCATCAAAATCGACATCGCAATATCACCTAAACAAAAGTAGCTTAAACCACTGATATTAAAAATTTCCTAGTATAAAATCATACTAATTTAACGACAGGAACGATTTTTGGTCAAGCGTCTCAGAAACAGACAGTTTCTTGCTAAAACAAATATTGGGTACAGCAAACAGAAAAGGAATGATGACCCCCTGGATAGGCGGTATTGTGTGTGTTTTTAGACAAACCTAGGCAACTTTGAAACGCAAGAGACAAATCCTGATCCCACATTATTTTGACCCTGTTTTTCCTCTGTGTCCTCTGTGTCCTCTGTGGTGAAAAAATCTTTAAAAGATTGCTCGTTGTTTTGGAACTTGGTGCTAAAGTGATATAAATAGCCTGTTTCTTATATTGTGTTAACTGCACCCATAGGTTCAGCGGGTATTTTTATAACCGCTGAAAAATCAAGAGCTTGCGCTATGTGGTGCAGTGAAATTACTGATTCAGGAGCATGCTTTTATTCTTTACTACTCATGTCTTCGGCATAAATAGGGCCTAAGTTAACTTTAATTACAGGGTATTCAATGTCAAGATAAGATACTGAAGCATGTTTATTCATATGCCATACCAACGCATCGGCTGCTGTTCTGAGTGCTCCTTCAGTCCAACCACTTGAGAATGAATACATGTCGCCAGCAAAATATATATTATTTTCTAATATTGGTGATGTGGCAGGCATTCCTAGACCTTCAGATGTTTTTGTCATTTGATTGTAATTATACATTAACTCGTTATCTTCAATCGTGCCTGGGGAATAAAGTTTAGAACAACCTTTGTATAGGTCTTCATTAGCCCAATGAATAACCTGACATTGAGTTACTTCACCAAAGTCATCCATAGGTCTTAAGTCATCGTTATAACCTTTAATATATCTAACACACCAATCCCTAAAGCCCGGCAAAGCTTCACTCCAAGTTGCTCCTGCAACCTGAGTATATTCATCATCTCTCCAAAGCATAATACCGAGCTCAAGCAACATGATTCTAGCTAGTTCATTGTCATCAGTCATACTTAGAAGCTTGCGTGAATCATCTTCCCAAGTATAGCTAATAGCAGTAACTCCCTGAGTTTCTCCTGGTTGAACATAACCATATACCTGAAGTATTTTAGTATCTGTTACTAAGCACTGCGGGATGTAATCTCCATCGAGAGGAATAGTGTCACCTGTCGGCCAATATATTTCGTTAAGATCCAAAAATACTTTACAACTCGCAATGTTATGAGAAACATTCATTGCACGCTTCATCTCATATCCGATCGATTTACCGTCTATTTGACCATTCGTTAGTATTGACCAAGGTGAAGCTGTAACAAAAAGATCATCGAACTGAACATTCTTAACTTTAACGACTGCAGAAACTCCATTAGGATCCTGCGTAATTGTCATATCCACTTTTACAGAATCGTTGTTAAAGCCGTTGGTTATATAGTTAACTTCACAATCAGTATAGATGTGAATCCCTGCTTCCATCTGCATATCGTCTTCTGGTAACGATCCTATGATCGCATCAGTAAAAGATTCCCTCTCAAATGGATGTAACATATTCATATAAGGGAAAGCATTTAGCCCTTTCAATTGGGCATCCAAGATTCTACCGTTTGATGTAGTAAAAGATTTTGCTGTCTGATCTTTTGTCCCTTTAATTGTTTGGTGATCTTCACCATAGCCAAACATAAGTGTCATGATTACATACATTGAGGATACGCGATAGAAAGACCCCCATGAGCCATCCCCAGCCCCAATAACATAGAAAATTGATGATTCATGTGGTGTTAGTCCTAACCCACCATAATTACCAGCTTCAGAGCCGGAAGACGTCTCCATAGCAGCCACAGAGAAAAAACTATTTTTCTCATAAAAATCTGTTAGTGGCGTCCAAAAATCTGCCCTCCATTTGTCGTTAAATTCTTGAGGCGTTAGACCTGCCATTTCTGGGTCATTCCATGCAGCGCTAGCAGCAGTTAATATTCTTTCTGCAAAATTAGCCCAAGCATCAGTGATTGTATTTAATATCTCATCTCTATCTCCTGATGGGACAGGATAAGTATCTTGACTATCAGGTTCATATGCCCACTTTAAGATTTTTCTTGTAGTATTATCATGTGGCAAGGTTCCATAACCATCATTAAAATAAATACCCGTTCCCTTCGTTCTATCCCATGCTTGGCCTGGGTCAGGAAACGCTGCATGTTCAATATCATATGTTGCAACATAGTGGTTAAATAAACTGTTGTAAGAGTCTCTTTTTGCGCTAGTTACATTACGATCGAAAAAAGGCATACGCATAGCGCCCATCTCAAAAACAGTTTGATCTGTATCACCAGGTGTAAATTTATCGATAGAGAATAAACGCCCTCCAACCCTATCAGAACCTTCCATAATAGTGATATTACGGTAGCCCATTTTAAATAACTCACGGGCGATCATGGTTCCAGCTATACCAGCTCCAACAATACCTATACGTCTCTCTAGAATACTTGATTTAACAATAGCACTGCCATTGTTGAACCTTTTTTCTATATAAGGCGCTGCCTCATCCGGATCTCTGGTACCAAAGAGTTTGGCGTAGTTGTACAGTTTATCAGGCTCGTTTGGAAACAGTGGAACATTAGTGTTAGTTGGGTTATTTGGTTCAAGACACTTCATTCTTTTTCTAAAAATATCAATTGACTTATTATGTGACATTAGTAGCACCTTTATAAATTTAAGATCAATTCTATAAATGAAAGATATAGCTTGTCCCTAAAGCAGTGRCTTCAAAGYGAATACAGAGYRTAAGATATTGGTTTTACAGTGGAATTGAAAAACCTTAGCTGCACCCGTAGGTTCAACAGGTATTTTTCTAACCGCTGTAGAGTCAAGAGCTTGCACTATGTGGTGCAGTGAAGTCACTGGTTCAGGTTATAAATAAAAAAAACATCCGATATAAGTATGTTCATAAAACGGATAAAATCAAATTGTAGCGGTATTTTCTTATAGGTGAGCCAGTTATTTGTGAGTTATGCTCTCGAAGCTCACCTTTCAAAGCGAGCAGCATGGGATGGGAAGGTTGCGCTATAATACTTGTGGTAGTTATTTTACCGCGCCTTTACCCGCGACAGTATTAAGCGATGGCGAAGCCAATCAGAAGTACGCTTACTCAGCGCAGTCTATCATGGGCATTTCCAAATTTGGCATGGACTCGGCGTACCTATCGCTGCCTCCAGTGTTTTCGATCAATCTAGTATTTCTCAAATGCGCCCTACCCGGTGTTAAATTAATATGCGACAGCCACTTTAAATTTCAGGCCTCATTTCACCAAAAACCGACTTCGTAATCTGTCTAGCAAAGTAGCTTAAATCACTGCTATTAAAAATATCCTAGTGAGACCTCTGCATAACGTTACGAGTAAAAGTAAGACAAGGCAAATACCGGCGAGATAGCGGAGTTAGTATGCCCCTCACTTTGGGTACAGTGGCTATGGGTATTACAGGTCTAAATGAGTATATTGAGCTGGTTCTTACCGCTGTATTACCGAACGCAGTTATCATATCCTCTAGGTTAGTTATGCAGAGGTCTCATTATGCTAATTTTCACCGCTAGTATTCTACCGATTTAGGACGGTAGAATACTAGCAAAAGAGCGGTGTTTATTCAGTACTTTTATGGCTTGTAATCTTTTTTGTCTAAGCCGTATTTTTTCATTTTGTCATACAAGGTTTTTCGCGGTAGCGCTAAGCTCAGCTGCGTGTCTCGAATAGAGCCGCCGCACTTGGCTAACTCTGTGTGGATTAATAGTTTTTCAAATTGCGCCACTTGCTCCCCTAGGTTTGACACTGCCGATTCTGGAGAGATTAGCTCATCGTCAAAACCAAAGGTGCAGCTCTCGCCAAGCAATACATTTCGCTCTGCGATGTTGCGCAACTCGCGAATATTCCCCGGCCAATCATGGCGCATCAACGCTGCCATGCGCTCTCTGGATAGCTCTTCAACATCGCGACCGTACTGGGTCGAGGCGATAATTGAGAAGTGCTGAAACAGCAGTGGGATATCATCTTTTCGCTGTCTTAACGGCGGTATGGTGACTTTCACTACATTCAATCGATAGTATAAGTCTTCACGAAACAGTCCCTGTTCTGCCAGTTTCTTTAAGTCTACCTTGGTGGCGGCGACGATCCGCAAATTTAACTTGATCGACTCGTTAGAGCCCAGCCGTTCGATGCTGCGCTCTTCGATTACTCGCAGTAGTTTAACTTGTAGCACCAGTGGCATACTCTCTATTTCATCGAGAAAGACGGTGCCGCCATCTGCGTATTCAAACTTGCCGATCCTGCGCGCTTTGGCGTCGGTGAAAGCGCCTCTCTCGTGACCAAAGAGTTCGCTTTCGATCAAATTTTCCGGCACTGCTCCGCAGTTGATCGCCACGAATTTGTGTTCGCGCCGCTGGCTGTGCTCGTGGATATATCTCGCTAATAAATCTTTGCCGGTGCCCGTTTCAGCTTCGATCAAGATATCTGTTGGCGCGTCGGCGACACTTTGCACTAAGCGTCTTAACTGGATGATCTGTGGGCTATTGCCGATAATTCTCGGCCCGAGCGCGGTCTGTGATTCTAGCTCATTGCGCAGTTGATAATTTTCCAGTGACAAGGTTCTCTTTTCACAGCCGCGACGAATTACTTCTACTAGTTTATCCGGTGGAAATGGCTTTTCTAAAAAATCATAGGCTCCCTGTTGAATAGCAGCCACCGCCATCGAAATATCTCCGTGGCCAGTCATCAGCACCATAGGTATGTCTCGATCAATGGCATTCACTTGCTGCATCAGCGACAAGCCATCCATTTCCGGCATGCTGATATCGGAGACAATCACCCCTTCCCACTGTGGGTACAGCTGCGCTAGTGCCGCTTTACCGCTATCGCAGGTGATGACTTCAAAACCTGCCAGCTCGATACTCTGCGCCAGCGACATCCGAATCGATCGCTCATCATCCACCAGTAGTACTTTGTTACTTAGTTTATGCATTGCTTGGCACCTTGCTGTTCCCCTATTTGCAGTATGACGATGAATTCTGCGCCACTGATGGTGTTTTGCCCCTCGGCACTCGGGTAATTTCTCACCGATAAGTGCCCAGCCACATCTTCAATGATTCGCTGTGAAATTGACAGCCCCAATCCCAGTCCCTGACCCTCCTTTTTAGTGGTATAAAAAGGCTCAAATATTTGTGCTAACTCATGCTCTGCAATGCCGGGCCCATTATCACGCACGCTTATCTGTATTTGCCGAGCATTAATTTGCCGGGCGAATATATCAACGTGCGCCGCCAACTGACCCTCAACCGCTTGAATCGCATTGTCAATCAAATTCACCATCACTTGTTCCAATCGCAGTAGATCACCAGAGACGAACAGCTCAGTGCTTAATTCAGGCCAGCTGACAGTTACCGGCGACTGCTCCAGCCTTGGGTAGAGTATCGCCAGCACGCCACTGCGCAAAGCCGTCACTGAGACTGTCTGTTGTTGGCCACTGCTTTTACGCGAAAATTCTTTTAGCGGGTGGATAATTTTCGCCATGCGCTCGGTCAGTAGTGATATTTCGTTGAGATTGTTGTCCACCGTGGCTTTTTTATTCAGTTGCAAATATTTACGGGCATTGTCCGCATAGCCGCGAATCGCCATTAGCGGTTGATTGAGTTCATGATTGATCCCCGCAGACATCTGTCCTATAACGGCTAACTTGGCAGTTTGGATCAATTCATTCTGGGTTTTGCTGTGCTGGTTTATCTCCTGTAGCAATCGATCATTAGCATTGGTCAGCTCTTGGGTGCGCTGCTCTACGCGGCTCTCTAACATTTGTTTTGATTGATCGAGTTGCGCTTCATACTGTTTGCGCTCGGTAATATCTTGCACTGTCACCAAGAAGTGCAGCTCGTTTAACTGCTGCATTTTGCCAACCACAAATTCTATCGGAATTTGCCGCTCATCAGCACAGTGAGCGCGCCCTTCAATTAAGGTTTGCCCGCTGCTGGTGAGCTTGGGGTTTATCTGCTGCCGAAACAGCGCTTGATCAACATCGTCGATCAGCGACAGCAGCTGTTGCCCTTTGAGTGCCTGCTCTGAGTAGCCAAATAATTTCTCAGCGGTGACATTCATAGTTTCGATAGCGCCTTTAGTATCAAGGGTAATCAAACCTGCCCAGGTATTGTTGATAATCGCCTTTACTCGCGCCTCACTATTTTCCAGCGCCTGCAATTCGCGCATTTCAAATAAGTTGCGCTGTTTGGCTATTCTACGCCGGGCAATAATCACCATCACCAACAGCACCATAGCGAGATACACCGTCCCCACATATAACATGTTGGTCAGCACTTGGCGCTGCACTGTCTCTAGATTGACCAGTATAGACACATTTAAATCGCTGTTGCCCACCACGCCACTTTGCACTAGATACTGCTGCTCGGACTTTTTAGCTGGGGACTCTATGTCGACCGCGGGTATTTTAAAGCCTGCGGGCATTTCTTTTTCGATTGTCGGTGATTTTTTTATATTCGCTAATGGCTTTTTAAAACTGGCTAATGGCTCTTTTAAGGTAATTATTTGGCTGTTATGACCACTTTCCTGCCAATGACTGATGTTCAGTGGCTGAAATTTTTCACCTGCGTAGCGTTTACTGGCAGTAATTCGGCGAATATCAGCACGCGACAAAGGCTTTAACGTTCTAAACTTCCAATCTTTGCGAGTGGAGATAAAAATAACCCCATCTTCATCGCTGACCAGTAGTTCGGTATTTTTTTGATTCCAATCTTGCTCTATTTCATTGAGATCAATTTTGACGACGATCACCCCGAGAATTTCACTTCTGTAGCGCACTGGATAGGCGTAAAAAAAGCCGCGTTTTTTGGAGGTGGTACCCAGCGCAAAATATTGCCCGAGCTCGCCGGATATCGCCTTGGTAAAATAGGGCCGATAGTTAAAATTGCGCCCGATAAATGACTGCTGACTGTGCCAATTACTGGCAGCTATGGTCAGCCCTTGGCTGTCCATTAAATAACTATCTCTAGTTTCCAGGATTTTATTGACCCGCGCTAAATGTAAATTAGCGCGAATTAAATCGTTAGAGTTGGCGTGGCTGCGCAATGCCCTCACTAAGTCGGGATGGCTGGACAGCAATTGGGGGATATCTCTATATCTGGCAAGTTTTTGGCGCATGCTAAGAATATAGCGATTTAAGTCGGCTTGAGTACTGATCTGCAGCTCACTAAGAGCCGCTTTTTTGGAAAAGTCCGCCACTAAACTAAGTAGCAAGACCAATCCTAGCAGCAGTACAAAAGTGACGAATGAGCGCTTAAATATCAATGTGATAAGACCTTAATAATGATTGAAGCAGTGCTTTTAACAATATGCGGCCTTTGCATAACTTACCCAGAGGGTATGATAATTGCGCTCGGTAATACGGCGTTAAACACCGGCTCAACATGCTCATTTACACCAGTAATACCCATAAAGAGGGGCATACTATACCCAAAGTGAGGGGCACACTGACTCCGCGATCTCGCCGATTTTTGCCTGGTCTTATCTTATCTTCGCTCGCAATGTTATGCAAAGGTCGCAATATTTACATTCTACCCGTTTTTGCCTAGGATAATATCCCCTAAATAGCTGTTAGCAGTTTATACTCACTCTTTTTTAGTATGGCACTGGTGATACTTGCCAGTCACCATCGATCGCTTTTAAACAGGTATTTGTATGATCATAGCGGCCCAAATCGCCTCTGAATTAAACGTCCAGTTGCAGCAAGTAACGGCGACTATTGAGCTGTTAGACCAAGGTGACACGGTGCCTTTTATTGCCCGTTATCGCAAAGAAGCGACCCGCGCTCTCGATGATATTCAGTTGCGCAAACTGGCGCAACGGCTCGACTACCTGCGACAATTGCAGCAGCGCCGCAACAGTATTTTGCAAAGTATCGAACAGCAGGGACTGTTAACTTCTAAATTGCGCGAGGCACTCAATAACAGCCTCAGTAAAACCGAAATTGAAGACCTGTATTTACCTTTCAAGCCGAAGAGAAACTCTAAGGCAAGTTTAGCTAAACAGGCAGGCCTACAACCTTTAGCCGATAAAATACTATCCAGTGCCAGCGTCAATCCTGAGTTTATCGCCAGAGATTTTGTCGCCAAAGACCGAGCGATCGACAACATTGCGCAAGCTCTGAACGGCGCTCAACAGATTATCATCGAACAGCTGAGCGAAGATGCTCAGCTGCTCGGCCAACTGCGTCAATGGCTGACTGGCAACGGCTATTTAAAGGTGCAGGTAAAACGCGGTAAAAACGACCCTCAAAGTAAATTTCGCGATTATTTTTCTTACAGTGAAGCCTTTAATAAAATCCCTGCGCACCGCGCACTGGCGATTTTTCGCGGTATCAAAGAGTCAGTACTTAAACTACAGCTCACGCCCCCGGCACACAACGCGCTCTATCCGATAAAGTTGATTGAACAGCAGTTATTAGCTGCCAATAGTCGACGCTCACAAGATTACTGGTTAAAACAGCTGGCGGCTGAAGCTTGGCAGGCAAAACTACAGCCGCAACTTGAATCCGACTTAGTTAAATCTTTAAAGGAGCGCTCTGAACACCAATCTATCGAGGTCTTTGCCGATAATTTATCAGCTTTGCTGATGGCGGCCCCCGCTGGCCAAAAAATTACTTTAGGTCTGGATCCAGGCTTGCGCAGCGGGGTAAAAGTAGCAGTAATCAGCAGCACTGGGCGACTTTTAGCACACTGTGTTATCTATCCCCACGCACCGCAAAAAAAATGGCAGGAGGCGTTACACAAGCTGCAAAATCTAGTCGAAAAACATCAGATTACACTCATTAGTATCGGCAACGGCACCGCCTCTAGAGAAACCGAACAACTGGTCAAAGAGCTGCAGCAAAATACCCATTTAGATTTTATCAGCGTGGTGGTCAGTGAAGCTGGCGCCTCTGTTTACTCAGCCTCGGAATTAGCTAGCAAAGAGTTTCCCGATATTGATGTCAGTATTCGCGGGGCCATTTCTATCGCTCGACGCCTGCAAGACCCGCTGGCAGAACTGGTTAAAATTGATCCTAAAGCAATTGGTGTTGGCCAATATCAACACGATGTCAATCAACGAGCACTGCACGATAAGCTAGCCACGGTAACTGAAGACTGTGTCAATAAAGTAGGGGTGAATATCAACAGTGCCTCTGTGCAACTACTGACTCAAGTCTCGGGGATTAGCCAAAGTATTGCTGAAAACATTGTCGCGATACGCGATGCGAAAGGTGCTTTTAAAAACCGCCATGCACTGTTAAAAGTCCCTAGATTGGGCGCCAAAGCCTATCAGCAATGCGCCGGATTTTTACGCATTCAGAACCTCGATCAACCGCTAGATAATAGCGCGGTACACCCTGAGAGTTACGCTCTAGTAAAAAAGATGGCCGACAGCGCGCAAGTCACCAGCGCTCAGCTAATTGGTAATCAAGCGCTATTGCAACAGCTGGATGTCGCACAACTATCGGCTCAATTTGGTCAGTATACAGTTGTAGATATTATCGCCGAGCTCGCCAAGCCTGGCAGAGACCCTAGGCCCGAATTCAAAACTGCCACCTTCGACGCTGAAGTTAATACGCTAGCTGATCTGGAACAGGGAATGCTACTAGAGGGGGTAATTACCAATGTCACCAATTTTGGTGCTTTTGTCGATATTGGCGTCCATCAAGATGGCTTAGTCCACATCTCACAGCTGGCCAAGCAGTTCGTTAAAGACCCCCAACAAGTGGTCAAAACCGGTCAGATAGTGCAAGTTAAGATTTTAGAAGTCGACCTGCAGAGAAAACGCGCATCGCTCACCATGATACTAGACTGATCAGCAGTGCTCTAGAAGCTTACCGAGGGAGAGTCTATAGCTCGAGGTTCGAGATGCACGATACTAGATGTAGGCGTTTGGTCATTCCAAATAACTGCATCTAGTATTGAGCAAATCGAGCTAGTGGAAATTCCGCAGTAGACCGCTGTTCCTAGATGGAAACTAGTTAGTTTTCATCTAGAGGCAGAGGTCGTAGCGAGGGAGACCCAATGGTTCGAGATGCACGATACTAGATGTAGGCGTTTGGTCATTCCAAATAACTGCATCTAGTATTGAGCAGATCGAGCTAGTGGAAATTCCGCAGTAGATAGCTGTTCCTAGATGGAAACTAATTAGTTTTCATCTAGAGGCAGCGGTCGTAGCGAGGGAGACCCAATGGTTCGAGATGCACGATACTAGATGTAGGCGTTTGGTCATTCCAAATAACTGCATCTAGTATTGAGCAAATCGAGCTAGTGGAAATTCCGCAGTAGACCTCTGCCTCTAGATGGAAACTAGTTAGTTTTCATCTAGAGGCAGAGGTCGTAGCGAGGGAGACCCAATGGTTCGAGATGCACGATACTAGATGTAGGCGTTTGGTCATTCCAAATAACTGCATCTAGTATTGAGCAAATCGAGCTAGTGGGGCTTGCGCAGTAGACCGCTGCCTCTAGATGGAAACTAGTTAATCTTGTAGAGAAAACTGGTTTTGTGAGGCAGCGCTAGCTGGAGTTTCAGCACTGAGCTTAATCATTAAGCGTAAATCATTGGCCGAATCAGCCGATAAAATCGCAGAGTCATAAGTGATTTCGCCCTTGATGTACAAGTTGTATAGCGATTGATCAAAGGTTTGCATACCCAAATTATTGGATTTTTTCATCACCTCTTTAATTTCGCTAAATCTACCTTTGCGAATTAACTCTCCGATTAAAGGCGTATTGGTTAATATTTCAGTGGCGACCCGGCGACCTTCGCCGTTTTTCGCTGGGATCAATTGCTGAGCAACAATCGCTTTCAAATTAACCGACAGCTCTAAGCGCAGCTTGTTATGGTATTCCGCGGGGAACATATTAATAATTCGATTGAGTGCTTGATCGGCATTATTGGCGTGCAGTGTCGCCAGACATAGCTGGCCGGTCTCGGCGAAAGTTAAACCATAGCCCATCACCTCTGAATTGCGTATTTCACCCATTAAAATAACATCGGGTGATTGCCGCAGACTATTGTGCAAGGCGTTTTCAAAGGATTCAGTATCTATGCTGACTTCTCGTTGGGTAACGATACTCTGCTTGTGATCGTGCATGTATTCAATCGGGTCTTCGATGGTAATAATATGACCGGCACTGTGCGTATTGCGGTAGTCTATTAACGAGGCTAAAGAAGTAGTCTTTCCCGTTCCAGTTGCGCCTACAAATAGAATAAGCCCCCGCTTGGAAAGCGCTAAATTTTTTAACACTTGGGGTAGCTGTAATTCATCCATGCTAGGGATTTCAGTATGAATACGACGAATAACCATTGCAGGGGTTCCACGCTGATAGTAAGCGCTGACTCTAAAACGTCCTATGTCATTGCCAATGGCAAAATTACACTCTTGATGCTCTTCAAAGCCAGCTTTTTGCCGCTCGTTCATCGCACTAAACACTAAAGAGATGACCGTATCGATATCTAATAATTGTTGCTCAATAGGCAATAAGACTCCGCTCACCCGAAGACTGGCTTTTGCCCCCACTACTAAAAACAAGTCAGAAGCTTTTTTTTCTACAATTTTTTGTAACAGTTCAGAAAGAATCACGGATTACCTATTAACTGGTCTTATGTAGCTTATATCCTACAACAAATTTTCTTAGTGAAGCCAATCATTTGATGGATTTATGAGGTTATTCAGCAACATTTTTGCAATAATATTAAGATTCATGAAGTACTAGCATAAAGTATGTTCAACCTCTAAAAGTCATTTAAAGAAAAATATTACCAAGTAACAGTTATTACTGTGCCGCTCTGATGACTAGCGACCTAAAACACAGGCCGCCTATCATTAACAGGCTTTAAAAGGCCGTCGGTACTTTGGCTTTTTCTCTAGCTGTTTCACGAGTAATCAATCCATTACGCACCAAGTTAGTTAAAGACTGATCCATAGTGATCATGCCCATCGCAGAGCCGGTTTGAATTGACGAGTATATTTGCGCCACTTTAGATTCACGAATCAAATTTCGAATCGCAGGTGTGCCGATCAATATCTCATGCACCGCCACTCGACCACCACCCACTTTCGGCAATAAATTTTGCGATATAATCCCCTCTAGTGACTCGGAGAGCATCGCCCTTACCATGTCTTTTTCACCTCCTGGAAACACATCGATAATTCGATCCATGGTTTTAGCCGCAGAAGTCGTATGTAAGGTACCAAAGACCAAGTGCCCAGTTTCAGCGGCGGAAATCGCCAACCGAATAGTTTCTAGATCACGCATCTCGCCGACTAAGATAACATCTGGGTCTTCACGTAGCGCTGAGCGCAGAGCGGCGCTAAAACTGCGCGTATCACGGGAAATTTCGCGCTGATTAATTAAGCTCTTTTTGCTTTCATGGACAAATTCGATAGGATCTTCTAAGGTGAGGATATGATCGGCTCGGGTTTCATTAATATAGTCGACCATCGCGGCTAAGGTGGTACTTTTACCAGAACCGGTCGGCCCAGTAACTAGTACCAACCCTCGAGGTTTGCTGGCTAAGGTCTCAAATATTTTACCCATTCCCAGATCGTCCATACTCAATATTTTACTGGGGATGGTACGAAACACTGCAGCCGCGCCGCGATTTTGATTAAAAGCGTTAACCCTGAAACGCGCTAAGCCCGGTACTTCGAAGGAAAAATCAGCCTCCCAGTTATCTTCATAGTCTTTACGCACCTTATCACTCATAATATCGTAAATAAGGGTTTGTACTTCTTTGTTTTCAAGGGAATTCATTTTAATTCGGCGGATTTCACCGTCCACCCGTATCATTGGTGGCATTCCCGCTGTAATATGCAAATCTGATGCTTTTTGTTGCACTGAAAAAGACAGTAACTCTGTAATATCCATATATTAATATTCTCTTTATATAATATTTATTACGCCAATAAAATTGCGCGGTGCTAATGAATCAGTGTTAACACCGATACAGCAGCTCTAATTTTGAGTTTAAATGGAACCTAGATTAGGGTGTATTAGTTATATCCTGAATTAGTGAATTCAAAGTAAACACAAAGTGCAAGGTATTAGTTTTACAGTGGAATGAAAAAGCACCCACTGCACACATAGGCTCACTGGGGATTTTCTAACCGCTATAGAATCAAGAGCTCACCCTATGTACGTGCAGTGAAATTACCAACTCAGGTTAATACTAATGTTAATAATCACTTAGTTACAGAGAAAACAGCTAAAACAGCGAATAAACATGTCTATTCTTCTGCTCTGCCCAATCGGACTTAATCAACCCAGACGTGCATGAGCACATTCGCGGATGATTGTTAGATTTTTAGCCTACAGACGATGATCAATATGATAAACATAGTAAACAATTTCACCCAGGTAAGTCTGAACATCAGCAATTTTTGCACTGCCAGTCACAGAGCCGCCAATAGCGTGCTATTACTGGCGGTCAGCAAAACCAGAAGCGCCGCGCAACTCGCTGAGCTATATCGAGCTGGGCAACGTCATTTCGGCGAAAACTATCTGCAAGAAGCATTAGATAAACAGCAATTATTAGCCGATTTACCGCTGATATGGCATTTCATTGGCCCCATCCAATCCAACAAAACTCGTGCAATCGCGGAAAATTTTAGCTGGGTGCACAGTATTGATCGCTTAAAAATAGCCAAGCGCTTAGCTGAGCAACGCCCTGTTGATTTGGCACCACTGAATGTCTGCATTCAAGTCAATATATCTAATGAAGCCAACAAGGCCGGTTGCCTCTCTCAAGACTGCCTGGCTTTAATTAGTCAAATTTCAGAGTTTAAGCAACTGAAAGTGCGCGGCCTAATGGCAATTCCAAAAGCCACAGAAAATGTTGTTGAACAGCGTGCGGCTTTTGCCGCCATGTCTCAGCTTTTACTACAGTGCCAAGCCAAGTACCCTGATCTAGATACGTTATCGATGGGCATGTCGGCCGACATTGAACCGGCTATTGCACAGGGGGCAACCATTGTACGAGTGGGCACCGCTTTATTTGGCCCTAGAATTTATAGCCAAGACCCTTGATGCCTAGAGATCTAGGTAGGATAACCAAATAGGATAAATAGTCGCAGTAACCCATCACTGCACCCTTTAAACTTTTACAGATTGAGAGCCACATTATGCAACCAAATATCGCTTTTATCGGCGCAGGTAACATGTCCAGAGCCATTTTTGGCGGCATGCTAGCCAATGGCTACCCCGCCGAAAAAATCACCGCGACCGGTAGAGACATTAACAAACTGGCCGATCTCGCCGATCAAGGCATGCATGTAACTACCGACAATGGTGCCGCGATGGCGAGTGCAGATATTGTATTTTTAGCCCTCAAACCGCAACTAATGCACAGCGTTATTAGCCCTTTAGCGGATCTTGCGCAACAACATAAGCCACTGATTGTATCAGTTGCTGCCGGTATTACCGCCGACAGTATCAATCGTTGGCTCGGTGGTAACTTGGCGATTATTCGCTGCATGCCCAACACCCCGGCACTAGTACAACAAGGCGCCAGTGCTCTATGTGCCAATCAACAGGTCAGCGCACAGCAAAAACAGCAAGTGCAAACCATGATTGCCAGTACCGGCATCGCGCTGTGGGTAGAGACCGAAGAGCAACTAGATGTTGTCACAGCTCTCTCTGGTTCCGGCCCCGCTTACTTTTTCATGCTGATGGAATCGATGATCAATGCGGCGGTTGCACAGGGTCTACCTAAAGATATCGCGCAGCAGCTCGCCCTACAAACGGCGCAAGGCGCGGCAACGATCGCACAGCACAGTGATGTCGATCCCGCTGAATTACGCCGCAGAGTGACCTCCCCCAAAGGCACCACGGAACAGGCGATACTATATTTTGAGCAAGAAAATTTCCCGGAGATAATCAAACAGGGAATGCAGAAAAACATTAACCGCTCGAAACAGTTAGCCGTTGAGCTAGGATAGTGGTAGCGGCTTTGGCTACTTGCCTTCAAAAAAAAAGTCACCCGTTACCTGCACTAGCACAATAACTGCATGCTAGACCTAGATTTTAACAACAATTCAGTAAATTGAATGCTAAACTTTAACCTGAATTAGTGACTTCACTGCAACACATAGCGCAAGCTCTGCATTCACTTTGAAACCACAGATTCAGGTTTAACCTAAGTCAAACACCACATTGGGCACTTTAATTATGGAATCAAATCCACTAGTTTTTATTATTCGCACTTTGGGCGAATTGTATATTTTCATTTTACTGCTACGCTTTTTATTGCAAGTAGTTAAAGCAGATTACTACAACCCTATCTGCCAAGGGGTAGTAAGCGCTACCAAACCGGTACTAGCTCCGCTGCAAAAAATACTGCCTAAAATTTTAAATATCGACATATCACCGCTAGTTTTTGCCTTTGTTGCTAAAGCAATTGTGCTGTATGTCGCCTATGCGATCGGCAATCAAATCATCCCGCTCCCCATGCTCAGTGTGTACGCTTCGCTCGGCGTGTTAAACACTTTTTTAGACGTGATATTTTATGCGATGGTAGGCTCTATCATTATCAGTTGGATTGCACCAGATAGCCCCCATCCAGCCCCACAGCTGATTATGCAAGTGACGGCACCGATCTACAAACTAGTCAATAAAGTGCTACCTCCACTTGGCGGTTTTGATTTGTCGCCGATCGTGGTTATTCTATCGATCCAATTGATTCAATATCAGATGCGCCTATTTATCATTTAATTATGACCAGGTAATGAGAAAAAATAGATGAAAAATTTATTAAATAGCTTGGCCAAAATACTGATTTTTAGCGCGCTGAGTTTTACTTTTATTAGCCAGAGCGCTAGCGCTGAAAATGTTCTTGAAACCCCTGATTATATAATCCACTACAACGCCTTCAATAGCACCGCTATTGATGCGACTGCCGCCAAGCAAAACAATTTAATCCGCAGTAAGTATACCGGTATGCTGAATATTGCAGTGTTCAAGAAACAAGCCGATGACAGCACTGTGCCAGTAAAAAGCATTAACCGTGGCACCGTTGAGAACCTATTGCGCCAACAGCAGAGCTTAACCTTTAAAACTATCGTAGAAGGCAGCGCTAAAAACCGAGCTATTTACTACATCGCCAGCTTCCGTTTTGCCGATGAAGAGCAAATGAACTTTGCCATTGAGCTGCAACCAGACCCGAACCAAGCCCCGATCAAACTGACTTTAACGCAAGTATTTTACGTCCAATAGAGCCCTTAAATGATAGAAAAAATAGTACTAGCCAGCTCCAACCAAGGTAAATTGCAAGAGTTTGGTGAAATTTTTGCCGCTATGCACATTCAGCTAATTAGCCAGCAGTCACTAAACGTCAGCGACGCCGATGAAACCGGACTAACCTTCGTCGAAAATGCTATTTTAAAAGCCAGACATGCCTGTCAAGTTACCGGTTTGCCAGCCTTAGCTGACGATTCAGGTTTAGAAGTTGATGCGCTGTTAGGCGCCCCTGGTATTTACTCTTCACGTTATTCAGGGAGCGGTGATGCGGCGAACAACCTTAAGTTATTAGCTGCTATGGCGGGGGTAGAGGACCACAAACGCAGCGCCAGATTTCGCTGTGCGCTGGTCTTTATGCGCCACGCAAACGATCCGACTCCGCTCATTTGCCAGGGGACTTTGCAGGGCAGTATTTTAACCACCGCCAGAGGCGAGGCAGGCTTTGGTTACGACCCGATCTTTTTAGTTGAGCCGAGCTTAATTGGCGGCCTATCTAAATCATCGGCCGAGCTAAGTCCTGCACAAAAGCACAGCATCAGCCATCGCGGTCAAGCGGTAGCGGACTTTGTCCAGCAGATAGATAGCTATTTAAAATAGCTATCACTACTTTTACAGCACCCCTAAATTCAACCCGATAATACAGTCAGCTAGATTAATGCCTATCAACAACAACCCAGCACAACCACCAGAGCTGCCGCCACTAGCACTGTATATTCACATTCCCTGGTGCATTAAAAAATGCCCGTACTGTGACTTCAACTCGCACGCGGTACGTGGCGAAATCCCCGAGCAAGCATACGTTAAAACCTTACTGGCAGATTTAAATCACGAGCGAGAAGCTGCCCAGGGGCGGGAGATCAGCAGCATCTTTATCGGTGGCGGAACCCCGAGTTTATTTAGCGCGTCGGCCATCGCAGAGATTCTGCACGGCGCCGACAAAATAGTGCCTTTTGCCAGCAATATTGAAATCACTATGGAGGCAAACCCCGGTACTTTCGAGCAGCAGCGCTTTGAAGGTTTTAAAGCCGCGGGGGTCAATCGTTTATCTATCGGTGTACAGAGTTTCAACGATCAGCATTTAGCACTACTGGGACGCGTGCACTCCAGCGCAGAGGCGATCAAGGCGATTAGTGCCGCGCAGCGGATTGGTTTTGCCCATATCAATATCGATTTAATGCATGGTTTAGCCGAGCAAATCCCCGCTCAAGCCATGCAAGATTTAGCCACTGGCCTAGCGCTCGGCACCGATCATCTCTCTTGGTATCAACTGACCATAGAGCCCAATACCGAGTTCCACGCCCGACCTCCCACCCTGCCCGATTTAGATGTTCTGTGGGATATTCAGCAACGGGGCCAAGCGCTAATTAGTGACGCCGGTTTTAACCAGTATGAAATTTCCGCTTACGCTCAAGCCGACAGTCAAGCGCAACACAATATCAATTACTGGCAATTCGGTGACTACTTCGGGATCGGCGCAGGAGCGCATGGCAAATTGAGTTTTTGGGATACGCAAAAGAATAGTTTAGAGGTGCACAGGCGCTGGAAAAAGCGTTCACCTAAGGCCTATTTGAACAGCGTTGATTTAATCGGAGGGCAAAATTTAATTACAGCAGATGAGCTGCCTTTTGAATTTATGATGAATGCACTGCGCTTAACTGATGGCGTGCCCACTCAGTTTTACCAACAGCGTACCGGCCAATCTTTAGCCTCTATTGAAAAAGAGCTGCAGCTTGCACAGCGCAAAGGCTTGTTGCAAGTTGACCAGAGAATAGCCCCCACTAAGCAAGGCGCTCTGTTTTTAAATGATTTATTAGAATACTTTGTCTAAATATATGTGCCGCGCCGAATCGTGCATGCAAGATTCGGCGCGGCGCTCAATGAGCAGTGTTTATGATGGGAAGGCGAACTGCGCCCCTTCACGAACACCCGCTGAAGGCCAGCGCTGAGTAATAGTTTTACGCTTAGTGTAGAACCTGACTGAATCAGGGCCGTAGGCATGTAAGTCACCAAACAGTGAACGCTTCCAACCACCAAAGCTGTGGTAGGAGACCGGCACTGGTAATGGCACGTTGATGCCGACCATTCCCACTTGAATATTATCGCTAAAGTAACGTGCTGCCTCACCATCTCGAGTGAAGATACAAGTACCGTTGCCATATTCATGGCTATCGATAAGCTCCATTGCCTCCTGCATAGTATTAACCCGTACTACGACTAGTACTGGACCAAAAATTTCTTCTTTGTAGCTCAGCATGTCGGTGGTTACATTATCAATTAAGGTGCCGCCGACAAAATAGCCGTTTGCAAAGCCTTCAACTTTAGGATTACGTCCATCGACAACGATCGTTGCACCATCCTTTTCAGCACCGCTAATATAGCCATTCACTTTATCTTGATGGGCTTTAGTGATCACTGGACCAAAATCGTTAGAGCTATCTGAGTAGGCACCTACTTTTAAACTTGCCATGCCTTTTTTCAATTTTTCAATCAATTGATCAGCTGCTTGATCGCCAACCGCGACGACACAAGACAGTGCCATGCAACGCTCGCCAGAGGATCCAAAGGCCGCACCTATTAAGGCTTGTGCCGCGTTATCCATATCGGCATCCGGCATAATGATCGCGTGGTTCTTAGCCCCACCTAGCGCTTGGCAACGCTTGCCGTTAGCACTGGCAGTCGTGTAGATGTACTCGGCAATCGGCGTTGATCCAACAAAGCTAACCGCCATTACTCTTTTATCTGTTAACAAAGTGTCGACAGCGACTTTGTCACCATTGACCACGTTCATCACTCCGACAGGTAAACCCGCATCAATTAATAGCTGCGCGATGAACATTGTAGAGGAGGGATCACGCTCTGATGGCTTTAAAACAAAGCAGTTACCGCAGACAATCGCCATTGGGTACATCCACAGCGGCACCATGGCAGGAAAGTTAAACGGCGTAATACCGGCAACCACACCTAGTGGCTGAAACTCGCTCCATGAATCGATAGCTGGACCAACATTTTTACTGTGCTCACCTTTTAGTAACTGTGGCGCATAGCATGCGAATTCAACGTTCTCGATGCCGCGCTGTAACTCACCCATCGCATCGTGTGAAATTTTACCGTGTTCCTCACCGATCAACTGGCAAATTTTCTCAGCGTTATCTTCCAGGAGTTGCTTAAACTTGAACATCACACGTGCACGCTTAGCCACCGGAGTATTACGCCATGCGGGAAAAGCTGCCTGTGCCGCGGCAATTGCATCTTCAACTGTCTCTTGACTCGCGAGCGCCACTTGCTTAGCTACTTCACCAGTGGATGGATTGAAAACGTCTTGAGTGCGTTCGCTATCGGCAACGTTTACGCCATTAATCATGTGTCCTATTGTGTTCATTCTAACCTCGAGTTTGCGCTGAAAATTCTATCACTTACTTAACAGCGGATAAAAATTTTCAATATTAAATAATAAATCTGTAACCTTGTATAAACAGGATACAGATCAAGGTGTAATTTTAACTTGCACCTAAATCAATGACTGGATGCGGCGCTTAGCATAAGTTAATTATCTTACGCTCTGCCGCCACTGTGAAGCCAGCAATTAAGGTCTGTACTTTAGCACTACTATACTGCTATTGATTCAGGCATGTATTGATGGTCATAGCGACCGATGCCAAGCGCAAATATCGCACTTCTTCAATTAACCGGGTTTTGCTGTGTATTGTTAGTATAAATAGTATTGTTAGTATCGAGAAAACTAGCTCAGCTCGTTAATAGACTCACCGAGAGCATTCATCAAATCATCTATCTCTGTTGGCTCTACTATAAAAGGTAGACCCAATTGAATAGTGTCCCCACCGTAGCGCACGTAAAAACCTTTTTCCCAGCACTTCATTGCTATTTCGTAAGGTCTCTTGCCAGGATCGCCTGGAAGCGCTGCAATTTGCAGAGCGCCCGCCAGACCGTAATTGCGAATATCGGTGACGTATTTACAGCCTTTTAAGCCATGTAACGCCTCTTCAAACACTGGGCTAATTTCCCTCACACGCGGAATCAATTGATCATTCTTTAAGATATCTAAAGAAGCCAAGGCCGCCGCACAGGCAACCGGGTGCCCGGAATAGGTGTAACCATGTGGCAACTCAATCGCATGCTCTGGACCACCAGCATCCATGAACGTTTGATAAATTTCACTGCTGGCGATTACTGCACCCATAGGAACAGCGCCGTTGGTCAGCTGCTTGGCCACATTTAACAGATCCGGAGTCACGCCAAACTCTTCGGCAGCGGTATAAGCACCGATACGACCAAAAGCGGAAATAACCTCATCAAAGATCAACAGTATATTGTGCTGATCGCAAATTTCGCGCAGCCTTTTTAAATATCCTACTGGAGGCGGTAGCACCCCAGCAGAACCCGCCATAGGCTCAATGATCACTGCGGCGATGTTGGATGCGTCGTGCAATGCAATCAGCTCCAGTAGCTCATCGGCCTTTTCAACCCCATTTTTTGGCATTGACTTGCTGAAGGCATTTTCTTTGAGCAGCGTATGTGGCAAGTGATCACAGTCGACACCTTGACCAAATACGGTGCGGTTGGCACCGATGCCGCCCAAGCTAAAGCCACCAAAGTTAACCCCGTGATAACCCTTGGCGCGACCTATCAATTTGGTCTTGCTCGCCTGACCCTTTTTACGCCAGTAGGCGCGGGCAATTTTTAGCGAAGTATCCGCAGCCTCTGAGCCTGAATCAGTAAAAAACACATAATCAAGACCTTTCGGCATCAACTCTTTGATACGATTAGCCAGTTGAAACGCTTTTGGATGACCGTATTGAAACGCCGGCGCATAATCCAATTCCGTTAACTGCTTGCCGACCGCCTCGGCAATTTCTCTGCGACTGTGACCTGCACCGCAAGTCCACAAGCCCGAAAGACCATCAAATACTTTACGCCCGGTCGCATCCGTTAAGTAACAGCCGTCACCTTTGACGATCATGCGTGGATCTGCTTTGAACTGGCGATTGGCCGTGTACGGCATCCAATATGCTTCTAGCTCTTGACGAGACAGACCCGCCGATTTTTCTAAGTTAAATTCAGACATCGTCATCCTCACTATTTCGATGATTGTTTAATAATTCGAGTGTGCACTTAAACTCACTAGCGAAAAATTTAAATTTACTTAAACTTAGATTAGTATTTACTTACCTAATTATAGAAATTAAGCTGTACTGAACTCGAGAGCCGCACTGCTAGAACCTGAATTAATACGCACAGACTAACAACCCTGAGGATTACCCGATGCAGAACAAACTAAATCAGCGACCCAAAGGCTTGGCGGGACGCTTAGCAGACACCGATATACGCTTGTTAAAGATTTTTAAAGCGGTGGTCGAATGCGGAGGATTCACCAATGCCGAGGTGGAGCTAAACATCTCTCGGGCGGCGATTAGCATTGCGATGAGTGATCTTGAACATCGTTTATCACTGAAGCTTTGTCAGCGCGGCCGCAGTGGTTTTTCGATGACAAATCAAGGTGATGAAGTCTATCAGGCGACGTTGCAGCTGTTTTCGGCACTGGAAAATTTCCGCACTCAAGTCAACAGCATTCACCACCAGCTCAAAGGCGAACTCAACATTGGTATCACCGATACCTTGGTAACTATGCCAAAGATGAAGATCACCCAAGCGCTGAGCAACCTTAAACAGCGCGGCCCTGAGGTGAAAATTAATATTCGGATGGTGCCACCAGCGGATATTGAAATGGGAGTGCTGGATGGAAAGTTACACACGGGAGTGATTACCGTCTCGAAAAAACTCCCCGGGCTAGATTATATTGCCTTGTATGACGAGCAATCGCATCTCTACTGCAGCGATACACATCCGCTGTTCGCTTTAGCGCCCGACAAACTATCGATTGAACTGATTGAAACTTATGATGCTGTGCTACCAGCTTATGCCCAGTCGGCGAGTATTAAATCGTTATTTCAACATTTGAACGGTACCGCCACCGCGACGGATCGAGAGGGGATTGCCTTTTTAATTTTAACCGGACACTACATAGGTTTCCTACCGGATCACTTCGCTCAGCGCTGGCTCGCAGAGGGTACTTTACGGGCATTATTAGCCGATGAACTACACTTCAAAACCCCCATTTCAGCGATCAGTCGCAAGGGCAGCAGTGCCAATTTAGTGCTTAACTGCTACCTCGAACAGCTAGACAAAGACAAATGATAGCTTTAACTATTTGATTTTTATACATTTTAATTGATTGATTAAAATTTTTACAATTTTCTCTTGCCAACTATAATCTCCCGTCATAATATTTACCAAATGGTAAAAATAAATATAATAACTAAATATTGATCATTATGACTGACGACAGCGTCCTAGCTAAACCGGGCTAATTTCTAGTCGAAGGCAGTCATACAGTAGTCAAAAGCAGCTCAACATCACTGCTAATCTATTGCTTTTGAAGAATAAAACTGGTCAATTAGCACACAGATAAACGCTTTGTATGGCTAGCTGCTCGGTCGTTTTGAAATGAGTTATTTATCTATCTTTGCCGTAGATTTTCTGCAAAATCGCGATCTAATTACTGTTCGAGACCTCTGCATAACGTTGCGAGCGAAGGTAATACAAGGCAAAAACCGGTGGGTTAATCCAAATGGCCCTCAAAGGCAGCACCGAACAATCGACTGAATCGATCCGCGATCAAATGATTGCCGCACATATCCCGCTGATAGAAAAAGCCGCTGCACAAGGTGTACAAGTACTTTGTTTTCAAGAGGTCTTCACCACCCCTTATTTTTGCCCTAGCCAAGATAAAAAATGGTACGCCAGCGCTGAAAAAATCCCCGAGGGCCACACTGTACAGCTTATGCAAGCTCAGGCAAAAAAACACAACATGGTGATTGTCGTGCCTATCTATGAGGAAGATCTACCGGGCGTTTACTACAATACGGCGGCGGTTATTGATGCAGATGGCAGCTATCTAGGTAAATATCGAAAAACTCACATCCCCGATACAGCCCCAGGTTTCTGGGAAAAATTATATTTCAAACCAGGTAATTTAGGCTACCCAGTCTTCGATACTAAATATTGTAAGCTAGGTGTGTACATATGTTACGACCGACATTTTCCTGAAGGCTGGCGGGCACTCGCCTTGAACGGCGCTGAATATATAGTCAACCCATCTGCAACAGTGGTGGGCAAGAGCAAATATTTATGGGAACTAGAGCAACCCGCATCCGCCGCCGCTAACGGGGTCTTCATCGGTGCGATTAACCGGGTCGGTAAAGAACAGCCCTGGGATGACAAAATGGGTGAATTTTATGGTTCCAGCTATATCGTCAACCCACTAGGCCAGATCGAGGCGCAGGCAAGCGCCGACCAAGACGAGCTACTGGTACATGAAATCGATTTAGAGATGATCAAAGAAGTGCGTACCGGTTGGCAGTTTCTCCGTGATCGCCGCCCCGAATTATACGGAGATCTCACCAAGCTGTGAAATCGCTTTTGTGGCGCTAAATTTAGCGCCTAAATTTGCTGTGCATAGTGCATTTCACACTGTCCAGCATCAGCTAAAACACCGATTAAAGTAATGCAGAGCAACCAAAAATAACTAAAAAAGGTAAATCAAATGAGTGATCAACAAGCTAGCTGCTCCGAGGCTGTATAAATAG
>ASZJ01000135.1 GCA_000416275.1 Osedax symbiont Rs1
GCTAGCCGCTCCGAGGCTGTATAAATAGCTGAGTTCTATGAACTCCACTATTGTGTAGCGATGTTCGCGCGTGGTGCGGTCAATTTGATGACTCTATTTTGAGCAGCAGAATTGCAGCCACATTGCGATTTAGCACTATCCAGCAATACACAGCAACACATAATACACTGATTAAAACACTGATTAATAAAATCCAGAGCATCCAAAAATAACTAAAAAAGGTAAATCAAATGAGTGATCAACAAGCTAGCCGCTCCGAGGCTGTACAAGTAGGCGAGTTCTATGAACTCGATGTAGGTAGTGATGTCAGCAATAGCAGCCACTACAATGCTGATATCGCGCCGACTAAAATAGCACAGCGCACCTGGGGAACCTGGAACGTTGCTGCACTTTGGGTGGGAATGGCCATCTGTGTCCCCACTTATACTTTAGGAGGCGTATTAACCGCTTACTTTGGTCTATCTGTCAGTGAGGCACTCATCACTATTTTAGTCGCCAATATGATTGTATTAATTCCGCTGACCCTAAACGCATTTCCAGGAACCAAATTTGGCATACCTTTTCCGGTGTTGCTGCGCTCATCTTTTGGAATTTTCGGCTCAAACATCCCCTGTTTGATTCGGGCAATGGTGGCCTGTGGCTGGTTCGGTATCCAAACCTTGTTTGGCGGAATAGCTATCCACATATTATTCTCAGCGATTTTACCTGGCTGGGAAAGTCTAGGTGGAACCGGTGAAGTGATAGGTTTCTTTATCTTTTTGGTGATTAACTTATACATTGTGATTAAAGGTTCAGAGTCAATCAAGATCCTTGAAACCATCGCTGCTCCACTACTGCTCGCTGTCAGTATCGGTCTGATGATGTGGGCATGGCCGCAAATTTCAGTCACGGAAATTTTAGCGACTCCTGCTAACCGTCCCGCTGACGCCTCTTTTTGGGGTTATTTCTTCGGTGGCTTAACCGCCATGGTCGGATTTTGGGCAACACTCTCTTTGAACATTCCCGATTTTAGTCGCTATGTTAAATCGCAAAAATCACAGATTGTCGGCCAGATAATTGGTCTACCGGCTACCATGTTCTTCTTTGCAGCGCTCGGTGTGGTATTAACTGCAGCATCCACCACTTTAGTCGGAGAGACAATTTCCGATCCGATTAATTTGATCGGTAAGATCGATAGCCCGGTATGGGTGGTGATTGCGATGATTATGATTATTATTGCGACGTTATCAACCAACACCGCCGCGAACATCGTCTCGCCAACTAACGACTTCCAAAACATCGCCCCGACTAAGATCAATCAGACCCGCGGCGTGCTAATTACCGGCGCTATTGGTATTTTATTGATGGGTTGGGAGCTATTGAAGAAACTCGGCGCGATTGAATCCGATGTCAGTGTAGAGGCGATGTATACCAACTGGTTACTCGGCTATTCAAGTTTACTTGGGCCTATTGCTGGAATCATGATTGTCGATTACTTCTTAATCAAAAAACAGCAGCTTAACTTGCGGGATTTATACCTAGGCGAAGGTCAGTACTCAGGTACCAATATGGCGGGCATGATTGCCTTTGCCATCCCGGTCGCTTTAACTTTATTTGCAATAATGACTGGTTCGCTAAGCTGGTTCTATCAATTTGGCTGGTTCACTGGCTCCGCTCTTGGCGCCACCATCTATTTCTTTATTGCCAAACGTCCCAACTAGCTTTACCAGTAAACAGCGCGATCGAGGCTGGCAGTTTGGGCTATAGCTAATAGCCCAAACTAATGGTACCGCTGTTTAATTTGAATTATTATAAGGAGGCATTTCATGTCTATTGTCATTCGTGGCGGCACTGTAGTGACCGCCGAGCATAGTTTCAGCGCCGATGTTTACTGTGAAAACGGAAAGATTGTCGCCGTCGGTGAAAACTTAGAAGTTCCTTCATCAGCCGAAGTTATCGATGCGACGGGACAGTTAATCATGCCCGGCGGCATCGATCCGCACACTCATATGCAACTCCCTTTTATGGGCACTGTCGCCAGTGAAGATTTTTATACGGGCACTGCCGCAGGCTTAGCCGGGGGCAATACCAGCATCATCGACTTCGTTATCCCCGCCCCCCAGCAACCGTTGATGGAAGCTTATAATCAGTGGCGCGAATGGTCTGAAAAGTCTGCAGCTGACTACGGATTCCACGTCGCGGTTACCTGGTGGGACGAGAGTGTTAAAAAGGACATGGAGAGCTTAGTTAAAGACCATGGAATTAATAGCTTTAAGCACTTTATGGCCTACAAAAACGCCATTATGGCTGACGATGAAATCCTAATTAACAGCTTTAAACAATGTATGCAGCTCGGCGCGATGGCCACAGTGCACGCTGAAAACGGTGAGCTGGTCTTCCAGTTGCAAAAAGAAATTCTTGCCCAGGGGATTACCGGACCCGAGGGACATCCTCTATCACGCCCACCCATTGTCGAGGGAGAGGCAGCCAACAGAGCGATTCAAATCGCCCAGGTAATGAACGTGCCGATTTATATAGTGCACGTCTCTTGTAAAGAATCACTAGAGGCCATCACCCGAGCGCGCAATGAAGGCCAGCGAGTGTTTGGCGAGTGTTTAGCGGGGCATTTAGTGATCGATGACAGCGTGTATCGCCATCCAGATTTCGCCTTTGCCGCAGCGCACGTGATGAGCCCGCCATTTAGATCAAAAGAGCACCAAGACGCTCTGTGGAAAGGTTTGCAAAGCGGCAATTTACAAACCACAGCCACAGATCACTGTTGTTTCTGTGCGCCGCAAAAAGCCGCCGGCAAGGAAAACTTCACCTTAATCCCCAACGGCACTGCAGGCATCGAAGATCGCATGGCTATTATGTGGGATGCGGGGGTCAACACCGGCAAGCTAACCATGAATGAATTTGTCGCGGTCACCTCCGCCAACGCGGCCAAAATATTTAATATCTATCCGCAAAAAGGTTCGGTAACTGTCGGCGCAGATGCCGATTTAGTGGTTTGGGATCCTGCTGGGACACGGACCATTTCCGCCAAAACTCATCACCAAAACATCGATTTTAATATCTTTGAAGGGCGTACCGTCACCGGTATACCTACCCATACACTCAGTCGCGGCAACTTAGTGTACAAAGATGGAGATCTAAGAGCAG
Organism: Osedax symbiont Rs1; assembly: GCA_000416275.1. Classification (GTDB taxonomy): domain Bacteria; phylum Pseudomonadota; class Gammaproteobacteria; order Pseudomonadales; family Balneatricaceae; genus Rs1. Next base: position 3,142 of record ASZJ01000135.1, read on the forward strand.
TGAAAGGAGCTGGCAAGTACGTCAAGCGCAAGCCTTTCTCGCCGGTGTTTAAAGCGATGACAAAACAAGCGCAAATAAACCAACCTAGCGCTGTTAAACGCTAAGTCATACTGTGCAGCTAACGGTGAGTTAGCTGCACAAACCTACCTCCGCTGTTAATAGCAGTAATCAACTCAACAAGAGCGGCTTTGTCAGAGCTGTCTACTCAATATTTTTGCTTAAATACCGACTGTAAGGATCTTGTTGATAATTAGAAAACGGCTGGCACTCAAGGAAGCCAAATTTTTTATATAATTGCTGTGCGGGAATAAACACCTCCATGCTACCAGTCTCTAAGCTAATTTTTTTATAAGCTCGCGCCTTGGCTTCTGCCAATAAATGCGTCAAAATTCTAGCCGCCACTCCCTTTCTTAAGTACTGGCGAGAAGTGCGCATTGATTTCAGCTCTACATGCGTTTTACTTAACTCTTTTAGCGCCCCACATCCAGCTAACTCACCGTTAATTCGCGCACTCCAAAAAGTAATATTTGGCTCGCGCAACGCTGATAAATCAAGCGCATGAACACTTTCCGGCGGGGAGTGTTTTAACATATCTTGATGATGCTCCTCGAGCAACTTGGCTATTTCCAGACCTTCAAGATTGTCTATCTTAATATCCATTAATACCTCCTCAATGCTGACTGTATCCTGAATCCGTGACTTCAAAGTGAATACAGAGTGTAAGATATTGGTTTTACGGTGGAATTGAAAAATCTTAGCTGCACCCATAGGTTCAGCGGGTATTTTTCCAACCGCTGTAGAATCAAGAGCTTGCGCTATGTGGTGCAGTGAAGCCACTGATTCAGGTGTATGCTAGGAGCTTAACCGAGAACAGCTAGCGCGGCAAAAACTCAGTTTTTATGCTCAACTCTTAAGACTAACTCTTAAGCTGATTAACCATGTGTTTCAGTTACAATTGCCAAAAGCAAAAAATTCTACGAACAAATGACTTAGCTATCATCTAAACCTCATTGAGTGGTCAGAAATACATGCTAACTTAACTTTTTGGCAAGACCTATCTCTTAAAGATTTTTTTCACCACAGAGATCACAGAGGCGCTGCGCTACACAGAGAAAACACTAAAATCCAAAAAACCTAATACCTAATACCTAATACCTAATACTCAGTATTAGAACAGTCTTCTAGGTTTTAATCTTTTAAATCCCTCCTCTGTGTCCTGTGCCCTCTGTGGTAAAACTAGTCTTTTAAGGGCATTTTTTCACCACAGAGGCCACAGAGGCGCTGCGCTGCACAGAGAAAACACTAAAATCCAAAAAACCTAATACTTAGTATTAAGGCAGTCTTCTAGGTTTTAATCTTTTAAATCCCTCCTCTGTGCCCTCTGTGGTAAAACTAGTCTTTTAAAGGAATTTTTTCACCACAGAGGTCACAGAGGTGCTGCGCTACACAGAGAAAACACTAAAATCCAAAAAACCTAATACCTAATACTAATACCTAGTATTAAGGCAGTCTTCTAGGTTTTAATCTTTTAAATCCCTCCTCTGTGCCCTCTGTGGTAAAACTAGTCTTTTAAGAGCCTTTTTTCACCACAGAGGTCGCAGAGGTGCTGCGCTACACAGAGAAAACACTAAAATCCAAAAAATCTAATACCTAATACTAATACCTAGTATTAAGGCAGTCTTCTAGGTTCTGATCTTTTAAATCCCTCCTCTGTGCCCTCTGTGGTAAAACTAGTCTTTTAAGGGCATTTTTTCACCACAGAGGCCACAGAGGCGCTGCGCTACACAGAGAAAACACTAAAATCCAAAAAACCTAATACCTAATACCTAATACCTAATACACAGTATTAGAACAGTCTTCTAGGTTTTAATCTTTTAAATCCCTCCTCTGTGTCCTCGCTGCCCTCTGTGGTAAAACTAGTCTTTTAAGGGCATTTTTCACCACAGAGGTCACAGAGGCGCTGCGCTACACAGAGAAAACACTAAAATCCAAAAATCCAAAAATCCAAAAAACCTAATACCTAATACCTAATACCTAATACCTAATACCTAGTATTAAGGCAGTCTTCTAGGTTTTAATCTTTTAAATCCCTCCTCTGTGTCCTCGGTGCCCTCTGTGGTAAAACTAGTCTTTTAAGGGCATTTTCACTACGCTACAGAGGATAAACACAACACTAATACCTGAATCAGTAGCTTCACTGCACGACCTAGCACAAGCTCTGTGCTTCATTTAAAACCTCGGATTCTGGTAGTAGTTACCATAAAATCACTCTATTCTGCGAGCCGCTAAGTTAAGCGGTAAATGATGGCCACTCAGGATTATTTATGCTCAATCATCCGGCATTGGTAGTGCTTCGACATCTATGCCAAGCACCTTGAATAGAAAACTATAAGACACTCGCCATTTACCGCCATCGCAGTTTAAAGTAACGGTTTTTTGGTTTAAGCGCACAATATCTCCATAGCGTTCAACATTGTTTTTATCGATGAAGCCTACCTTATCGCCGATTTTAACTTCATTTCGATCAAGCCCCTGCTGGTTAGCAGAACCAGATATGGCGGTATCAATGGCGTTTATATTGATGTAGTAATACGGTATGTTCCATACTCGACCATCATCAACGTTTCTAACCGACACCCTGGTTCTTTTAAAATCAATTATAACCGCGTTTATCGCTCTATTTTCAGCGGGATCGAAGTACTCTATATGCTGGCCTTGTCGCAGATTCTGCTTTAGCTGCATGCTGCGTTTAGGATCATCCAACATCTTGCCAATAGCGACGTTAATCCTGAATAAGTCGAACCCTGTGGCATGGTTTAACGCGGCAATTATTTCTGAATAGTTCACTTGAGGTTACTCTTTTATTGATTTTTCCTCGCTCGTCAACTGCAGCGAGTGCCAGCGATAATGAATCGCTGCATAAGTTAAGGGGCTGCGTAAATCACGCATCTTCCGTGCACGCAGGGTACTGCCTTGTTCAGAGGCTCTCTAACAAATAAGCAATGATTTGTATTTGCACCGGCAGTAACAACGCCTTCTGCTGATAGCCGACAAAATTTTCAGTCTGACATAAAGATTTACTCAGCTCGTTCCCGACAGTAACCGGCGGCGTAGGCAGTACTATTGGACTGCCCAGCTCACGTAGCTTATGCTCAGTAAGGCAATAATTTTGATCAGAAAAACCTGCTGGCCAAGCATCTGTCACTAGCACGTCATACTCACCGCTAAATTTATCCGTGTACACTATGCCCTTTTTTTCTAGGTGGTACTCGCGTGGACAACACTGAGTAATATTTAGATCTAAAACCTTAGCTAGTGAATGCCAAGATGTAAAGACATTTGTCACAGGCCCCCACAGCAGTATACGTAGTTGAGGTAAGGATTCGTACCTAGTTGCCAAATAGTATGCGTCAGTTAAAACCTCGCAGGGGTGCGCTTCAGCGGACATCGCATTAATAACCGGCCTAGTGGTGGCTGCTGCAAATTCTTGCAATCTTTGATGGTTGGTTTCACGAATAACGTACATTGAATAAAAGGAATCCATATAGCCAGCCAAGTCCTGCACCGACTCCCCAGTTTGCAAAAAATTAGGCAATTCTACATAATTTATCCCAAGATTTTGAAAGGCTTGTATAAATGTAGTCCTAGTGCGGATCCCGTTCCCGGCAAAAGACCAGCCGATATTAGCCGTAACATCACGGTTTAGATTTTCCCGAATATTACGCCATATTTTATAGATGTCAGCTTTTGTTAAATCATCAATATCTAATAACTTAAGCATGATTTTTTAATCCTCTTTTAAACAACCGGTAAATTAACCAGCTACTGGCGACAAAAAATACGGGTATAGCGATATAAAAATGTATTTCTAGCTGCTGATCAAAGTAATACCTGAATCCGTGACTTCAAAGTGAATACAGAGTGTAAGATATTGGTTTTACGGTGGCGTTATTAGGCCACTGACTATTATTTTGACAATTTTATTCATAGTAATAAGACAACTAAAATATTAGATTTATAGGGACTATCGGGATTGAGCGATCATCACAGTGAGTCTAGTGGTCTACTCAATACTATTGCTATAGCTGTTTTTACACGTTTAGATTGCCAGTCAGCACTTTTACACTGGCTATGCCGAAGAACACCGCAAACACTGCTTCAAAAATACGCCGCGATTTCAGATACAACACCCGTACTTTAGGCAGCGAAAACAACCATGCATAGCCAATGAAAATGGCCGAGCTAGTAAAGCCAACCGTTGCGATGACCTTTAAAAGCTCTATGTTACTAACTTCTGTAGGTAATCCCAGTGAATACAGAGCAGCAAAAAACAAGATTGCCTTCGGGTTCAACAAATGGATCAATAGGCCACGTAAATACGCTGATTTCAATGCTGAAACTGGACTATTTAACATTTCATCTTGATTGGCACTCAAAGCTGAATGCAATGATTTATAAGATAAATAAAGGAGGTAGCCGGCTCCAAAATAACGCAACACTTCAAACAACCAAGCATTTGCAGACATTAGTACTGCTAAACCAAAGGCGGCTGAAAATGACCACAATAGAGAGCCAGTTAACACTCCTGCAGCTAGCGCTAGTCCGTATTTTCGACCTTGATTCAGCGACGTAGCTGAGATAGCAAGTGTTGCTGGCCCTGGACTGGCAATTGCAATCAATGCGGCGATAAATATTAGTAAATAATTAATTTCTAGCACAGCTCACCTCTTTGCTAGAAGCGCCAGTTACCGCCAGCACCCAGCATCAATATAAAACAGTAAATGACCATCCCTCAGTTGGATGGTACCGTTTATTTAACGTTAATTACTACCTGAATCAGTAATTTCACTGCGCAAGCTATTGATTTTACAGCAGTTAGAAATACACCCGCTGAACCTATGGCTGCAGCTAAAATTTTTCAATTCCACTGTAGAACCAATATATTACACTCTGTATTCACTTTGAAGTCACGGATTCAGGTTCAAGCTATTTGCAAGGGCTGGATTTACTTTATTCAGCTCTCACGAAATAGGTTTTTACTAAAGCTAATCGGGGTTTTTACCCCCTGCAAGTTTAAGTAACACTCCCTTGGCGCGGTCTGTGCAATGACTTTTCCGGATTTAATCACGTACAATCTCTCTGGTCGCAATTGCAAAGCTTCGACAGCACTGGTGGCTTCCAAGATAACTAAGTCAGCATTACATCCAACTTCTAAGCCATAATTTTCCAGCTGCATCACTTTAGCTGCGTTGTCGGTGACCGCCTGATATGCTTGCTGCATCTGTTGCAAGCCAGTCATTTGTGCGACATGTAAACCCATATGCGCCACATCTAGCATATCGTGGGTACCAAAGCTGTACCAAGGATCCATGACGCAGTCATGCCCAAAAGCAACATTGATGCCCTGGTCTAGCATTTCAGGAACTCGGGTCATGCCGCGACGCTTTGGATAGGTATCACTACGCCCCTGCAAGGTAATGTTGATCAGCGGATTGGCGACGACGTGCACTTGCGCCTCTTTGATTAGCGGCAGCAGTTTAGAGACGTAGTAATTATCCATTGAATGCATTGAGGTTAAATGCGAACCTGTGACTCGTCCATGCAACCCCTGCCGCTGAGTTTCATAGGCGAGCGTCTCAATATGACGAGACATCGGATCGTCACTTTCATCGCAGTGCATATCTACCAATAGCCCCCGTGCACTCGCTATTTCACAAAGCTGGCGGATAGACTCAGCTCCGGCGGCCATAGTTCGCTCAAAATGCGGTATGCCACCGACCACGTCAACTCCTTTATCCAATGCACGATGCAGATTTTGCCGACTATTTTTATAGCGTAGAAAACCATCTTGAGGAAAGGCGACTAACTGCAATTCAATATAGTCTTTCATCTCCTCTTTTACTTCTAACAAGGCCTCTACGGCAAGTAGACGATCATCGCTAATATCCACATGCGAGCGAATGGCCAAGGTGCCTCGAGCGATCGACCACTGACACAATTCCAGCGCCCTTTTTTTGATACAGTCGACGGTTAGGCTAGGTTTTAGCTCTCCCCAGAGAGCTATCCCCTCTAACAGTGTGCCACTTTGATTGAGTCTGGGCTGCCCTAGAGATAAAGCCGAATCCATATGAAAATGACTGTCGACAAAAGGCGCGCTGGCCAGCTGCCCATGGCCTTCAATATAGATGGCTGCCTTGATATTTAAGTGCTTACCTAGTGCAGCTATCTTGCCATCTAAAATTGCGATATCTACCTGCTGTTCGCCGTTAGCTAAGTTGACATTTTTAATTAATAAGTCGTGCATAATGATTCCTATAAAGCGGCTGTGCATTAAAGCTTATTTTTTAAAAATAATAGCGGACATCTATGTGCACATTAATGATTAGAGCTAGCGGATGCCCCCCCTACAATATCTATATAGTTGTGCTGTGTGCCGCGAGCTAAAAAATCATACCTGGATCCGTGACTTCAAATTTGAACCCAGAAAGTAAATACAGAGTGTAAGATATTGGTTTTACAGTGGAGTCGCTAATTCAGGTTACAGCCATCCTTTTGATATTTATATTATGAATATACTTTCAAACAACAAGCTTATATAAGTGGACAGAGGATAGAGGATAGAGAGCGCTGATCACGCAATAGAATACATTTATAACCCGGCCACCGGCGAGAAAATTGGCCTGCTACCGACACTTGGCGCCAGTGCCAAAGCTGCTCAATAATGAGCATCAAACTTATCTCACTTTCCAGTGCGAACAATAATCAACCCCAGACTTAGGATCAATAACGCCAAAAAGGTCACTACTGGCGCCTCGATCCCGCTGGACAAGGAAAACACTTTAAACGAAAGTTATTGTGAATTCCATTAAGTTTTTTAATTACTTTGCCAATCGCCGCCTAAGGCCATATATAAATTAATTCGCTGCTCGAGTTGGCTGCGTTGAATCGCCAGCAGATTACTTTTGGCAGCGATCGCCTGCTGTTGAATCAGCAGCTTGTCCAGCAGCCCGCTCTCACCTTCGTTATAGAGTACCGCAGCCACCCGATAAGCTTTATCACTCTGCTCTTGCACTTCTGTTAGCGCCTCTTCACGCGCCGCTAACACTCGCCCTTGATCTAAATTATTTTCCACTTCAGCAAAGGCTGTTAGCGCTTTTTGTGCGTAATTTGCCACGGCGGACTTCTGCTCTACGGTGGCGATTTCAACATCAATTTCACCCCTGCCACCATCAAATAGTGGTACCAATAGGTTTCCAGCTAACTGCCAGGCAACATTACTCGGGCTGAGTACATTAGCCAGTGAGCTAGAGGACCCGGAGAGAGTACTGGTTAACGAAAAGCTCGGTAAGCGCGCTGCTTTGGCAGCGTCTGTAGCATTAAAAGCTGCCGCTATGCTGCGCTCTGCCGAGATAAGATCAGGCCGGCGCTCCAATATTTCTGAGGGAATTCCCGCTGGCGGTGGCGGTGGTAATTTAGGCAGTTTCTTAGCGATATCTAGTGTGGCACTTGGGTATCGTCCCAAGAGCACTTCCAGTGCTCGAATCGCCTCTCTCTGCGCCCCATCAATCGTGATAAGTTGCTCTTTAGCAGATGCCACCTCTGCGCGATTGAGCGCAATATCTTGGGCGGACGACATGCCATTATCAAACTTAACCTGAGTAATACGACGCCCTTGCTCCAGTAAATCTAAGTTAGTGCGGGTGATGTCCGCCTGTAGCTTTGCCTCTATTACTTTGAAATAGGTTTTGGCAATATTGGCACTGAGTGAGTGCTGGGCATAAATATAGTCTGCTTCAGCCGCTTGTGCACTAGCCTGCGCCCCACTGACTCCCGCTTGCAGTCGCCCCCAAACATCAGCTTCCCAGCTGACTTTTAAACCGACTGTCACCTGAGAGCTCGAACCACCACCATTGGCGCTGCCGGTTTGTGCTCTACCTATAGACAAGTCGGCACTGGGCTTTAGCGCCGAGCCCGACTTTTCTGCCAACAGCCAGGCTCGATCCATATTACCAGCTGCCACTTGCAAATTGATGTTGTTTTTCTTGCCTTCTGCTATCAGCTCAAGCATTTGCGGATCGTTAAAAGCTGCTAGCCAAGTGCTTTCAAGCTCAACATTTTTTGCAGCTAGCGCCGCCCAGTCAGTGGGTGTCGCTATCGACTCCTGAACAGCCTTTTCAATCGCCTTTTCACGGGTGGCGGTATTCATCGGTGTCGCACAGGCGCCCAATAGTAAGAGCACTGTAGAAACACTGCTAATTTTTATCATTTTCATTTTGCTACTTCCTTAGCATTCACTTGCATAAATACAGCGTACAGAACAGGCACCAACACTAAAGTTAAGAGTGTGGCGAATAACAGACCGAAAATCATTACTACGGCCATCGATTGGAAAAAGGCATCAAAATACAGCGGAATCACACCAAGTACTGTGGTCAAAGTCCCCATCATTACCGGCCGAACTCTGCTGGTTGCCGCCTCCACCACCGCATCAAAGCGCGGCAAACCACTGGCTATTTCAACATCCATTTGATCTACCAGCACTATGGCATTTTTAATCAGCAGACCTGACAGTGAAAGGACTCCTAATATTCCCATAAATTCTAGCGGTATACCGGTCACCACTAAGCCAAATACCACCCCAATAAATAAGCCGGGAACCACCAGCCAAATAACCAACGGCTGTCTGATTTTGCCGAATAAAATCACCACCACTAGCACCATCGCCAGCAGTCCCAGCGGAATGGTCGACATTAAATCATCCTGTGAATCAGCGGAATTTTTCTCCTCCCCTCCCCACTCTAAAGTATAGCCATTTGGTAATTCTATCGCCGCTATGTCTGCCCGCATCCGCTGCAACAACGTCGCTGGCAACTCGTCGGGATAGGGATCGCACTGTGCCTTAATCACCAGTGTGCGGTTTTCACTGCGCACTTGTCCATCGCGCCAAATCGTTCTAAAGCCATCTGTTACTTGCGCAATAGGTAGCATTTTTCCGGTGGCAGGGCTCAGCACTTGTAAGCTTTTAATATCATTAATCGATGCTGTTGCAGTACCTGGATCACGGGCGATTATCGGTATAAGATCAGACCCTTCTCGATAAACCCCCACCTGCTTCCCCGAGTAGTACTGGCTGAGCGAAGCCGCTAAATCTTTTCTGGAAACACCTGCTCGGCGCCCTTTAGATTGCGAGTAAATGGGCTCGATAATACCCACGGGATCGCGCCAGTTATTCTTTACCGATAAAGTCCGTTCAGCACGCATGATATCGGTAGCTTGATTGGCAAGCTGGCGTAAAATTTTCGGATCCTCACCTCTAAACTCAGCTTCAATGGCAGACCCTCCTCCAGGCCCTAGTACAAAGCGCCAAGCTTTAGCATCTGCATCGGGAAAATTATGCCCGATAAAGGTTTGGATAATGGGTAACATCGAATCGATTTGCTGATAATCGCTGACTTTGACTAACAGCTGTCCATAAGCGCTATTTGGTGATTCTCCTGAATAGGTTAGCATGTAGCGAAGCCCCCCTTGACCAATCAAAGTTTGCACATGCTCAACGTGCTCTAATTGACTAACAAAGGCCTCTATTTGCAAGATGTCTTGTTCAGTGCGCTCAATACGGATGCCCTCTGGCAACCAGTAATCGACCACCAATTGTGGCGTCGTAGACTTGGGAAAGAAACCCTGAGTCATAAACTGCGTTCCCCAAGCAGCCACGACTAACAAGCCAACCGAACCAGCTATTATCAGCCAGCGAAAATGCAGCGCCGCGCGCATCATTTTTTTATAGCGGCGTGTAAAAGCGCTCACTTTGCTTTGCTGGATATTATCTTTTGCCTCGGGGAATAATAAGTAGCAACTCAGCGGAGTGATGGTAATGGCAAAAACCCAACTGAACAATAGCGAAATCATGATGACCCAGAATAGATCCCCGGTATATTCAGCGGTTTCCCCCGGCGCAAAACCAATCGGAGCAAAGGCTATAATGCCCACTAAGGTGCCGCCTAAAAGCGGCCATTTGGTCTGAGTGACAATCTTTTTTGCAATATCGAGTTTTTTAATGCCATTTTGTACACCGACCAAGATCCCCTCGGTAACCACAATCGCGTTATCGACCATCATACCTAGGGCAATAATCAAGGCGCCAAGCGATATACGGTGCATCGGGATATTGATAAGTTCCATAGTCAATAGTGTCGCAGCTATGGTCAGCAATAGGATGAAGCCAATCACTAGTGCCGATTTAAGCCCCATAAAAATAAACAAGGTGAGAATAACGATCGCCAGCGCTACCAGTACATTGACAAAAAAATCATCGACCGACGCTTTGACAATTTCACCCTGATTGTAATAGGTAGAGACTTTCATCCCCAGCGGTCTGCGACTTTCTGCGGCTTTAATCTTTTCTGTGATCGCCGTCCCTATCTCGACCACATTGCCACCGGTAATACTCGACACTCCAAGCGCTATAGCGAATTCTCCATCGTAGCGAATAATTTGTTGCACCGGTGTTTTATAGCCGCGATAAACTTTGGCGATATCGCCAAGATAAGTTATTTTTCCAGTCGAGGAAGTAGATACTAACAAGCTTTTAATCGAATCAATGGTATCGATTGCCCCGGTGGGGTCGATACTTAACCGCAAATCACCAACATTCACTTTGCCTGCTGAAAGCACCGTATTCTGCTGACTGAGAATATCATACAGCGCCGATATTGAGCTGCCTAACGCCGCCGATTGCTCGCGACTCATCTCCACAAAAATTTGCTCTTGTTGCTCTCCCGCCAACACTACTTTGCCGACATTCTCAACTTGTAAAATTTCTTTTTGCAAAGCTTTTGCATAACTACGCAGCTCTGCTGGACTGTAATCATCGCCGGTAATGAAGTATGACCAACCGTATACGTCACCAAAATCATCATTGACTATTGGCGTGCTGGCACCTTCTGGCAAAGAGGACTCGGCGTCTATAATTTTGTTGCGCAACTTGGCCCAAACATTCTGTAACGCCGCTTTGTCTTTGGAAAATTCGAATTTAATATCAACGGTTATTTCAGACATACCCGCAGTGGACTTAGAACTTATTTTTTTAACTTCCTGCAGTTCCTGTAAAGCTGTTTCCAGTGGCGAGGATACTTCTTCGGACACTTCATTGGGGCTTGCCCCAGGATAAGAGGTAAAGATCAAAGCGGTTCTGATGGTAAATTCAGGGTCTTCAAAACGGGACATTGTCTCGTAAGCATTCCATCCGCCGAACAGGCTAATAAGGATGACGATGCCACTTAAAATCCTATTTTTAATGGAAAATTCTGCAATATTCATGCTCTATTCCTATCTAAGCTGATGCTGTTTAAACGCCAAAAAACTATTGCTACTTGCTCCATTTAGACACCTTCATACCTTCAGCAAGTAAAGCGACACCGGCCTCTACTATGACATCACCAACCTGTAGCCCACTGTCAACCGCTGCGCGCTCGCCCACATCAGCTTCAATAGTGATATCCCTTCTAGCAACCTGCATAGTGTTTTTGTCTAGCACCCAAACATATTTTTGCTCACCATCTACGGCAATCGAAGTTAACGGAATTAAAATTTTATTGTTAATCGCTGGCTTACTGGGATCTTTCAGCCACACCACTGCATTCATACCCGGCAATATATTTAAATCCTCCGGCTTATCAAAAGCAAAAGTCACCGCATAGGTTTGCGATGCAGCATCTGCTTCCAATGCCGCCTCTTTAAATCTAATTGAAATTTTTCGATCGGGGGCAACATTCAATATTAGATATGATTCTCTGCTCTGCTCTTTCTTCCCTTTAACCCTCGCCACTATACTTGAGGGAAGATTAAAAACAGCCTCTAAGCCCGCCTTGCCAAGGAGTGTGATGGCCGGCTTTCCCGCTTGAATAATTTGCTGTTTCTCAATGGAAATTTTAGCGATGGCGCCAGCAAAAGGAGCGATGAGAACCGCATCTTGTAAGGCCTTTTGCGCTGTTTCAAGTTCGGATTTATTCACTTCTCGCTTAGATTTTCGCTCACCAAGTTTACTCTGAGATATGGCATTTTGTTTTATAAGACGCAGAGCACGTTGATATTCATTATTGGCATTTTTATATTGAGCTTGTGCCGATGCCACTTTCGCTTTTAAGTCACGTTGATCTAAAGTGGCCAGCACCTCACCTTTGACAACTCTCTGTGCCTCTAAAACGTTAAGTTCATTTAGCATTCCACCCACTTCAAAACTCAATACTGACAGCTGACGTGATTGCACCACCGCCGGATAATTTAAAAAATCATGCGCATTCTTAAGACGAATTTCTAACAGTTTTGCCGGCCGTGGCAGTACCTCTGCATTTTTGTCGACGACAGAAGTGCCTGAATCACAAGCGACAAGTAGCAGAGAAGCTAAGGTAGCTGAAACGAGTGTTTTAATGTGCATTGGTTTTTCCTACTGATACTATGGGTGGGTTTTATTAATCGTGATATTTATCATTACGTTATCGGAAATTTTATTTTTTTGATTTTACTAGTATACACAGGTTAGAAGTTCACTACTGATTTGCAGCCTTGTTATGACAGAATTAGCCACTCTCCTACTCACAGTCTAATCTTGAATAGACTCCAATCAAAATTAAGCACTTTTTATATAACACTAAAATACGATATTTATATTTAATTCATTTTTATAATTTTTGCAGTAATCTTCATCCATCTTTAACTAAGAAATTTCTAAACAAGTCGCAACCCCAGCCGGTGTCTGTGATTAACCTTAATCAGTGATTTCACTGCACCACATAGCACAAGCTCTTGATTTCACAACGGTTAAAAAACACTCACTGAACCTCCGGGTGCAGCTAAGATTGTTCAATTCCACCGTAGAACCAATATTTTACACTCTGTTTGCACTTTGAAATCGCAGATTTAGGTTAAAAACATATGTCGACAGCTAGAGCGGCCACACCCACATAATCAATGGCACGGCAATAAGCACAATAATGATATCCAGTGGCAGCCCCATCCGCCAGTAATCACTAAATTGATAACCACCGGGCCCCATCACTAAGGTATTTGATTGATGGCCGATTGGCGTCATAAAAGCGCAGGAAGCTCCCACCGCGACCGTCATAAAAAATGGGTCTGAATTAACTCCTAAGCCCTGCGCGATACTGTATGCCAACGGCGCCATCACCACTGCCGTTGCGGCATTGTTAATTACATCTGACAACCACATAGTCATCACTAACAACAGCCCGATCACCACATAAATAGGCATTGCTGAGGTCAACGTTAGTACTTGATTAGCAACTAGCCCGGTTAAACCGGTACTTTCTAACGCCTTTCCGACCGGGATTAAGGATGCCAACAAAATAATCACTGGCCAATCAATCGCATCGTATAAATTACGTACCGGAATTAAATCTAATAGCACGTAGACTAACACCGCCATCACAAAAACAATCACTAGCGGCAAGATATTTAAAACACCCAGGACAATCGCCACGGCAAAAATAGTCACGGCTAACGATAGCTTACGCCGCCCCCCTAAGCTGAGGTTTCTAGCTGCCAAGGGCACCATACCCAATTCAGCCAGCTGTTCATCGACGGTATCTGCAGCTCCCTGTAACAGCAGTATGTCTCCCGCTCTAAAATTTTGCCGCCTTATGCGCCGCTGTACCTTTTGCCCTTCTCGCGCCAATCCAACTAGCGCTAGTGAGCTATTACTTCTGCGCCGTAAAAAAGGGACATCTTGGCCCTCGAGACACGAGCCGCGTTTAATAACCCCTTCGACTAAGGTTAAATTTCCTTTAGTCAACTCGGCAAATTTTTTATCGGCGCTAGTGATTAGCTCTAAATCATTTTTATCCAACAGCGGCTGTATCTCAGATGGATCAGCTTGCAAGATGAGGATATCGCCGGCTTGGAGTAGTTGAAAACGTTTCATCGACATCGTTTCGCCATGCCGATGAGCGATCCCGACCACTTCAATATTGCCGGCTTCCAGACCTTTGATAGCATCTGCCGACTGGCCTACTAATTCTGACTCTTCTCTAATGATGACTTCAGTTAAGTAGTCATCAATCGCAAATAGTTGCTCAGGCGCACTGCGCGACAGTCTTGATTTAGGAATAAAACGCCAGCCGATCAAGCCGATAAAAAGCACCCCGACAATCGCAATAGAGACACCGACCGCCGAAAAATCAAACATGCTAAATGGCTGACCAGCGACTTCAGCGCGCATCATCGCTATGATGATATTCGGTGGCGTACCTATTGCAGTGGTCATGCCACCGAGGATACTACCGAAGGCCAGTGGCATTAAAAGTATAGCTGGCGATCGATTGTGCTTAGCACAAGTGGTAATAGCCACCGGCAACATCAGTGCTAAAGCACCGACATTATTCATAAATGCTGAGGCGATTGTCACTACACTTGTGAGTAATAGAATATGCGCTAACAAATTTTTGGTATAGGGCATTAAGGTGTGGGCAAGCAAATCAACTACCCCACAGCGGCGCAGCACATCTGAGATGACTAACACTGCAGCCACCGTGATCACGGCTGGATGGCCAAAGCCGACAAAGGCCAATTCAGAGGAGACTAAGCCAGTTAACACACAGGCCCCTAGCGAGAGTGCCGCTACTATATCGTGTCTGAATTTTCCCCAAATGAAGAGCGCGATAGTCAACACTAAAATTACCGCTATTAACACTTGTTCAAAAGTCATAAGCTCACTACCTTGTGGTTTTTACCAGCAAAAATAATATTTAGTCGACGCCTCCTGCGCAGTCTAAAGAGCAGCCTAACAGTATGTTTACACTGGCACACCAGCAATAGCAGACAACTTAAATTTATTTAAGGCTCAGCTAAATATTAGCATTTTTTTTGTACAAAAAAAAAGCGCTTTAGCGCAGCAGGTTTTACAAATAAGAAAAATAGGATAAGCGCTTAAGATGCTAAAAGAGATTATTATCAGCTTACCCACAGGCGGTTTTTTCTACTACCTGTGGGTAAATATAGCTGGATCAGTGTAACGAGTTTATGAGGGAGTTAAACCTCGCTGTCTCTCACTTCGACGGCGCAATAATTCTAGCACTGTCAGTAATAGGATTGATATTGCCACTAAAATAGTCGCAACCGCTAGTATGGTTGGACTGATTTGCTCACGAATTCCGCCCCACATTTGCAGCGGTATAGTTCGCTGCTCTACGCCGGCGACGAAAATCGCGACGACCACTTCATCGAAAGAGGTGATAAAAGCAAATAGGGCGCCCGATATAACACCTGGCGTCACTAAAGGCAGCATTACTTTAAAGAACACCACTCTTGGGTTCGCACCTAGCCCAGCTGCAGCTCTGGTTAATGAATGATCAAAACCAGACAAGGTTGCCGTCACGGTAATCACCACAAAGGGAATGCCCAACGCAGTATGCGCCAAGATCAGCCCCAAAAAAGTGCCGGCAAGATTAATACTCGAGTAGAAAAAGAACATCCCCGCTGCCGATACAATCAAAGGCACGATCATCGGTGAAATCAAAATACTCATGATCAATGCACGATACGGCATTTCAGCTCTGGATAAGCCCAGTGCGGCCAATGTTCCCAAAGAGGTAGCTAAGATGGTTGCTGCAATAGCCACCATGAAACTATTCTTGATAGAGCGCATCCACTCTTGACTGGCCAAGAACTCTTCGTACCAACGCAGTGAGTAACCCGCCGGATCAAAGGAGAGCATCTCGGGAGTAAAAGTGAAATAAGGCTGCACGTTAAACGACAACGGAATAATGATTAGTATCGGCCCAATCAAGAACAAAAATATTAAGGCGCAAATGATCCGGTATGAATAGTACCAAGTGCGTTCTAATTTACCTGCATAAATAGGTATAGCCATAGTAGTATCTCCTCTAGCCCATCTTCATTTTATCAATGCCAATTACTTTATTAAAGATGGCGTAAAAGATCATAACTATCACCAACAAGATAAAGCCAAGCGCACCTGCCAGTCCCCAGTTCAGCGAGTTTTGCATATGATATGCAATCATATTACTAATCAACACACCACTTTGTCCGCCCACTAAGGCAGGGGTGATGTAGTAACCAATCGACAATATAAAGACCAGTAAACTACCGGCGCCAATGCCGGTCACCGTCATCGGAATATAGACTCGAACGTAGGAAACTACTGGATTAGCACCCAGCGATAAAGCGGCACGCATATAAGAAGGTGGAATAGTTTTCATCACACTGTATAAAGGCAGCACCATGAAGGGTAATAAAATGTGAGTCATTGCAATGATAGTACCGGTTTGATTGTAAATCATTTGCAATCGTCCCGAGTCGTCAATGATATTCATCCACACTAATATATCGTTGAGCACCCCGTTGCTTTGTAACAACACAATCCAAGTGGTAGTTCGAACCAGCAGAGATGTCCAAAATGGCAACAGCACTAGAATCATCAACAAGTTGCTTTTCGCCATCGGCAAAGTCGCGAGCAAATAGGCGATAGGGTAAGCCAGTAGGATACAGATGATGGTAATAGTAAAACTCATCATCAAGGTGCGTCCAAACAGCGATTTGTAGATTTGCTTCTCTTCAGATTTGGCGACAATGTCGCCTTGATCGGTAATCTTATAATCGACTGCGGCGACTAGATAGGAATAGGTGAATGCTCCGGATTCTCTTTTAATTAATGACCAAGTCGTAACATCGCCCCAGGCTTTGTTAATCTTAATCATCTGCTCTTTGTAAGGACCCTCTTTTAACTTGGCTGCCTTGCGAGAAGAACCGGAAATTACACGGCGCATACCACTGCGTTCATAGTTTAAGCGCGAGGCAACTTTACCGATATTTTTGTTCTTTCTACCTGCTGTGAGGTCAATAACTAACGCCTCGTATGCAGCTTCATCAGGTAAGTCCACACCGTCCCAAACGTATAACGCATCAACCACATTCGGTAAAATATTGGCAACTTGTGGATTTTCTACACCGCGCATTGTCATACTGACAACGGGTAAGATGAAACTAATGGTAATGAATATTAGCAGTGGGGCAACCAGTAAAAATGCCCATAGTTTGAGTTTACGTTGTGAGCGCTGCAAGCTTATTTTAAGCGGCACCCCATCGTTTGTTGTCATCTCACCTACTTTTGAGTATGTGTTCGCCATGTGTTTTGACCTAGTTGCAGATTGGATGCTTTTCTTATTTTTATAGTCGCTAGAGATCTAGAGATCTAGAAACTGGATAAATCAAGGTTTTGTTGCACTAATACGAGAACAGAATTAGCCAAATAGACTAATCCTGTGCACTACAAACGAAGCCGTTTGCAGTGCTTTTACTTTTTCTTACTTAGATAACCAAGCGTTGAAACGCTCACTCATGTCATCGTTGTTATTCGCCCACCACTCCGCATTTTTAATAATTGGATTGGTAAAGTTTGCCGGGCTAGTTGGCATATGAGGCTTCATATCAACCCCAGTATCCGCATGTTTGTCGACTAAAGATGCTGAAGACTTACGTGCTGGACCGTAAGAAATATACTTAGATTGATCAGCCAAACGCTGAGTATCTGTAATAAATTTGATGTATTTCTTAAGCTCTGGAGTCAGCTTGCCTTTAGGTACAACCCAACCATCGATCTCTGCTAGCTGGCCATCCCAAATAATAGTGAACGGTTGCTTTTCATTAACTTGAGCACCGAAGAAACGACCGTTGTAACCACTGGCGATACTGACTTCTTTATCAGATAGTAACTGTGGTGGCTGCGCGCCTGCCTCCCACCAAATAACTGAATCTTTAATCGTATCTAATTTCTTAAATGCACGTGTGACACCTTCTTCAGTGCTCAACACATCATAAATATCTTTAGCGGCAACACCGTCAGCCATTAACGCCCACTCTAAGTTACCGGCGGGAATTTTCTCTAGTGAACGCTTACCAGGGAATTTCTCTAGGTCAAAAATATCGGCGATAGTTGAAGGCTTTTCACCTTTAAACATTTCATCATTGTAAGCAAAAAGTGTCGCGTAATAAATCTGTGGGATAAAGCAGCCATTCAGTCCGCCTAGGAAATCTTTACTAGCAGGCGTTCCATCCGGTGCCGGAGCCAAAATTTCATCGTAATTAATTTCTTCGATAAGGCCTTCATCACAAGCGATCATGGCATTACCTTCTAACATATCTACCAAGTCCCAACTTACATTGTTGGCTTCAACTTGAGAGCGAATTCCCGCTAGGCCTGTACCTGACTTATCTTCATGTAGAATTTTGGTGCCTGTTTTAGCAGTCCAAGGCTCGTGATATGCGCGCATTTGGCTCTTAGAGTATGACCCACCCCAAGAGACAACAGTGAGGCTAGACTCAGCTTGGACAGCGGTGGTCATCATAGTCATTGATACAGCGGCAATCGCCGTGGCGACAATAGAACGTTTCAGTAACTTCTTCATCTTCTTGTTTTCCTTGTTTTTATTTAATCTTTAAGGCAAAAATTGATTGTTTATTGAAATTTACTTGTTCATTTTTTTGTGATTTTAAGCTTTATATATATCGTCCTTACAGGGAACGTTAGGCATCCAGTGCGCGGCAATCGCCGGTATTCCAGCCAATTCTAATCGACTGACCTCTTTTCATATGCTGTTGATTATGAGTATTAGGTACTTTAATGATGAAGTCGGTACTACCTGATACAGAGACCCGAGTACGAGTGTGGTCCCCATGATAGATGAGCTCTTCAACTCTTGCTTCACAGTTATTTGGGCATTCACCTGCCGCCGGATCAACGATCACTCGCTCGGGGCGAAGTGACAAAGTTGTTCGATCACCAACACCAGCTACATTAATTTTTTTCGCCTGTACTAAACCGCCACCACCATCCAACTCGACACTGCAAACATCGCCTTCAATCGAGACCACTTTGCCCATTAACCGGTTATTCTCACCGATAAAATTGGCGACAAAAGCATTGGTTGGCTCATCGTATAAAACGTGCGGAGAAGCCAGCTGCTGGACGATGCCGTCATCAAAAACAGCAATTCTATCTGACATGGTCAAGGCTTCTACCTGATCGTGGGTCACATAGAGCATAGTGACACCTAGATCTTCGTGGATATGCTTTATTTCATACTGCATTTCTTCACGCAGGTTTTTATCCAAGGCGCCTAATGGCTCATCCATTAAGACTAATTTAGGTCGAAAAACCAACGCCCTGGCAACTGCGACACGCTGCTGCTGCCCACCTGATAACTGTGCGGGTCTGCGATTGGCGAAATGATCTAAACGGACCATTTTTAGCGCGTGATTAACCTTCTCAGTAATTTCAGACTTACCCATTTTTCGAACTTGCAGGGGAAAAGCTAAGTTTTCTGCGACGCTCATATGTGGGAACAGTGCATAGTTTTGAAAGACCATGCCTATCTCCCGCTTATGCGGTGCAACATTATTGATTGATTGACCATCGAGTATGATCTGACCGCTAGTGGCGGTTTCAAATCCCGCTAGCATCATAAGACAGGTGGTTTTACCTGATCCGGAAGGGCCTAACATCGTTAAAAACTCACCTTTAACCATGTCGACATTAAAATCTTTTACGACTAAATGGACTCCATCATAGCTCTTTTGTACATTCTTAAATTGCACCAAAAAATCTGGATTTGAATCCATATAACTCTCCAATATGTTCTTATTTTTAGTTGGTTTGATACTAGCACATGCATTGAAAACTACACAACCGCTAGACCTTGTGTATTTATTGTATGGTAATTTTTGTCCTGCTATTCTTTGTCTTTACGACAAATAACTTCTCAATCACGACAATTAAAGGGGGTTTTATCAGGTTTAATTGCCAAAAGTTATCAAATAAAGTTGTTGTTGTTTTTTAAAAAAAACCAATACAAGTCATTTTATTTAATTTAAATCAATAAGTTAAATTGAATAAAATCGAACAATTCAAGATTACACTAGTAATTAGGTATTTAAAACACACCACTAGTTATCTTAACTTAACCTGTTGCTTACCTAACGGGATGTTTTTTGAGCGTTTTTATGAATATCAGATGAACTTTGTCGTATCTAAAATATCTAGATAGAGACTTGGAATGGCAGTGTCTGCAGTACAGGTACATTAAGGAGAATAAACTTTGACTCAGCCAACTAATGCAGCTGAGCCACGCTCTCTCAATGCTCTTTTATAAACATCGATTAAGCAGGTAGAATTAAATGTTCCGGACCGTATGGAAATGCTGTGATATTGTCACTGCCATCCTCTTTAATCACTAAGATGTCATGCTCTCGATAGCCACCCGCTCCCGGCATTGAATCGGGTATAGTAATCATCGGCTCCATTGAAATCACCATACCTGGCTCTAAAACAGTATCGCAATCTTCACGCAACTCAAGCCCAGCCTCACGACCATAGTAATGACTAAGTATGCCAAAAGAATGGCCGTAGCCGAAGGAACGATACTCTAACAGCCCATGTTCAGCATAAATACTATTCAGCTCAATGGCGATATCCGAGCACTTATTACCCGCGACCAACAGCTCTTTACCGCGATCGTGGATCTTACAGTTTATCTCCCAGAGGCGAATATTTTCATCGGTTGCGGAACCTGCGAACATAGTTCGCTCTAGCGCCACGTAATAACCCGCTACCATTGGAAAACAATTCAGCGAGAGAATATCCCCTTCTACTATCTTTTTCGAAGTCACTGGATTGTGCGCGCCGTCAGTATTTAAACCTGACTGAAACCAAGTCCAAGTGTCTAACAGCTCGCCATCAGGCCAGGTTTTGGCAATTTCTCGCACCATAGCTGCCGTTGAATGCAATGCCACTTCTACTTCACTTTCACCCACTCTAGCAGCCTCTGCACAAGCGGCCCCACCGATATCGGCGATCCGAGTCATCTGCGTAATATGCGCGATTTCCTCAGCCGACTTAATCATCCGCAAGCGCATAGCTGGCCCACCAATATCAACAAACTCCACCTCTGGGAATGCCTGCTTTAAGCGCTGTAATTGATCTAAATTACAGTGGTCAAATTCGATGCCGATCCGCTTGGCACCTTTAGTGAGCTCTTTGACCGCTTTGAAAAAATTATCTTTCTGCCAATCTGTGTAAGTAATGTTGTTACCACTAGTACGTCGCCAAGGCTGCCCACCATCAATGCCGGCACTGATGCTAGTAACCACATGTTGATCGATCACTAGCCCATAGTTGCGGCCAAAATAGCAGTACATGAAATCTGAGTAGTAACAGATATTGTGGTATGAACTAAACAGGGCGGCATTTATATCTTGAGCGGCCATATAAACGCGTATGTTGGTTTGCCTTCTGAGCATTTCTTCCGCTGAAAAGGTTGGCTTTGCTTTGCTGCCGTTTCCAGCAAAACTTTGTAGTGATGGCATCTGCATGCGTCTGCATCTCCTTAAGGTAAATTGATAGCTCTATTTAATGCCTTGCGAGAGGATAGATCAAGCGAGTGTTTTTCAATGCTTCATTGAATTAAATTCATCAAAACTTTGTGCTATGGCACAGTTTAAGGTTATCCTTCTAGCAGCCAAACACTATAATTTGCGAGGAAACTCAATGCGTAATCTACCCCTAAAAGCCTTGCAAACCTTTGAAACCGTCGCTAGACACACTAATTTTCAAGGGGCTGCCCAAGAGCTTTTTATCACACCTTCTGCGGTTAGCCACCAGATTAAAAACTTAGAGGAGTGGTTAGATTGCAGCCTTTTCAGTCGCCATGGCAATCAGCTGAGCTTGCTGCCGCACGGCCGGCAACTCGCCAGTAGTTTAAGCAGCTCTTTAACCGAGATAAAAACCGCCTGCCAACTGGCCAAACAGGCTACTTTGAGTAAAAAGTTAGTGATAGCTGCCATCCCCTCGGTCGCCACCTGCTGGCTAATCCCTAAGTTGAATATTTTTCAAGCGGAACACCCCGATATATCACTGCGCGTCACTTATGCGATACACGGCACAGACATTGATTTTAGCGACGTCGATATCGCCTTCATTTTTGCCAATTCAGCGCCCAAAATAGCCGGTATTAGCACCGAGCTATTCCGCTCGGGAAAAAGCTATCCAGTGTGTAGTGCGGAGCTTTTACGCCGCCATGATTTGGCCGCAGATTTATCGATCAGCGGCGGACCTTTCTTACATGATGCTGTAATAGCCGACGGCTGGCAGGAGTGGTTTGCAAAGGCCGGTCAGCAGCCGAACTATAGTAGCGGCAGCCTATCTTTTGATGATTTCAACTTGCTGCGTTCTGCAGCTCTTGCCGGGCAAGGGATTGCCCTGTGCCCCCTGGCAATGATCGAAGATGACCTGCGAACCGAGCGACTGATCAAACTGTCGGATACTTATGTTTCAGAAAACAGTGGCTACTATTTATTAACCAAGTCTAACCCTCTAGCCCCAAGTTTAGCGAGTATAAATCTGTTTAGAGACTGGGTATTTGATCAAGGAGAGCCACCTTATTTAAGCAGCTCTCAGCGACAACCACCTCTTTCAAAGGGAATAGGCACTTAGTTATCTACAGAGAAGATGTGGGGTTTGTTCATAGGTTCTAAAAAAAACAATCGCGATTAATTGGCTAAAGCGATCACTACCGCTGATTGCGCGTGGATAGCGGTAGTGTCGTATAGAGGTACATCAGTGTGCTGCTGTTCAACCAACAGCGCGATTTCAGTACAGCCCAAAATAACCGCCTCAGCCCCACGGGCAAACAAACTATCGATCACCGCCAAATACTCCGCTCTGGAAGTCTCTTTAATCTCCCCCAAGACTAGTTCAGTATAAATAATTTCATGTACTCTTTGCTGCTGATCCTCTAGCGGCACTACTACTTGAATAGCAAATTTATCTTCTAACCTAGATCGGTAAAAATCTTGCTGCATGGTAAATTTGGTTCCCAACAAACCCACTTTCGTTATTTTGTCTGCCTGCAACACTTGCGCCGTTGCATCGGCAATGTGGTGAATTGGAATACTAATATTAGCTTGTATTTGCTCCGCTACTTTGTGCATGGTATTGGTGCAGATCAGCAGAAAATCAGCCCCGGCAAGCTCAATGTTTTTCGCGGCTTTAGCCAAAATCAGCGCCGTCGCCTGCCAATCCCCTGCATGCTGCATGCGCTCTATCTCTGCAAAATCGACACTAACCATCACCACTTTGGCTGAGTGCAAGCCACCCAGCTGCCGCTTTACTCCCCGGTTAACCTCTTGATAATAGCTGACCGTGGACTCCCAGCTCATCCCGCCTAATAATCCTATGGTTTTCATATTATGTTCCTTAATTTATTAGCTTTCGAGTTAGGTTGATGGCATTCCTAAAAGTAGCGAATTCGATAATTACTGCTATTTTTAAATGACTTACGGTGATTTTTTATCTAAAGGACAAACTTTAACCTCTCCTCTACAGCCTTCTGTTCACTCAACTTATTTCAGTATCATACCTAAGTCGAAAGGCAAATAAAGCTCTTATAGGAACAACCAAAGGAACATCAATCTAAGACCTCTGTATAACTTACCCAGAGGGTATGATAACTGCGCTCGGTAATACGGCGTTAAAAACCGGCTCAATATGCTCATTTACACCTGTAATACCCATAAACAGGGGCACACTGTACCCAAAGAGAGGGGCACACTGACTCCGCTATCTCGCCGGTTTTTGCCTTGTCTTACCTTCACTCGTAACGTTATGCAGAGGTCTCAGTCTAATAATTTTACTGAATTTTTATATTTTTCGGTGATCATTAAGTGTCGCCTGTGCATTTCCGATTGACTAAATATCAGTTCACCAGCAGTCTGTGTCTGAGGAAATATATCGTTGGGACTGCGTTTGTCTACCAGTATACTCACGGCGATCTTACCGGCATCGGCACCCATAATTTCACCATTTAGCTGTAATCCTCCGACCAGTAATCCCTCACCAATTTGCTGCAAATGTGAGGTGAATGCGGTGGTAGGAGAGTGGACCGAGATCCATTTAGCGACATTTACCGCACTAATACTGCTGCCGTCGTCATTTTTTAGTGCGAAAGCTCCGACGAGCAGTAAGAAGTCGTAATTATCTTGCTTAGAGGCAATAATTTTTTCCTTCCAGGCCGAAAAAACTTTAGCTCTGAACACATCAACTTCAGCGCCCTTCACAAAAAATTTATCACGGCTTTGTAACTCCAGTTTGAAAAAGTGCTGTGAAGTAACGCTAGTATCCATCAACAGTAAAATTTTACTGGCCTGAATACCAAAGGCATTCATCGTCTCCATTATATTGCGCTTGATCAGCGGCCGTTCTAATACCCCTGTAATGTTAGTGGTTTCATCCAGCCAGGGATAATCTTCCCTAAGGTGTGCATTAATACCAGAAAACACCACTGGGATACTTGGATCGACGTATCTTCCCACTAGCCTCAGTGCATTGTCATCTGTCACATAAACAATGCTCGGTTTAAGTCTTTTAATACTCTCCAATATTTCACTGGCAACCGCAGCAAATTTGGTGATATCGATCCGCTTAGTGTCCATTTCATATTCAGTGTAGCGATACTTATCGCCTAATTTTTGTCGAAAGCCACGACTTTGATTGACTACCCATGAAATATTCTTTGAGTAACTATGCACAATAGCCACATCATTATTAGCTGCCCTGACAAACGGAATGCTTAACCCGAACAAAAGCACACCAATAATAGCGACTCTTACGCTGCTGAGTTTGATCATACAACCCTCTCTTACTAAGTAAATGAACGAGCTTCCCCTTAAACGCAGGTTTAATTTAGAGCATCTACAGTAACTATAGCCTTTATTGTTTAAATTGAGAGTTTTACGCGAATATAAAATAATCACAATTCTAAATCTGTGGCGCCAAAGTAAAGCAAGAGGATAAGATACTGGTTTTACACTGGTATCATAGCTAGAGTTCAACCATAAACCTGAATCCGTGACTTCAAAGTGAATACAGAGTGTAAGATATTGGTTCTACATAAAACCCGTAGCTTCAGCGGGTATTTTGCTAACCGCTGTATAATCAAGAGCTTGTGCTATGTGGCGCAGTGAAGTCACTGATTCAGGATAAAGACTTCCGATATTTGTCGAAAGTTTAATCAACCGAGCACTTTAAGGTGGGTGAATAGGTCACGTGCACAGCAATTTCAGTTTGCCAATTGGAGAGTAAAGCAGGGTATAACTATAGGCGAGGTGGTTGAGAACAGTCATTTTACGATGTAACAGGCGGTATCAATTTAGCTCTCACTAGAGCGACACTCAACCTACCACGAGCGGCACTAGGAAAGAGTGGCGTTAAGAAGCCTCTGAAAAAATCTCCCACCCCCGTAGGAAATATGTGGGACTTATTCAAAGGCTCCCCTAAATTGCTGCGCTTTAGTGGCTTAATACCTCTAGCACATCGGCACTTAGCAACTGCTTTTTACCTTTAAAAACTTCTAAAAAGCCCGGCGCAGAATCACTTTTACCTAATACGTTAACGTAACAGAGATAAAGGTATTTACCTTTGGCAAATGAATATTGATGATTGCCACCACTGCCGTCAAACTCCAGTTTTCCGCCGGTTAACACTAAATCCGGTTTTTCGCTCTGCGACTTGTTAATACTCCATGATGCGTAGCGATAATTATCACTGCCGAGATCATCGACCCGAATCTGGAATTTAGCGGTTTTCCACTCTAATATTGGCTGTTTATATGCTCTGATGCTCGAGTGAAGAGTTTTTTTCTGACTGACAATCAGCTGCTGCTTAAGCTCTTTTTCTTTCTCGGACTGGTAGTTTACCCGCTTAATTTTACCATCTTCATCCAGCCACAGCTCACCATTGCCGAACATAACTCCTCTCCAGCCCACCACACTCCAATCATTTTCTAGGCTAGAATCGGCGATTAGCTGTATCAGCTGCTCATCAAATACTTGCTCAAAACGACTCACTAGCTGTGCTGCATTGTCGATCATAGGCACCGGATACTGACGCTTTAGTGGATAGGAGATCAGCGCCGCAACTGCCTGCTTATCCTGCAGCTTAAAGGCACTGACAATTTTAGAGATATCACGGTGATGCTTTTTTTCTATGGCTAGGGCATTGACTGTAAAAAAGAGAGAAAACAGTACAAGGGTACTCGTTAAAAATTTCATTAAAGCTCGATACTCCGATTTATGCTAAATAAAGTGAAACTCAGTGTAATGCTTACTAGCTTGTTATTAAACAATATTTATTAATAAAAACTTAATTGAGGCTGTTTCAGCTGTCAACTTGCAACAATTGTTGATGATGTTTCCATGCATAGATCAAATCGTTGACCTGCACATCGCTGCCAGGGGGCAGCCACAAATTGGTTTGTCGGTGACTAGCGCCAAGTCGCTGATAGAAATTCCTAGCACTTAAGTTATCTTCTAACACTTCCAGATAGATGCCCTGGTGTTCGAAGCAGTCATTGGCCCAGCGCGCAATTAAGTGCATCAACTGCTTGCCAACGCCCCGACCTTGGGCGGCTTTTGCAACGTGCAAATTATCAATAAAAGTCCCCCACTTGGCGCTTTGATCACCGAAAGCGCTAATAAAACCCAACATTTGACCATTTTCGGTGGCAACCACCACCCGTTGATTGGGCTTAGGGGCCGATAATTGCTTAGTCCAAGCGGTCTTTCGCTCATCCCATACCTCATCATCAAGATAGCTATCGGAAAAAATCCCTCGATAAGAATCTCGCCAGCTCTGAGCATGCAACTCAGCCAAATTATCTAAATCGTCAAGAGCAGCTAATCTATACTGCATATTTTGGGGTACTCCAATAAAGCTGAAAGCTGAAAGCTGAAAGCTGAAAGCTGAAAGCTGAAAGCTGAAAGCTGAAAGCTGAAAGCTGAAAGCTGAAAGCTGAAAGCTGAAAGCTGAAAGCTGAATTATTTGCATCGCAGCGCTTGAATGCAAGCTAATTCGCTTACTTTTCTAATAAAAACAGCAGCTTAATATTGAGATCTGGTTTTTAGTTTGTACAAAAACTTAACCGGGAAGGGGAATTACTTGGGCTAACATCGTGGCCGGCAGCTTAATAAAACAGGCCGTGGACACCGGCGACTCCCGCAAAAACTGCGGCTAAGCTTATCGTTAATAGCACTATATGCATCACTTGCACGACAAAAAAAGTTCTCTCGCTATTTTTTTTAGCTTGTCGATGAAACCAAGTGTGTAAAAATAATGGCTCGAACACGAACAGCACCAAGCTAAAGATAGTCCAGACCAAAATCATCAGATAAATCCACCACTGCATGGATGACCATCCATTCATGACGTACAGCATATAAAAGCCAGATAATCCGGTGATTAGGGTAGTTATTTTCGCTTGGAAGCTGAATTTTCCTTCGAGGACCTCGAATATTTTTAATCGATTTTCTGCGGTCTGAGAAGATCTGATCGCGGGGATTAAAACTGTCGTCACAAATGCAACGCCACCTATCCAGAGAACCACTGCAATGACATGCAGCGCTCTAGCGATCACCAACAAGTTATATTCCATATTGACTACTGACGCCGTATTAAATTAAAGAGGATTCGCAAAAGACCGTAGCTGTGCCCGGTATGGCGACGGTTGGCACTGAATACTTAAAGCTGGCTAGCAAAACTGCCACCTAAGTTGCGAATTAAGGCTAACAACTCGTCACAGGCACTGTTCAAATCCCCGCTGTTATTGATCCGATAGGCATCCGCTACGGTCTCTTTAGCTAACTGCTGATGCCGGTTCAGACGCTGTTCTATTGCTGCGTTGCTCTCCCTGCCACGGGCCAGCAACCGCTCTCGCAAACAGTCGGTATCCACATCGATATAGATGACAGTTAACTGTCGATGCAGTTGCTGCGCCCGAGATAGGTAGCCTCGCGAACCATTGACGATCACATTCAAACCCGAGGCTAACCAAGCGTCGACTTCGCAGCCAATAGCGTAGTGAAAGCCATTGGCTTGCCAGTCAAATTTAAACAGTTGCCGATTTTTTCGACAGCCAAACTCGCTCGTGCTCAAAGCGATATGGTTTTCGCCAGTGGCACTTGCCGGGCGGGTAATATAGCGATGTGCAATACCAGTATTTAGCTCGATTAGCTGCGAGCGGCACTGGCTGAGAATCGAATCTTTACCCGCGCCAGAAGCACCGACGATATAAATTAAATGTCCGGACATCAAAATAGCCTCTAAGCTCCTTTTAGGCCTTATATTTTATCAAAAACCCCTCTCTAGTGCATACTTAAATTTACCTGTAACAGGCCTGACCCAAAATAGGTAAAAAGCCCTGACCGAGAGATAGGTAAAAAGCCCTGACCGAGAACAGGTAAGCAGCCCTGACCGAGAACAGGCAAAAATTCCTGACCGAAAGAGGGTAAATATACCCACCTTAAGCCGCTTTCACCGACTGCTGGTAACTCAGTAACTTAGCATAGTAGCCATTTTTTGCTAACAGCTGTTGATGTGTGCCCTGCTCTACTATTTCGCCGGCATTTAAGACGACAATTTTATCTGCATCTCTGATGCTGGCCAGGCGATGGGCGATCACTAAAGTGGTCCGATTGTGCATCAGTTGTTGCAGCGCTTTATGCACAGCCGCTTCACTAATTGCATCTAAATGAGAAGTAGCCTCATCTAAGATAAGTATCGGAGCATCTCTTAAAAAAGCTCTGGCGATAGATAAACGCTGGCGCTGTCCACCCGATAAGGCGTAGCCACGCTCACCGACAATCAAGTCTAACCCCTCGTTTTGTCGCTCGATAAAATCAGTTAACTCCGCCATATCGATAGCTCGTAATAGCTCTACTTCGGTCGCTTGCGGGTTGGCCATCAGTAAGTTTTCACGCACGGTGTCGTTAAATAAATAGGTATCTTGTGTGACGATCGCCACATACTGCCTGAAGTGCGCCAGGGGCATATCTTTAATATTAATACCATCGATACTTATCTCACCCTCTTGCGGGTCCCAAAAGCGCATTAACAAATGCGCTAAAGTGCTTTTTCCGGCTCCCGATGCCCCGACTAACGCCACCTTAGAACCGGCTTCTAAGGTCAAATTTAAATCAGTGATTAGCTGAACCGGCTTCGCCTGGTGTAGCTCTAGCTGTGAGTGATCAGCTATCTGGGGCTGGTCTGCGTCGTAATTAAAAGTCAGGTGGCTAAATTCCACTTGCAGCGCTCGATTAGCTAGGGGAAAGGCTGGCGTTTGCAACCCTTGGTCTAATACCACCGGTTGGCTCTGCTCTACTTGCATCAACCGGCTAGTGGCCGCCAGTGTATCCGACAATTGTCGCCCGACATCCGCCACTTCAATCACCGGTAAAAACGCAGCGACTGCAGCCAGTGCAATCAAAGGTAAATACGCCGCATCAAACACCCCAGCAGCTGCTAAAGGCGTACCTATTACTAACATTAATAGAGCGGAGCTCAAGGTGATGAACTCCACTAGGGTGCTCTGCGCAGAGCTGATTCGAAAAAATTTCAGTCTCTGTTTTTTATGTCGATCGATTAAAGATTCAAATTGCACGCGCCTGCTAGCGGTTGCCTGATAGTTTAATAACTCAGCCAATCCCTGTAGTGATTCGACGGTGTGAGCAGAGAGTCGACCCAGTATTTCTCGAGCCTTGGCTGCAGCCACATCAATACGCTTGCGAAACAGGATCGGCATAAACAACACTAATAATATCAGCGGTAACAGCGCTGCAGCCAACTGCCAAGAGAAACTCGCCAGTAAGACCAAGATCGAACTGGGCACTAAGATGGCGACAAAGACTGGTGCAATGGTATGGGCGAAGAAATACTCGACCATTTCAACGTCGTGAGTAGCTAAGTTAATTAAATCGCCGCTGCGATGTTTGACCATAAACGCCGGCGCCAAGCTCTCTAACTTGCGAAATAATTTAATCCGCATTTCTGACAGCATTCTAAATGCCATATCATGCGCAACCCAGGACTCCAGCCAGTGCAATAGTGCCGCGACCACCGCGCTGGCAATCAGCAATTGTACCCACAGCGTATAATCGGTAGCATTTTTAACCGCCACTGCCGCCAGCGCTGAAAAGATACTGACCGAAATATAGGCAAAAACTCGCCCCATGCCGAATAAAAAGGTCAGCAACAGCCGCCCTTTCCAATTAACCGCATAGGACAATAAGTGTTTGATGACCTGCGACCAGCTGTGCTTATCGCCCTGTAAAATATTATCCTCTGTTACTTGCTCACTAGCTGCATCTACTGTGCCGGTGACAGTTTTATCTCGATCATCTGCGGTTAGTTCAGCCTTGTTAACAGCCAGCTGAGCATGCGACTCAACCCCACGACCCGCTTGAACTTGTGAGTCCATCAGCTTCGCGTACAGCCCCTGTTTAGCTAACAATTCAGGGTGGCTGCCACACTCCGCCACTTTGCCTTTATCTAACAGTAAAATTTGCTCGCAATTGATGACGCTGGCTAAACGATGCGCCAGTATCAAGGTGGTGCGCCCCTCCATCAGCTTATCTAAAGCCAATTGAATTAAGGCTTCATTTTTCGCATCTACTGAAGACAAAGCCTCATCTAAGATCAAAATCGGCGCATCTCGAAGCAGTGCCCGCGCAATCGCAATGCGCTGCCGCTGCCCTCCCGACAAGCGCACTCCGCGCTCGCCAATCATACTGTTATAACCTTGGTCGAACGATTGAATAAACTCATCGGCATTGGCCGCCTTAGCCGCCGCTAGTAACTGCTGATCAGAAGCATCGGGGTTACCCAACTGCAGGTTTTCTTTAATGGTGCCGTAAAAGAGATAAGTATCTTGGCTAACTACCGAAAACAGTGAGCGCAACTGCTGCAGCGACATGTCTTTAATGTTCTGATCGCCAATTTTAATGGCACCGGATTGAGGATCATAGAAGCGCAACAGCAAACTAACTATCGTCGATTTACCTCCGCCACTACTGCCGACCACGCCTACCCGGCTACCTTGTGCCACTGAAAAATTTAACTGATCGTGAATCAGCGGTGCCGCTTTAGCAGCGCGCTGCTGGTTATAGACGAACGACACTTGCTGAAAACTGATCGAGGTATTTTTCAACGTTAGCGGTTGCGAATCCTGCGCCGCTGTATCAAGCACTTTTTCGCGAGCATCCAGCAGCGAAAACACTTGTTTGGCCGCTGACTGCGCCAGCATTCCCGCATGCATTAAGGAGCGTAATTCACGCAGCGGTTTAAACACTTCCACACCGAGTAACAAAACTAATAAGAGGCTTTCAAAGCTCATCAAGCCCTGCTCAACTCTGACTGCCGCCAGCGTTAAAGCACAGGCGGCACCTAAGGTAATACCGATATCGGTGATCCCTCGCGCCATCGAATTTGTCGCCATCACCCACATCGTACTTTGAAACAGATCATCGGCTTTTTCGGCCAATTTAGATTCGCGAGCTTTACTTTGGGCAAAAGCTTTCAGTGTCACTAACCCTTGTAGCGCATCTAAAAACTCTGATGCGAATGCTCGATAAGCGCTCGCCCGGCGCATCGCCAATTTGCTATCCCAGCGCTGAAAAACACTGGGGGCGAACAGCGTAAACAACGAGGCGACCAGCAAGACCGTAGCGACCGGCAAATCAATTTGCGCCACAATCATGAAAATAACCACCGGGGTTAATAGCGCGACCAGCAATTGTGGCAGATATCGACCAAAATAGACCTCTAACTGCTCTACCCCCTCAACCGCTGCATTAGTGGTTTCACCACTGCGCTGCTGAGAAAAATACGCCGGACCCAAGCTGAAAAACTGATCAAACAGTTTAGTGCGCAAACTGTGCTGTACTATCGATGCAGTACCATGCACCAAGATCAAGCGCTGATATTCCCACACCGAATAAACCAACATCAACGCTAAAGTGGCCAGCACTAGCGGCCAAGTTTCGGCAATACTCGCCCCATTAATCACTTTACCAATCAACCACCCCAACATCAGCAATCGACAAATACCCAGCACCGAACCCACCAAACCCATTAATACCGAACCGTAAATACGGGGTCGTACTTGCTCGGTTAACGACCACAATTTTCGATTAAAATACATGCTATTCCTCATTTAAATGCTCTCGACACTCGCGTCTCTGGTACCGGTAATTAGCGAATAACAGTCGGGATAATTGACAGTGCGAACAGCTTACTCTTAATTAATTTGTATAGCTCTAAACTTAAATCTATACTAGCTATACATTTTTGAATAGCTAAACTCACAATAGCTGGTGAGCTAACTGCGCTGATAAATTAACCATTAAGAGATAAAACCAATGCCATTTGACTGGGATGATTTGAAAGTTTTTCTGTGTATTTACGAACAGGGCTCGCTCTCGGCGGCATCCAGAGCCCTAAAAATTAGCCAGCCGACAGTCGGCCGAAGATTGAAGTCTTTAGAAGAGAGCTTAGCCACTCAGCTGTTTACTCGCCAGCCCGACGGCTTAGTCCTCACTGCACACGGCGAACAGCTGATCCCCTTTGCGCAAAACATGGAGTCGGCGGCCAGCGCTCTGCACCGCCACCAAGCGAGCTTTAGCCCAGAAATAGCCGGCACGGTACGCGTATCGATGTACGAGCAAATAGCCCAATTTGTCGTGCCGCACCTACCGCAATTGCGCAAAAAGTGCCCCAGTGTAGAGATCGAAATATCGATTGCACACAACGCTGCCAACCTCTCCAGACGAGAGGCCGACATCATGATCCGCAAAAGTGTCCCGGACTTACCCGATATCATTGCCAAAGATCTAGGTCACTACCACTACGGCGTGTATGCGACCCACAGTTATTTAGAGCAGCACCCGGCGGCCTTAACCGACGCCAGATACGCAGAGTGTGATTGGGTGGGATTTGACGATGAGCACGTTTATTTTAGCAGCCAGGTCTGGCTGCGCAAAAAACTCGGTAAGCGCCAGCCGGTGATCCGCTCCAACAATGGCGTGACTATTCTCGACGCAATGATCCAAAGCTGTGGCCTCGGAGTTTTACCCTGCTTTGTCGGCGATCGAGAGCCGAGCTTAAAAAAGCTCGAAACCATCGCCGATGAAAGCGCCAACTTATATTTAGTGATCCATAAAGATATGCGAAAATCACCGGCAGTCAGACTGATGATGGACGCCATTGTCGATATGTTTCACCAGCACAAAAACGACTTTCACGGCTTTTCGCATCAGATCGATAATAGATGATGATCATTATTATCGCTGCTTAGCCCTTGGTCCCCATCACACTAGCCAAAAGCAAAAGATGCTTTTAAGCTCTTCTCTGTGTCCTCTGTGGTAAAACCAATCCTTTAAAGTTTTTTTCACCACAGAGGACACAGAGGCGCTGCGCTGCACAGAGGAAAAACAAAACACTAGCTGATTAGCGCTGGGTCTTCACAGACTGGCCTAGAGTGAAAAAAATTTACAAATAAATGACTTGGC
>ASZJ01000136.1 GCA_000416275.1 Osedax symbiont Rs1
GGCAGCATTGTGTGTACCAAACGCTCAGTATGAATCCAGCACAATGCGTGCTGCAGAATATTGAACTGACCCGCCCCGTCACTGAGTATGACTAAGTTCTGGCACCGGTTTTGATGCTGCACATTACCAAGTAAAGCGCCTTCCGTCGCAATACGACGGTGGCGCGCCGAGTTGATTCCCTGCTCATCAAGATGCTCCTCCCAACGCAGGGCATTAGCAAAATGCGACAAGCCACTCTCTAAGAGAAGCTTTAGTGGGACATGCGGTAATTTTTGATCTACCCAGTAAGACTCAGCGTGATGATTAATACGATAACTTTTATCCCCCGCACAGAGCAATTCCAAAAAATTAACCCTACTCTTAGAGCCTGTCGATTCAAACCAAGCAAAATACTCGTTGCCTATTTGAGTGACATAACCGTTGACCCCTTTATGGCGAGCACCTGAATCGTCAACAGTGACATAATCGGACAAAGCTAAACCCGCTTTTAAAATGTCGTTCTTTTCCTGATGAAATTGAGATTTTCCCTCGGATAAAAGGCGATTGATTTGACCGGCGGAGATATCAATCCCCCATTCTCGCAGTTGCTCTAGCAATAGAGGTTGGGTGACATGACAGTGATGGTGTTGATAAAGGACATAGCTGAGTAAATAAGGACCGTAATGCAGCCCGTTCAATTCTTTAGGTAATTTAGCGGTGAGGGTTTGGCCGTCTGGTGTGACATAACGGGCGAGACGATAACGGGTGTTTTTTGTGCCAATGACCAACTCCTGAACAATAAAATCCCGGTATCCTTTAAAGCGAGCTCCTGGAGGGATACCGTCTTGCGGTTGAACCACTTGATCGTCATGGATAGTTAGATTCACATTTTTAGAGCGTTTCTTTGAGCCTGGCCGCTTTTTGTTTTCTGTCGATACTGAATCATCGCCCGTCGATTTATCTGTTTCTTTGTCCAAGTTACTTGGTTTGAAAGTGGGCCGTTTTTTCTGCTTTTTTAGTACGCGCACTTCATCTTTGAGCCGCTCGATCTCTTCGGCTTGCTGCTGAATACTTTGAAAGCATTGCTCTACTATCAGTAGTAAGCTTTTGACTACCGGAGTTTGTTCACTTTCTGGAATATCAGGTAAAGTAGGGAGTTTTTTCAAAGGTTTAAGTCATAGCAGCGAATGATAAGGTTATCTTACCATGGCTTTTTTAGGT
>ASZJ01000137.1 GCA_000416275.1 Osedax symbiont Rs1
ACTAGAACTTCACTTAACTTGTTGTAATTAAACACTTTGTCAGATAGCCACCAAGTTGAGCGGAGTATGATGGTCAATCAGATTATTATGAGACCTCTGCATAACGTTGCGAGCGAAGGTAAGACAAGGCAAAAACCGGCGAGATAGCGGAGTTAGTATGCCCCTCACTTTGGGTACAGTGTGCCCCTGTTTATGGGTATTACAGGTGTAAATGGGCATATTGAGCCGGTTTTTAACGCCGTATTACCGAGCGCAGTAGTTATGCAGAGGCCTCATTAGTAATTACTCTGCTTGATGACTAAGCCTCTCACCAGTCAAACCCGCTCCTGGCATATAGAGCAGTAGCGGGGCTTATTCAGCCCCCCTACTTAAGCTGTGGATTTCGCGGTTAATAGCGCCAGCAATTTAGAACCGAACAAAGATATAAATAGCAGCGCAATAATCACCAAGGTAATCGGCCTCTCGAAAATATAACTGAATTCTCCGCCACTGATTTGCAGACTATGCAACATCGAGCTCTCCGCCATACTGCCCAGTAAAATACCGATCACAGCGGCCGGCACCGAATAATCATAGCGCTTAAACAACCAACCGACGACTGAAAAGACTAAAACAGTGATCGGCCCCGACATATTACCCACCAGCCCAAAGGAGCCGAAGATAGCCAGCGCTAACACTGAGGGAATCAAATAGTGCATCGGCACCCTCACCACGTTAGCCAATAACGGCAGGCACATTAAAGCCAGCGCGATCAACAGAAACACTTGACCAAAGTTGGCAAAGATAATCGCGTACACAATATCGGTTTGCTCGCGAATAAACTGCGGCCCGCCGGTAATATTGTGCATCGAAAAAGCCGCTAACATGACAGCTGTCGCCCCGCCGCCGGGAATCCCCAGCGCTAATAAAGTCGCCATGGAACCCGCTTCCGAGGTGCTATTTGCCGACTCCGATGCAATCACTCCTTTCGGATTGCCCCTGCCAAAGCTCTCTGGATCCGGATCGCGTCGCTTGGTTTCAATATATGAGAGTAAATTGGAGACCGAGGATCCCACACCGGGAACTGCACCGACAAACACCCCGATCAGGCTGCCTCGAATCAACACCACTGGATACTTGAAGGCGTCAAAGAACCCTTGAATAATCAATGACATTTTTACTTTTCTGGCCGATTCATTTTCTACCAAATACTTAGTATTGACCAAGTTAAGCAGCTCAGATGCTGCGAACATCCCCATCATTGCGGGAATGACCGGCACTCCGTCCAGCAAGTAATCGCTGCCTAAAGTCCCTCTGAGCACCCCTGTTTCGTTAAAACCAATAGTACCGATCAACAGGCCGACAAAACCGGCGATCAAACCTTTTAAAACGTAGCTGCCACTTAAACTGGCGATTAACGTCATGCCCCATAAAATAACCGCAAACAGTTCTGCGGGGCCTATTTTCAAGACAAAAACAGAGATCGGTTTGATCAGCAAGAATAAAATAATATAGCCGATCAGCACCCCAAATGCCGAGGCTCCCAAGGCCATTCCCAGCGCTTGATTGTGCAGCCCTTTGCGCGCCATTGGATAGCCGTCAAAGGCGGTGGCAATAGCCGATGAAGTGCCGGGGATATTCATTAAAATGGCGGGCACGCCACTGCCAAAAGTACCGCCGGTAAAGATTGCCGTCAAAAACAGCATCGCCTGCATAAAGTCCATATACAGCGTCATAGGCAGGAAGATCGCCATCGCCATCGATATCTGTAAACCGGGAATAGCACCGAATATCAGGCCTATTAAAATACCCGGAATCACCACCAACCAAGGGGTAAAACTGCTAAAAAGTAAATCTATGGCTGACGCCGCCGCTGAAAAATCAATCATGGTATGTCGCCTTAATAATCTGTTGCTAAAAATGTCATCGGCATCGGGTATGGCAACATGTTGGCAAAGAACACCGCTATCACACCGCTAAAAACGACACTGTAAAGAACAATTCGCACTAAGCTTTTCTCTCCTTGTAGATACAAAAAGCTACCGACAAATAACGCCGTTCCTAAATCAAAGCCCAGTGTCTCCAAGGTTAAAACATAGGCCGCGAACAGCCCCATCACGATAAACACTGAGCGAGTGTTACTACTTTCATCCGCCGCAACAACTATGGCAACGGGCTGCAGCAACTGCTTAACTATTTCCACTGCACACATCACAAAAATGGCCAGCGAAATCGGTAAGATAAAGATTAGATTCTCAATTTTATTCGACGCCGAGTAAACATCTGTTACATACCAAGCGGTAAATGCGGCTAAAGTAATTAACAATAATAAATTACTGATCGCTATTTTTTTAATATTCATCGACAAATATCCGTCATCAAAGATCCTATTTAAATACAAAATTCGGCAGGCAGTGCCGCAGCTCAAAGCACAACATTGACTGCTGTACGCTGTTGATTGAAGTTTAGCGGGAATTGAACTGCACAGAAGTAGACCGAGAACAGGCTAGCTAAGGCCTGAATCTGTGACTTGACAGCCGATGCTAAGCTAGCTTGGAAGTCACGGATTCAGGTTAAACTCTCGCCAGTGATTAGTCTTTCATTAGATAAGCGTACTTTTTAAAGGCGCTGAAGTTACTTTCCATCAGCTGTTTGGACTTTTCTGGCCCTACCCAAACACCACCGATATTGCTGCGCTTAAGAAATTTTTGAACATCTTTTCTTGCCAGAGTGTTCTGAATTGCCAAGCTTAATTTATTAAAACGCTCAGGGTACTTCTGTTTAAACTCAGTGCTGACCGCAAAACCACGCATCGAACCCGGTAATACTGGCACGGTGATATTCGATGATTTTAGCGCATCATTGATGGTCGGCGCATCCCATTTATCGCTGCGCTCATCACGAACCACCGCCAGCGGGCGTAAAAACTCACGAATTCCCTCACTGCCTTGCGCGCTAATCGCGATCATATCGACTTGTCCGCCAGCCACCGCAGCCCGCGCTTTGCCGCCACCGTTATAAGTGACTAAAGATAAATTTTGCTGGGGAATATTGTGTTTTTCAAGCAGCAAGCGCAGCATTAAATGTCCGGCTGAGCCTTGCACAACTGAAGCTTTGACCTTCTTCGGATATTTTTTAATGGTCTCTAAAAGCTCGGTTAAGCTCTTATATTTAGTGTCTTTGTTGACCGCGATTAGATCGAAGTCAAACCATTGAAAGTTAATGTAAGTGAAATCATCAATCGTATAACTGGCGTTGCCATTTAACACCGTGCTGGCCAGATAAGGGGCGAACGTTGAGGCGAATACTGTGTAGCCATCACCTGGGCGCTTCAACACATAATTGGCGGCTATCTGCGTAGCAGCGCCCTTTTTATTGATTATTTTTAGCGGCTCACCGAGCTCATCTGCCAGGAAAGTAGACATCGCTCTAGTCATGCGATCAGCACTGCCACCGACTCCAAACCCGACCACTAAATTAATCGGCTTATTCGGATAATCATCTGCAGCTGCAGCATGCACATTGAAACTAGTGACCGCAATCGCCGTTACTAGCACACTTTTAAAAAGTGAAGTTTTCATGAACCGTTTGAATAACATTTTTGTTTGCCTCTTTATTTTCATTATTGACATATCTAGGAGCCTGACCAAGCACCAAACAACCTACTGCGCCCAAGCCTATTTGGTTAACATTAACGTTCAATTTCGTTAAATAGCCTGCTATTTGACGAAGAAAAACAGCAAGCATAGCTAAATATTAGCTTTCACAATAGCTCAGTATCTGATCAGACAGCTCCTAGACTAATTCACCAAGCTGGCACCAGCCTTGCACCGCAAATTTATTTCATTTTAAAGCATTACAGTAATGATGTTATGGTGAAAGCTATTGATTTTATAAGAATTTCAAATCTATTATCAATACAGGCGGATGAAACTAAGTTTTATTAATGCTAGGGTTAAACCAATATTTTATAAATATCTGGGGGGGGGATCTATGCGACTGCTGGTACTAGAAGACAATTTGACCTTGGCACAAGGTTTAAAGACCAGTCTGATTAAAGCTGGCTACGCGGTAGATTTAATTCACGATGGCAAGCAGGGCTTGGCGTTGCTCAAGTATCAAGCATATGATTTGCTACTGTTAGATTTAGGGTTACCCTCCATTGACGGCATCGATTTATTAAAAGAATTGAGAGCCTTCAACAGCGCATTACCAGTATTAATTATTTCCGCCCGCGACCAACTAGACCAACGTATTCACGGTTTGGATTTAGGTGCAGATGACTATATTTGTAAGCCTTTTGGCTTAGATGAAGTCTGTGCCAGGGTGCGAGCCCTGTTGCGCAGAGGCACCAACCAGACCAAATCTATACTTAACTATGCCGACCTCACTTTAGATACCCACACCCGGCGGCTCAGTTTTAAGGGCCAGCTAATCGAGTTGCATCGTCGCGAATTCACCGTGCTGGAATATTTCTTATTGAATATCGGCAAAATATTGAGTAAAGAACAGATAGCCGAACACATCAGTAGTTTCGATGACGACATTAATCCGACCGCAATCGAAACTTATGTCTCTCGCCTGCGAAAAAAACTCGATGAATCTCTCAACTTAAAAACCGTCCGCGGCTTAGGCTATCTACTCGAAAATGAATGAGCACACCCCCTCCATACGCTCGCAACTGATCTTGCAGTTAGCGATACTGTTAACTATCTTAAGCCTGATTACCGGCCTTTTAATCTCGTATTTAATTACCGACAAAGCCACTAAAGTTTTTGACCACAGCTTACTCGCAGCGACCAACTCAATCGCACAACGCTTGAGTATTCGCGACGGAAAAACCTATTTACACATGCCTTATTTCGTCTTAGATATTATGCAATCAACCAGTGGCGAGAAAATTTTCTATCGCATCCAAAGAAGTGACGGAGAGATCTTAGCCGGCTTTTCCGGGCTGGCATTTCCGCAGGGGTATCAGCAATCATCGGTACCGATATTTTATAGCACCGAATTTGCCGGCAACCAACTGCGAGCCGTCTACCTACCAGTGCTGGAAAAGACCTTAGGCGAAACTAAATACACCCATATTATCCTCGCAGAATCACTGCATGGGCGCAGCAGCTTCTCTGCGGAGATACTCGCTATTTTGGCCGTGGTTACTTTTTTCGGCGTGATACTCTCCATAGTTATCGCCGTTTTTGCCGTCAATAACTGCCTCTCACCGCTGCGCAAAATACGCCAATCGCTGATTACCAGATCGATGTACGATTTGGCCCCCCTGAACACCAAAGTACCTAAAGAAGTAGAGCAGTTAATTGCCAGCATTAATCAATTAATGACTCGTTTAAGAGAGGGCATCGAACATATTCAGCACTTTAATTCAGACGTCTCGCATCAATTGCGCACCCCCCTAGCAGAAATAAAAACCTTGGCCGAAGTCGCCTCCAGTGAATTTGATCAAACCTCAGCGCAATCGATACTCAGCAAAATAAATCAGCGGGCGGACTTTCTAATACGCACCACCCAGCAGCTATTAATTTACGCAAAAACTAACAAAAGCTTTTTAGATAACAGCCATTTAACTATCGTAGACCTAACTAAGCTGTGTCGAGATACCGCCGCTAATTTAGCCCCCGCCATCTATAAAAAAGGCCAGCAACTAGCCTTTATCACCCAGCCAAACCAAGCCATCTACATTACCGGTGATCCTATCATTCTCGAGGGGTTAGTGATTAATCTAATCGAAAATGCCTCCCTGTACAGCGACAGTGATCCCTCCCCCACTAATGACACCATCACCATAAAAGTGTTTAGCGAAAACTGCCAGGCGATCCTCGAAATTATCGACCAGGGCCCGGGCATCGCAGAGGACCAACTAGCCAAAGTGACGCAGCGTTTCTACCGATTAGATAGATTAAAACAAGGCAGCGGCTTAGGCTTGGCGATCGTGCGGCAAATCTGCGATTTTCACCAAGCGACCCTACAATTATCAAACAGCAAACCGCATGGGCTAAAAGTCAGAATTGCATTCGCCCTCGAAGAAAAACCCACCGCCACTCCCCAGCGGGCTGGGAAATAGTTAAATAATGGCCCATGGAAAGGGCTTATATAGAAGGTCTTATGGAATCGGCTATGGATAGACCTATATAAGAAGCTATCGATAAGTACAAAATAGAGCTAAATATAAATTAGATTTTTGCTCGCCGCCCAGACAACAGTAGAAACAAGCCACTGACAATCACAATCGCACCGCCGATAAAGTCATACAGATCGGGCAGCTGCGAGAACATCAGCCATCCTAGCAGTATCGCCCAAAAAATTTGCGTGTACATAAAGGGCGCGACCACCGTCGCGGCGGTAAATTGGTGAGCGGCAATAATCAAACTGTGCGCCACCCCACCAAACAAACCAATGCTGATCAGCGCCGCCCACTGCATTGCACCTTGCGGCATTTGCCAAAAGAACGGCACCAGCAAAGAACTGACCAAAGCTCCGATCATCGCCGTGTAAAACAGCGTCACCGGCAGCGGATCAGAGTTGGCTAACTTGCGGGTGATTACATTGTAAACGGCAGTGCAACAAGCGGCGCAAAATATAAAAAAAGCGCCGAGTAACGTATTGCTTTCCGCTGCTAAATCAGCACCGGGTCGCACAATCACCAGCGTCCCGATAAAGCCGACAGCGATCGCAATTAAAGCCGTCATTTTGACCTTTTCACCCAACAGCGGCATAGAGATAATAATCACCAGCGCCGGCACACAAAAGAAGATCGCAGTCGCCTCAGCCAGCCCGATCATCGTTAAACCATAAAAAAAGCAGCCGGTGTCGATCAGTAAAATCATCGAGCGCAACACTTGCATAGAGAGCCGATTAGCCCTGACGATACTACTGCCATACTTGGGCCAAAGCACCACCAACATCAACAGCAAATGCCCTAGATAGCGCGCCCAAACTACTTGCGCAATCGGCATTGACTCGCCTAAGTATTTAGCAAAAGCTTCTTGAACTGAAATAAAAGCCATCGCACCCAGCATGCAATATATGCCTCGATAATGATCTGCTATCATTTGATACCTTTAGATAAACGGATATTGCTTATAGTGGAGTTGGAAATGTAGCTTTAGTGATTATTTGCAACTTTCGAAGGTAGCCTACTTTTATAGTTAATTCTAGGCATATTTGTAATAAATTCAGAACTTTACCGTAGGGGTTTTGCTGAATGGGGTCGGGGTTCTGCATGTGATTATTATGTATTGTAGTTATAGGTGAGTTTAAAAAGTCAAAAATTAAATATTTAACTAATTTCTTTTTTAGTTTTAAGGTCAAGTTATTTCAAGAATTTCGCCTGCGGCGACTGACTTTCTTTGCGGCGACAATAAAGGGAGTTAGCGGCTCCGTAGTGCAGTGTTAGTGGTGCTGCGGTTTCTTCTTTAAAAATCGGTACTTGACTAGAAAAAATGCTATTTAGGCTTAACTAATGACTGAAAAAGCTTAATGTTAATACAACATTGCTCAAAATGTGTTGCAAATTGAGACTCTAGACAGTCGTTCTTAATTATTTTACATTTCTTAGCTTATAAAAAACCTATCTGTTCAAACTGATGGGGTTAAATTTTAATATAGTGCCTGTCTCAAAGTATTTCACTAAACAATATAACCAGCATGCATGTGGTTTTGGCCTTGTTTAACGCAAGTTTAATCGCAAGATCCTGCAGTAACCGTGTAACAACCAGCAAGTTTACTACGCTGTTATGCTTGCCGTTAGGCCACTACAAGGATGAATTGTGAAAATTGAAAAAATTAAGGTGAATAATTGGAGGTCCATAAAAGATCAGGAGCTTGTAGCTCAAGACCTGATGGTTATTATTGGTCAAAACAACCATGGGAAATCCAATTTATTGTCTTCAATTCTATTTTTTTTCGGAGAAGTAAAGCAACAAGATCTTGATTTTTACCATGGCTCTAATGAACTATTTGTAGAATTGCAGTTTGAAGGTTTAGATGATGATGACAAGATTACATTCAAAAAATACCTTACTTCAGAAGAAAAAATAGTAGTTAGAAAGTCTGCCTACTTAGGAGGTAGTTTTGAATATCGTGGTTATATTGAAAACCCTGCTGAAAAATGGCTGCAAGAAGCTAATGCTTCTGCATATACCAAAAGAGAATTAGCAAGTAGCCTACCTTTTCATCCATTTATTCCGGAAACCGGGAGAATTACAAAACAAAATATAATTGATGCGCAAGTTTCTTATATTGAACAACATAGAGCCGAAATTAATTTTAGCTTTGAGAGAGAAGAAACTAACTTCTTAGGCCTAAAATCAGTTGCTAAAGGAATTTTCGGTGAGGTTTATTTTATACCAGCGGTTAAAGAAGCGGCTGATGACTTCACTTCTAGAGATTCCAGTGTTTTTGGAAAGATGTATGCCGATGTTGTCGCGTTAATGTCAGAAAGTAATAGCGACTGGAAAGAGACTAAAGAGAATCTAGGTAAACTTTTTTCATCATTAAATAAAAATGATAGCGATGGAAATAAAAACGAAGATAGGCCTGAACAGTTAATAAGTTTTGAAGAAGAGTTAACCAGAGAGCTCGTATCATGGGGAGCTAGCATTGATATCGAGATAAGTCCACCCGATATTGAAAGCGTCTTTAAGGCTAATACACAAGTTTGGATTGATGACGGTGTACGAACAGATATAGCACGAAAAGGCCATGGCCTACAAAGAGCACTAACAGTGGCATTAATTCAAGTGTTAGCAAAGAGATCTATCGCTGCAGCAGAGGGAGAAGGAAATAAGAGTAGCCGTAAAGCCTCTAATTCCCGATATTTTATTTTTGAAGAGCCAGAATTGTATTTACACCCTCAAGCCCAAAGAGCTCTTTTTGACTCTTTTGTTAGTTTATCTGAGTCTGGAAGTCAGGTCGTTTTGTGTACACATTCAAGCGGGCTGATCGACGTAGAACGATATAAATCAATCTATATTGCAACAAAAGACAATGGCAATAATGAAACAATTATAAAACAGTGTGTTGAAAACTTATTTGATGGGGATACAAAGAAAGATTTTAATTTATCATATTGGATAAATCCAGATCGTGGTGAGCTTTTCTTTGCAAGTAAGGTGGTTTTGCTAGAAGGCGCTACAGAAAAAACGGTATTTCCATTATTGGCTAAGGATATAGGTGTGTTTAAGTATGACTACACTCTTATTGATTGTGGTTCCAAAGATAATATACCTCTATATATCAGACTCTTGAACAAATTCTCAATTCCATATGTAGCTGTGTATGATCAAGATCATCAAGGGCATAAAAGACCTGATGCTATAGCCTCTGCTAACATTTCAACTCAAAAAATTGAGGATGAAATTAACTCTGCTATTGGATCTTCAGTTGTCCTAATTAATGATATTGAAGAAGAGTTAGGGCTGCCTAGTGGCGGGAGCAGTAAACCTTATATGGCTTTAAATTATATTAGCTCAAAGGGATTTACCATTAATGAATCAATGCTGGGGAAAATTAAAGTTATATTTGATGCTCAGACGTAACGCCAG
The DNA here is from genome assembly GCA_000416275.1 of Osedax symbiont Rs1. GTDB lineage: Bacteria > Pseudomonadota > Gammaproteobacteria > Pseudomonadales > Balneatricaceae > Rs1. The sequence continues at coordinate 9,540 of ASZJ01000137.1, forward strand.
CTTGTTATGTAGTTAAGGTTGGCGCTTTTCCGTGGGGCATCCAAATAAAACACTCGCCAATTAAGGGAAATATATATGCATGAGATCATCTGCCCACACTGCGATAAAGCATTCAAAATCGACGAAGCTGGGTACGCAAATATTATAAAGCAGGTTCGCGACAATGAGTTTGAACTACAATTGCACGCACGTCTTGAACTGGCGGAAAAGGACAAACTTAATGCAGTAGAACTCGCTAAAAGTGAAGCTAGTAACGAAATGCAAAAGGTAGCTGCGTCCAAAGATGTTGAAATTCTGGCATTAAAAGCAAAATTAGATACTGGTGAAGTCATTAAAAAACTAGCCGTGAGCGAGGCATTGGGCGATGTTGAAAAAGAGAGGGATACTTTTTCTCTTAAGCTTGAACAGGCTATGCGCGATAAACAAGCAGCTTCCGAACTTGCCGATGCGAAGCTTGCCAAGGAGTTACAGGAAACGACCACAACCAAAAATGAAGAAATCAGAGATTTAAAAGCCAAACTTGATGTCACTCAATTTGAGCAGAAGCTCGCGGTCACTGGTGCAGTTAGTGCGGTAGAAAAGGAGCGCGATGAATTAAAGAACGACCTTGAGCAAGCAGAGTTTAAAAAACAGCTCGATGAGCAGTCACTCAAAGATAAATACGAAATACAGCTTAGAGATCGTAACGAAGAAATTGATCGCCTCAGAGATATGAAAGCCCGTTTGTCAACTAAAATGGTTGGAGAAAGTCTTGAGATACACTGTGAAACCGAATTCAACCTTATTCGAGCAACAGCGTTTCCCAAAGCATATTTTGAAAAGGATAACGATGCAAAATCAGGTAGCAAGGGAGACTATATTTTTCGAGATTCCGATGACGCTGATACAGAGATAGTCTCTATCATGTTCGAGATGAAAAACGAGAATGACCAAACAGCGACCAAGAAGAAGAACGAAGATTTCCTTAAAGAACTCGATAAGGATCGTACTGAAAAACAGTGTGAGTACGCTGTCCTCGTATCTCTTCTTGAACCAGATAGCGAACTTTACAATTCAGGTATTGTTGATGTATCCCACCGTTATCAAAAGATGTATATCATTCGTCCACAATTTTTCATTCCAATGATTACATTGTTACGAAACGCCGCCCAGAACTCTCTGAAGTATAAAACTGAACTCGCTATAGTGAAAGCTCAAAACGTTGATGTCACTAACTTTGAGAGCGAGCTTGATGAATTCAGGAGTGGTTTTGCTCGGAACTATGAGCTAGCTTCTAAAAAGTTTAAAACAGCAATTCTGGAGATCGACAAAACTATCGACCATCTTCAGAAGACGAAAGATGCGTTGCTTGGTTCTGAAAATAATCTAAGGCTTGCCAACAACAAAGCCGACGAATTAACCGTTAAGAAATTAATCAGAAAGAACCCCACGATGACAGCAAAATTTGCCGAACTCAGGAAAACCTAAATTTTTTTTGGACAAGCACTTTTAATATCTAAAAACAAATGGGGCCAATTTACTCTGACTTCATTTATTCTGGAATAATTAGAATGACTAAATTCAATGTCGTAAGAGAAGTACGAGAGTTGAAAAATCAACTTTCTTATGCAAAACGATTCGGTTTCTTTTTTGGAGCAGGAACATCATGTGCGCTTGGTGTGCCAAACATAGCTATTTTAACCCAAGGCGTCGAAGATACCTTAGATGGTAGTTATAAGACTGATTTTATTAAAATAAAAAGAGATCTAGAGTCTACTCATCCACAAAAACCGATCAATATCGAAAATATTCTAAATCAAGTTCGTCAAATCAGGTCAATAACTGGCGAGCGCGAGGATAAGTATTATTTAGAAATATGCGGACAATCTGCAAGTAAACTTGACAATGAGATTTGCAAAACAATTTATTCTATAATATCTGAAAGTGAATCTGATACTGATTTATCAAATACCAAAAAGTTTTTAGCTTGGCTGAACATACAAAATAAAGACTTTACAAAAGAGATATTTACTACTAATTATGACTTAATAATTGAGAAGTCATTAGAAGAGATAAGAGTGCCTTATTTTGATGGTTTTGTTGGTTCATATGAACCATTCTTTTTACAAGAAAGTATAGAACGATTTGTCGATAAATCAGATTTGACACAAAACTGGATTAGATTGTGGAAAATTCACGGTTCACTAAATTGGTTTTGGAAAAATAATAATACCAATAGTTCGCACAGCATTATACGCGGGAGTAAAATCACTGATATTCAAAATATAAGTAACGAGTTAGTTATATTTCCTTCGAAAGAAAAGTATGATTCTTCAAAAAAACAACCATTTGTTGCATATTTTGATCGTTTAAAAAACACATTACAAAATGGCGAGTTGCTTTTTATATTTTCCGGATATTCGTTTTCCGATCAACATATTAACGAAATAATTTTCAATTCCCTTAGGCAAAATAATCGGCTATCTATCGTAGTTTTTTTCTTTAACGATAATGAAGTTGAGGACCTATATAGTGAATCATCATCTTATCTCAATTTAACAGCCTTCGGCCCCACCAAAGCAATAATCAACGGTACACTTGCAGATTGGGAATATAATACCGATGACTTAAAACCTAATGAAAGTTCGGTTACATATTGGGACAAAGAAAATAATAGGTTATTGCTTGGAGACTTCAATAAGCTATCTAATTTTCTTATAACGAACTCTGGTAGAAAAGAGCATATTGAGGTTCTCGCCAATGGATAGCGATATAACTTACTTAGGAACAGTTATTAGAGTTGATTCTAGTACTGTTGAAGTGGAAATTTCAGATGAAATTCCCTCTTCAGCACCAATCATAAATGGACGTTTATATAAAATTGGACAGATTGGTACTTTTGTTAAGATGCCCATGGGAAATATAACAATATATGGAATAGTATCTTCTGTTAGCAATACTTCAAGTAAAGAGACTGATTCACAAATAAAGCAACTAGTAGGATCGCGATTTTTGAGTGTTCAACTTGTTGGCGAAAAGGTTGGTGATGATGAGTTTGAAAAAGGGATTGGTACTTACCCGACAATAAATGATGAAGTACATATTGTAATTGAAAGTGATCTTTTTGATATATATGGTCAGAAGGATACTGGTTCTATAGAGATTGGAAAACATTCATCATCCGAAAATTTGAGTGTATACGTTGATATACATAAGTTGGTACTGCGGCATTGTGCAATTTTAGGCTCTACAGGGAGCGGAAAATCTAATACAACCGTTAGCATACTTAAATCGATTTTGGGGGGGTATAATGGTTCGCGCGTGATGCTGATTGATCCTCATGGTGAATATTCATCTGCATTTCCGGATGCAATAACATTTAAAATAAATGATAAAGGCAAACCGCTGTACGTCCCTTTTTGGTTAATGAATTTTGATGAACTTGCTTTCTTTCTAGTTGGTGCAAAACCCACTGATGATCAAAGACCCGAATACAGGTTGCTGAGAGAATGGATAACGAATTACAAAAAGAAAAATTTTCAGTTAAAGGCTGGTGATGTAAATCCCGATTTTATAACTGCCGATTCCCCTATACCTTTTAGTGCGAGAGAATTGTGGTACGACATGAATTGTTGGCTAAATGCTAGCTTTAGTTCGACAAAAAAAGATGAACAAACTGATATTAAAAAATTTCAAACTGATAAAGGCAACTTTGAAAACCTAAAGGGAGCCACTTTTACTTCCCATCAAACTACCACTAACGCCAATCCACCACATGTTAGTAAACATCAAGAGTTTTACTCTTATGAAAAAAAACTTCTATCCAGACTTAAAGATTCCAGGTTTGACTTTTTGTTTAACTCTGGGGAATACAAGGATGCGACTTCATCAAAAGATCTACATGATTTATTAAAAGATTGGATTGGTAGTATTAATCAGCTAGCGATACTTGACCTAAGCGGTGTGCCATTTGAGGTTCTTGATATAGCAATAGGCCTAATTACAAGGTTTATCTATGACAGTATGTTCTGGGGACGAAATGAAACTTATACTGGAAAAAACAGGCCGCTTTTACTTGCCTATGAAGAAGCTCATACATATTTAAATAAAAACGATAGTAGTAGTTATTCAAAAACAGCTGTTGAGAGAATCTTTAAGGAAGGCAGAAAGTTTGGTATTGGTGCTTTGGTTATATCCCAAAGACCATCCGAAATATCCGAAACAATTCTCGCACAACTAGGAACTTTAATTGCTTTACGTCTAACAAACTCGAGTGATCAATCCATCGTTAAATCATCATCACCAGATAACTTGAATAGCTTAATCGATTTATTACCATCCTTAAGAATTGGTGAGGCAGTTATAGTTGGTGAAGCAATAAAAATACCGTCGAGAGTTAGAATAAAATTAAATAACCCGAGACCAGCAAGTGAAGATCCAAAACTTGTAGAGTGCTGGGAAAAGAAATATGAAGAATCTGATGAAAATTATAAATCAGTTGTCACAAAAATAAGAGAACAGCGAATTTAACTTTAATGAGGGAATATCATGGATAGAAAAATTATAGAGTCATCAATGATCCGCAGTATTGGGCATGATGCTGACAGTGCGATACTTGAAATAGAATTCAACAACGGAGCTGTTTGGCAATATTCTGATTTTTCAGAATCAACTTGGTATGAGTTTGAAGGCGCTGTATCACAAGGTAAATTCTTCCATAGTGATATTAAAGGCCAGTATTCTGAATCGCAGGTTGGATAAAAAGAAAATATGGCATAAAAATATGGGACAGGCAGATTTTTATTTGAGATCCAAATCAAAAAAAATCCCTATCAGTTCAATCTGATACAGTTAAATTTTCATATGAAATATAGCGCCTGCCCCAGAGTATTCTATTTGCCGCGGTGTATATCGCGGTAAAAATTCTCGTGTGATCCAAGGTTCATTAATTCGAGAGTAAGAGCACCATCAGTAAAGCTATAGCCTAAAAGTGTCAGCTGTTTGTTCATTTTGAATTTGTATACGCGTAGAAAAGATAGATTGCCTTTTTTCTGTTCGCCGAGTTTAGGCTCAATTATTAGTTTTTTTATGGCTGTATCTAAGTCTATCTTTTGGTTCGGCTTAAGTTTTTTTACAGCCCTTTTAAAGGTAGGTGTTTGTAAAACATGCATTGCCTTAGCCAAAGTCGTAGCTCTCCAACTTTCCGGCTTGTTTTTCGGCATCAGCTATTATGGCGTCTTTGACGAACTGATACGGCAGCTCGGGGTTACTTTCCATAATTTCACCAATCTTGGCCCAGTGTTCTATTTGTTTCGGTGGAGTACGGTTAAGCGCTTTAGCCATTATCGTTGCTTTTTCAATAAGGGATTGGTCTAATCGAATACTGGTGGTAGCCATTGGGTGGTCCTCGTACAAATTTCAATAAAGTGTAGCAAAGCGCCACAATTGAGGCAAGTTTCAACAAGCGGTTGCATCGGACCCTGAGTTCGACAGTTAGAATCGTAAGCTATTGATCTATATGATTCTCGATCAAAAACGTTACACTACAAAGTACTTAAATCATTTGTCGATACCGGTTTGTTAATTAATAGTGCTGCAAAGATATCTAGTTGCTCTGCTGTCATCCCAGAGAGCCCCTCAGCTACTTTGCCATTAATTGTCGCCTTGTGATGCTGTATTCGAGACAGCTTTTCTAATGCTCGGCAAGGTGAATAGCTGCTTTTACTTTCTTTGAGCCGCATTCGCATTACCCTGTAAATAACTAATGCGATAAAACAGATCATCGCATGTGCTTTAATTCTGCGTGGCAAACGGTGATAGACAGGCCCTATTTCAATATCTGATTTAAGCACACGAAAGCCGCGCTCTATATCTGCCAGTGACTTGTAGCGGGCTACCGCCTCGGTGGCAGATAGGTCAGCCACATTAGTGACTAACAGTAGCTTTCCATCCATTAAGCACGCTTGCTGTAGGGCGTCGTGATCTATGTCATAGCAAAATAAATCACTCTTCATATCGACTTTAATCACCTTGGAGAGGCGGGCTTCACAGACCTTCTTATAAAACTTCGCGCTGGCGCCATTATCTGATAATTTTCTGCCCAGTTTTTTTACACCATCATCTTGCCTATCTAACTTCAGCGTGAGTTTTTCCGCTACTTTTTCTAATGTCTCAATCTTTTCCTGGCGCGCCAGCTGCTGTGTTTTAGCCGTTTTTGGATCATGGGCAACCACTAAACGCAGATTTTGCCAGCGGGTTTCAGTGATAACCTCTTCCTTTGCAGCATCGAGTAAGTCATTGTGTAGCGGGGTGAGTAAGGATTTGAAGTCTTTATAGCGCCTGCCTGGAACAGCTAATATAAATTCTAAGGGCTGACCACTGGGAAGGGTAATGCCTTTGAGTTCATCTAGATTATCGATAGAAAGTAAACCGCGATCAGCTACCACGATGATACGTGTTACCGGAAAACGTTCGATGATTTTTTCAATTATCGGTTTAAACGTCACAACTTCGGCGGTATTCCCTTCAAAGAGTTCATGATAAAGCGGCAAGCCATCAGCTGTCTGTACCATCCCCAGCATTACCTGCTGTTTAATCCCACCTTCCTTTGATAACCCATAGGCCCGGATATCATTATTTGGCTTTGAGTGACCCTCAGTTTTGATAGTCGTCATATCATAGAAAACCACTGAAAGGTCTTGATCGACCAGCGGCCGAAGCAAGCTATTGGTCATATTATCAACGGCTTCTTGGTGATCGCTAAGAGCATCCATGGCACGCAGTAAATATTGGTGCTGTATCTCTTCAATACCTTTTAAGCCGGGAAGACTGACGGTTTCAAGCCAGCGCAATACACCCAGTTTTGAGTCTGGATCAGATAAACGGTTGATGACCATAATACGTATCAATGCTTCGACATGAATACTGTGGCGGGTACCTCGAAAAATCTTGCGCAACTGATCAAAACCTAGATCATCCCATAACTCGGTGAGAGCCCATACATTGCCTAAGGTACGGGAGGATTCAAATGTTACTTGGGAAGGGTTACTAGGATCGCGGCCTAAAACACGACCAAGGCCATCAATAACACACTGTAGTTCATCGCCTAATTTATCTAGACGTCCTAAAGAGGCAATAGTGCGTTGTTTTGGGCGGCCGTTCTCGTCTCGATAAGCTTCAACGAGCTGAACATACTTGCGTGGGCCTGATTTAGTTACTTTAACAAACATGCCTCTACATTATCATAACTGAGCACAAAGTAAACAATAAGAGTTATCCACAAAAATGCCATTACAAAACTTTCACACAAGGACTTCTACAGGCCGCATAAATACAGTGGATAACTTTAAATAAGGGCAAAAAATAGGGATTAACTGTCGAGCTCGGGAGGCCAGCGTAGATGGAGAGCTTCTTCAAGAAAACCAACTAAGCTTCCTAGCATTACGGCTCTGGCTCTGGCAATGGCAATGGCAGAAGATGCTTTTTGATCCCCCAAACCTTTTCGCATAAAATCTAAGTTGGTATTGATTTGTCTCCATATTCTGTCCGTGTTATCTAAAAATAAATTTGGATCATCCTGATGGTTCAGGCCCCAAGCATTTAAATAAATAATTATTCTAGCGTCATAGTTTGTTTTTTTATCTCTATGTCGCTTTATGTTATCAAACATGAATTTCAATCTATTTAATAGCTCTTCGGCGTCTTGTTCTACTTCTTCGAAAATTACGATCCACATCACATCCTCGATATATCACCTCCGTCAATTTTCTTGTACGAAGAGGGTTGTTAAGGTTTAGTTCCGTATTTAGCCCAAGGGTTACTTATGTTTAGTTCGTTAATTAAAGATTGGTCAATTTGATCCAAGTCAAAAATTTGACTATTGATTGTTCCAATTTCATATGTGTGAGAAACCAATAGAGATACCACTGAAAATAAATAATCATTTTTAAGCTCAAGGCTATTCGACTCTGGAGAGCGTAGGTGTAATACTTCTTCAAAATAATTAAAACTCTCGCCCAAGTGATCAATGCGTGCTAGGGCACTAGATGGTTGTTTATCATACAATGCTTGCCGCATGTGAGAAAGACCTCTATTAACAAAGCGCCACATTAGATCTATATTGATTAAGTATTTATCAGGATTATCTTGTTTATTCATCCCCCAAGCTTCTAAGAATTTGACTATCTTTACATCATAATCAGTACCTTTTTCTTTATGACTTTTTACATTATTGAACATAAAATTTAATCTTTTCAATAATTCTTCCGCGTCTTTGTCCGCTTTTCCAAAAACTTCAATCCACATAATCCACCTACATATCACATTCATCAATTTTGCTTCCACCACGGATTGGCTTCACTGCTTTAGCTGGTGCTGTCCAGGGTGTGTAGTAATAACCGCCAGTATCTAGTACTCGTTCACTTACATTGGGTATCGCAGGTTCGGGGAATTTCATTTGTGGGATATAAATTTGCTCCCCTCCGCCTAAAAGTGCTTTATTATCATCATATATAGATCTTTGTGGCCCCGCTTTTCCAATTAACATGAATTCTGGTGGTGGTATTTCAACCTCTATAAAACTACCGCCTGTATTAAAATCATGACGAACTGCCATATCCGTTCGCCATTCCGCCTCAAGCTCTGGTGGTTTTTCAAAGCTCCACCAACAACCATCAACTCCACTTTCATTATCAATTACTCTATATATTTTTCTTTTATCATTTGGCATTAGACGTAACACTTGAGGAGCCCCATCGAAGTTCTTTAGAGCTCTTGTATTCCAAGTCTCCGGCGACCATTCAAGCCAGCTTTCCGGTATATCATTTTTAATAGCATCAAATTTTTGTTGAATCACTTTTGGATTTTTCATATCAAGTAACTTACGCTTTATTTCAGACGTGATTTCTACCGCAGAAGGTTCTACTTCTTTAAATTCTTTCCTAGTCATCCTTGTCTGCCACTGCAAATGAGGCCCTAGTTCGCTAATAGCTCTCTCATTACGCCTCACATTTAATTTTCCACGATTACTTACTGAAAAAGGGTGAGTCGTATTTACTCTAAGTATTTTATGAAGTCTGTTACTTATTAGCTGTTGAGCTTCATCTAGCTTGGTACTGGCTATGCCTCTCACTTTTTCGATGCTTTCCAGTATTTCTTTTACCTGTGTGGGTGCTAATGCGCTTAGTTTTTTAATTTGGCTCGCTACAGAGGTGAGAAAATCATTAAACTTTTGTTTAATGGCACTGCTGGCGCCCTGTAATTCACTGGAGAGCTTTTTCAGCCATCGATAGCCATTGAATTGACTGCCGGAGAGACGGGCGAGGCGATTCATTACCGCTAGTATTTGCGCCAGTTTTGCATTGGCCATCACCAATCTAATCACGCCTTTAGCGAGTGAGCCTAGTGTTGGTATTAATCCTATCAGGCATGCAAAAACCCCCACCCAAACCATGACTTCATTATATCGCTTGTCCCAAATTAATAGTTTTGCATTGGCGATTAAGTCACGAAGATCAGCCACTTGATCGATCACAGGGATCATGGTGATCCCTGTATTGGTAATGATCTGTGCGGTAGTCATCTCTGCATTGAAATCACCGGCTAAAACACCACCTGTCCAACTTGCCGCATCCCCTATATGCTTTGCGGTTTTTTTAGCGGCGTTTATTATCCAGGTGCCTTCATCTTCCATTGGGGCAGGTTCTACGAAAGGCTTGTCTGCGTCGGGATCATCAATAAAAAAGGCTTCAACGGGTCCTGAGTGGTCCCCTAGGTCAACGTGGATGTAAGTGTAATCAGTGTCGGGGTTTACCGTCATCGGCCCCTCTGCGACAATCTCACCCCCAATTTCGCCATTGTTTGGTTTTTGTACCACGTACCAAGCATCATTCACTGGCTCCTCATCAGAATATTCATAGCGCAGATGGATATAATTACCTTGGTGGTTACAGAGTTGGCAGTAATCATCAACCGGTTTTTGTCCAAGTGAGCGTGCCCCTCTGTAAGCCTGCGCTATATTATCCGGAACATACATTAATATACCTCCTGTGCAATCTGGTGACGCGCAATTAACACTCTTTTTAGTTTCAAATACACTTGCTGATGATTTTCTGAATTTGTTTGGGTGAAACAATTTGCCAGCACTTTGTGTTGTGGGTCACTTATAAAATCGATACCAAAATTGAGCGCACAAAGAGCGTAAACGGGGGTTAAATCGTGGTGGCCCACCTTGTTCTTTATATGCTCAGAGCATCGATGATAAAACGCATTAATAGCATCCGTACCAATGATGCTGATCTGCTTTTGATAGGCGTCACTAATGATGACTAACCTTTCATTAATACCTAATGCTTCTTCACCAAGTTGCCCAACTATGTCAGCCAATTGTAAGTTTTGTTCTTTGGGTGGTGTGGCTGCTATTTTCTTAGCCCAAGCTGTCAGACTCTGTTCAAGTAGTTTAATGCGGGAGCTAGGGGGTATTTCTTGATTCGCGAAACTCTTGCAAATAAGGAGAAATTTGGCGTCTTGGTAAAAGTTGATCCCTAAAAGCACGCTATTAATGACGAGTTGCGCGAGATGGGCTTGGGATGTAAAGCCAAGACGATCTGCCCAACTTCTTACACCTTGGATTAATTCCAACATGTCATCATCGCTACATTGATTAACCGCAAGTATGTTGGGTAGTTGTTTTTTCAATAAATTGAGCAGCCTTTGATAGCTAATCATTTGCGCTTGCTTGATAAACAGCTGCCTATCTTGATCTTCAAATAAATAGGGCCTAGCTCTAGCACTGCCTAATGTAGGTGTGTCTGCTCCTAATTGGAGTACTCTTAAGGGAGCGCAGAAATCGATAGCCTGTTGGTGCTCCTCTTGAACGGGGAGGGCTTCTGCAGATTGCATAAAAAAATCATTATTATGAACATCGTTGTTAGTCGTTTCATAAATATAAGCGCTGATCGGATATTGGTTACGCGGGTAAAACCAAGGGTCTACTCTAGACTTGTTTTCTGTGATGGCAGGGAACCACCTAGCGGCTATAGAAGGGTGAAAATAAAAGAAGAATCGTCCTGCCCCTACCTGGTCTTTTTGATAGTAAAAAGTGCGCACATGCTGCCACATATTATCGAATGGCATACGCGAACGAATGAAAATACCCGCACCGTTGCCCCACATTTCACCAAACAGGGTTTTGTGTACATCAGTAATAAAGGGCTTAAGTGTTCTGTGATCAACATCAGAAGTGACATTAGGTAAGCTGATATCCACCAAATATGGCATTTTCAGCTGTTCGCTTAAGGGGTATTCCCCTTTCAATAGCGCTTTGTGATTGAGCTCGTAACGCTCTAGGCTGCTCTGTAAATAGTAACCTTGTTTGAAATAATGATCTGCGTTCAATATAGCGTAAGTCTTAAGCGCTGGTAGCGTCTCTTCCTTCTTTGCTGCTAGTTGCTCTTCTTGTAAGGTCGCTTCTTGAGTACCGAACAATAAGCCTAGAATGTCACGGCTTAGGTCTTCTTCATCCGAGGGTGAGATAAACTCAGAGTCATTAACTATCCCTTGCAGACGATGTTCTGTGACTTTTATTAAAGGGGCGAGAGCCTTTGCATTATCGGCTTCAACCAAGCTGATCGGGCCTAAGCAAACTGGATTTTCGTTATTCACATTATCGGCTAATTGCCTGATTCTTAACTCAGGTTGAGGTACTTTCGCAAGGTACTCATCAATGGTTGTTATGTCTTCTGTCCAAACTAACTGGAAATCTAATTCAGACAAGGCCTGACTAATTATCGAAGTATAATGCTTTATATGGTTAGCAAAGACTACGGTTTGTACTTGGTAGCGTAAATTGTGCTGTGATATCGGTCTTAATTCACATTGACCTATATAAGTATCAATATACATTATGAGAAGCCCTCATAAGTTGAGATCCTTCGAGACTTCGTAGTCCCTGTAGACAAGTCATCTCCTCTTAGAACATGTACCAGCATCTCTAGCCTTCCTTAGCCAATAGATTAATTAATTGGAAGGATCATATACCGTGACCTTACGAGAAGATAGCGTGACTTTCAAAAAAAATGTAATCTATGGGGTCAAAGTAGAATGATTTTTTCTGATAATTTTTAGAATAATAAATCAGATTTTTATTTCAGATAATAAGTAAAAAAACAGTGCCTGCCCCAAAGGATTTTCTTGGCTCGGCACCTTAAGATGTAAAGTCCATGACTGGGGTTTCTAGCCTCTGCTAAGCCAAACAGAGGGTTTTCTCCTCCTATCTTCTACCGATTTAGCTTGGCGCACTGGCTCCTAAAATAGCGCCTTTAATCTAGCTGAATAATGGTGAAGAATTTTTTAATTGATTGTTTGGTTTGAACCGACTAAAGACCTTTTCTACCACAAAGGGCATAGATGCGCTGCGCTACCTTGAGTAAAGCAGAGACTATTACCTAAATCAGTGACTTCACTGCACCACATAGCGCAAGCTCTTGATTTTACAGCGGTTAGAAAAATACCCGCTGAACCTATGGGTTTTATGCACAGATGCATTTATTTAGCGAATGCAGCTAAGATTTTTCAATTCCACTGTAGAGCCAATATTTTACACTCTGTATTCACTTTGAAGTCACGGATTCAGCTATTAGTTTTTGAGGTAGTGCTCAGTTTGTTGTAGAGCTGGCCTTCAGAAATTTAATATCAATTTACACTGGCCTTGAATGCTTTATTACAATTTGTGTTTCTGTAGTTTCCTCACTACCGAAGGTTGACTAATCCCCAAGTATCTGGACATTGCATAAGTTGAGTTACATGTTTCCTTAGCCTTGGTCATCATGTTTTTTTCTAATAGGGCAAGAGCCTCAGGCAGCAAAAGCACGCTATAATCCACCAACTCATTGGGATCTTGATCCTCTTTATTAACACCCGGGGTAAATTTTATCTCTTGTATTTGATGATCCAGTGATAAGATGTCAGCTTTGCAGGTTACATATAAACGTTCCAATACGTTTTTGAGTTCACGAATATTTCCCGGCCATTGGTAATGAATGAGTTGCTTCTCAACGATTGGGTCCAACTGTTTTTTTTGTTGATATCGTTGATTTAACTGCTCAAGAAAATGCTGAATCAGTATCGGGATATCCTCTCTGTGATCTCTTAATGCCGGTATATAAACAGGAATAACATTGATCCGATAATACAAATCTAATCTAAACTCACCTTTTTGAACCAATTCATCGAGGCTTTTATTGGTGGCAGTTATCAAACGAAAATCGATCTGTTTCTCCCTTGTCCCGCCAATTCTGGTGAGTCTTTTATCTTGCAGAACTTTTAATAATTTTGTCTGTATCAATAAAGGCAGTTCAGACACTTCGTCAAGAAACAACGTTCCTTGGTCTGCTTGCTCAATTAAACCTGGCTTGCCTTGTTGCTGGGCCCCGGTAAAAGCCCCCGCTTCATAACCAAAAAATTCTGACTCAAATAAATTATCTGGAATTGCTCCGCAACTGACCTCAATAAATGGTTTGCTTTTACGACAACTCATTGCATGGATTTTACTGGCAAAAAGAGTTTTGCCAGATCCTGATTCTCCCAGTAATAAGATATTGGTATCAAATGCAGATATCCGTTGCAGTAATTCAAAGATGTCTTCTATGGTTTTACTGATAAATTTAATTCCATAGCGCTCCTCTTCGCTAGACATTTTCTTTTTTATATTTTTTTTAAATACCTTTTTTTGTAATTTTTCGTATTCGTCTCTGATGAGTTTCATATTGGTAAAATCATCACTGAAAGAAATAACTTTAATTAACTTATGACTACTATCAAAGATCGGGATGGCTTTAGTAAAAATGCTATGGCCTGCTAACGTTGTTTGCATTATTTGCATTTCTTTTTGATACTTTATAACCAGCGAAGTTACTGACGGATACAATACCTTTTCTTCTTCCAATTGATACACGCTAACGCCAATAACTTTATCGTAATCATACCCATAGGTTGAAAAAAAATTAGGGCTGGCATTGAGTATAACCCCTTTGGAATCTGTAATTAAAATTGTATCGCATGATTTTTCTATAATGGTATTCAGTTCAGTTTCAATCAATGATGTCGACATACCCTCCCCCTCACTGCTGATTTAATATTGAATCATGATGCAATATTGAATCGAAAACATCAAGTAACTGGCTTTAATTTTAAAAAGCATTTTGATTTATATGATTTTTAACCCTCATTTAATATTCTACAATTTCAACGGGTTAAATAGAGTTTTTGATAAACAAATCACTCTTACTTAGTTATTTAATTTAATGGCACCACTATTGCTACATAGATATACCGCGACTTGATAGTCCTACAACAAATATAAATGAGGGTCTGCTATGAATTCCGAATTAACGAATAAAGAAAAAACTTCACCAGAGGTTAATATAAAGAGCGCTGGCTCATTAGGGAATTATCTGAGATTTATTCTCCCATCCCTACTGGGTATTGTTATTTTTATTACGCCTATTCCCTATGAAGATAAAACCACTATTCTCTTCTCCATCGTACTAGATATTATAAGTAAAAATTTAGCATCTGTTCTGCCTTACCTTCTGGTGGTAGTTACCGTTTTATCAGGGGTTATGTCCCTGTATTATTCTCTACAAAAAAAAACGGGGGCTTGCTTCCCTGAGCTGATAGAAAGCAATTTCGTAACGACGCCGATATGGGTTGGGTTGCGTGTCCTTGGAGCGATATTTACTTGCCTTGTCGTTTGGAAAACCGGCCCGGCATTTATCATCGGAGGCTCAACAGGAGGAACTATGGTGGGTTTCCTGGCACCTAATCTATTGGTACTGTTCTTCCTCGCCACTCTTACCCTGCCGTTGCTGACAGATTATGGCTTTATGGAATTTTTTGGCTCTTTGGTCAGAAAGGTCTTTAAGAAATTATTTAAATTACCTGGTCGGTCCGCCATTGATGGTCTCGCTTCTTGGCTTGGAGCGGCTGTAATTGGCGTCATGCTGACGGTTCAGCAATATAATAAAGGGATCTACACCCAGCGAGAAGCCGCCACGGTAGCCACCACCTTTTCGATTGTTTCTTTACCATTCTGCCTTGTTATTGCGGGAGTTATAGGTTTAGAGCATGTTTTCTGGTCCTATTATGGCAGCGTTGTTTTCATTGGTATTGTCTGTGCACTGATTATGCCTCGTATTCCTCCACTTTCGCTGCTCTCTGATGAATATAAAGAAGGGGTTGGTAAAAGTGTCGATGAAGATAAATCATTGCCGGGCGAGAACTCTTTTCAAAGAGGGGTGCGACTTGGTTTAGAGCGGGGACAGACTGGCCCAGGAGTGATTGAATTTGTTCAGGTTGGGCTTCGCAACTTAGTTGGAATATGGTTTGGCCTGTTACCTGCAACAATTGCTATTGGAATGATCGCATTAATTCTGGTTGAGTTCACGCCGATATTCCAGTTTATCTCAATGCCAATTGTTTATGTTTTAGATCTACTTAATATATCTGAGTCGGTTAAAGCCGCCCCTGCCTTGATTGTCGGTTTTGCAGATATGTATCTCCCAGCTTTGATTGGAAAAGGTATTGAAAACGAGCAGACACGTTTTCTGATTGCGATTTTGTCAGTTTCACAGTTGATTTATATGTCTGAAATCGGAGTTTTCCTAATTCGAGCTAAAATAGGCCTGAATATTAGTCATCTACTAGCCATTTTTTGTATCCGTACTGTCATCGCGGCTCCGATCGCTATATTGCTAGCTAAATATGTGATCTTCGCGTAGCCCCCACAAAAAAAGCTGCTAACCTGTTATATATTGAAAAGCTTAGCAGCAAAATATTCACTAATTACTATTACCTGAATCCGTGACTTCAAAGTGATCAGAGTGTAAGTTTTTTACGGCTGTAGAATCAAGAGCTTGCGCTATGTGGTGCAGTGAAGTCACTGATTCAGGTATTACCTAAAAGAGAGAATTTATGAATAATAAAAAATTTAACCAACCACTCAGTGGTAATGAAATGCCACGTTTTGCCGGCCCAAGTTCGATGTTCCGACTGCCCTGTAGTGAGCCGAACCACGAAATTGATATTGGTATCATTGGTGTGCCCTTGGATATCGGTACCAGTAATCGCAGTGGCTCACGCTTTGGGCCCCGCAGCATAAGGGCTGAATCGGTTCTGGTTCGTCCTTACGGCATGGCGACGCGGGCGGCCCCCTTTGATAGTTTTCAAATTGCCGATATAGGTGATGTCCCCTTAAACCCATTTAACCTGCTTGATTCCATTGCCATTATCGAGCGTCACTACGATGTATTGAACGACTGCAACATTAAGCCCTTATCAATTGGCGGCGATCACACTATTAGCTTGCCTATTCTACGTTCTCTATATAAAAAGCACGGTAAAATTGCGCTGATTCATGTGGATGCCCATGCCGATGTTAACAACAGCATGTTTGGTGAAAGCATTACCCATGGCACCATCTTTCGTCGAGCGATTGAGGAAGGCTTGATCGATGGCAACAAAATGACTCAAATTGGTTTGCGAGCCACGGGTTACAGCGCTAAAGACTTCGATTGGTCCCGTGAGCAGGGAGTGCGTGTGGTACAAGCCGAAGAGTGTTGGAACAAGTCACTGGCACCTTTGATGGCAGAGGTACGAGAAACTATTGGCAAAGAGATGCCGGTTTATCTGACTTTCGATATAGACGGTTTGGACCCCTCGGTAGCCCCAGGCACAGGAACCCCTGAACCAGCAGGATTAACGGCAGCTCAGGGCTTGGAAATAATCCGTGGTTGTTGGGGCACTAATCTGGTTGGTGCTGATTTGGTGGAAGTATCACCGCCTTACGATACCACTGGAAATACATCTCTACTGGCCGCCAATCTATTGTTCGAAATGCTCTGTAGTTTCCCCGGTTGTTTGCGTCGGTGAAAAAAATGTGGGACAGGCATGTTTTTATTTGAGATCAAAAAAACAAAAAAGCCCTATCTATTCAAGCTGATGGAGCTAAATTTACAGATAAATATGGTGCCTGTCTCAAAGTATTGTCAACGCTTTGCACACGAGCGCGTGAAACGCGTCCGAGCCCTTTAGGGCTGAAGTGCTGCAACCTTATAGCGCTTAGCTGCCAATTGATGTCAATTGATGTCAATTTTTTTGTGTGTCGCAACACAATCCCGCAAATATAAATTTATGAGGCTTTGATAAGGCACCCTAGATTCTTCTGCCATATCCTTAAAATAGGATATAACATCTTCACAGTTAACCTGCAGCTGTTAATTACGCAATTATATATGCAAAAAAAATTAATGGTTAAGTTAATTGGGAAAGCAGATCACACCTAGAGATTCTAATAATACGCTTTGCTGCCAATCGCTTATTTTCACACCCTGCAGATCTACTTTTCTTATATCTAGGCCGTCCAACTGAGCATTTCGCAAATCTGCGCCCGCCAGTAATAAGCCCTCAAATTGGATACCGGTTAGGTCAGCATTGAGCAGCTGACATTTTTCTAAATTACTCTGGAAAAAATTGGCATTTACAAACGAGCTACCACTCAAATCACAAGCCACTAATTGACAACCTTCAAAATCTGCATACCGAAAATGGCTATCTGTTAAATGTGCACTACAAAATAATTTCCTGCGACTCACTACACTGGAAAAATTAGCCTGTTTAAACGAGCAGCCCTGTGCTTTGCTGTTGGATATTTCAATACCAAACATATCAGCACGCTCAAACTCTGCGAGCGAAAGGTCACAATTTAAAAACTGGCTATTAACCAAGTCAGCGCCATAAAAGTAGCATCCTTTTTGTTCATCGTTATCAAAGAAACTACATTTTTTAAACACCGCCTCTTTTAAACCGCTATTTTTGAAATTACAGTCGTGGAAAATACAACCACTGGCCTGCATAAAATCTAACGCGGCGTTGCTAAAATCGCAGTGATGAAACTCACAATCTACCAGCTGCAACTCTTGTTTAGATTGATGACTCCATTGCAGATCGTAGAAAATCTGGTTTTGAAAAGTCACTTGGTCATCAGCTATATGCTCAGTAACTTTTTCCTTAGCTGCTTTAGCTATAGGTTCTTTAGCTATAGGTTGCGGGTTGTGGCTTTTCCTATCACTGGATGATGGATAATTGGCGCTGATTTTAGCCAGTGATTGGCTAAGCGCATCTTCGGTATTTTGACTCATTGGCTCACCTTAAAGTTGCCTAGATTTTAGCGCATGCTGACAAAAAAAACCAAAGTGAATCTGCACAGGGATGATTTTATTTAAGTTCAAACCACAAAAAAGCTCTATCAGTTCAGTCTGATAGAGCTAAATTTCAATATAAAATATTGTGCCTGTCCCAAAAATATTGTGCCTGTCCCAAAGTATTGCCAAAGTATTGTTTTATTCCCCGTCAATACCTTCGAGTTTAAGAAACATGTCTGTGGTATTCTGCGGTTCTTTTTTAGCTTTCAGCTCGGTATTTTCTTTAGATGCTTTTCTTGCTTTAGCATCTGTTGATTCACCGTCAATACCGTCTAGTTTAAGACCTGACGCTTTCTTTACACAAGATAAATCATGATTTTGACATTTACCAGCTATTGTATTTGCAGCTGCAATATTCTCTTTAATGACCGCTCCAGCTTGTAACGTCGCCGAAGACGCCAACATCATAATTGATAGGCCCGCCGTGATGATGAATTTGCTCATAAAAAAATTCCTTTGATTAATGATCCAATGTTGGTAGAAAACCCGAGGTGACATGTCAAATTTATTTTATAAATAACGATGCCAAAACTAGCGTGTTTTTTGACATCTTTTTAATCAAGTCACTAATTCAGGATTTTTTTACCATTCCCGCTAAAGGTAAGTGACTAGATTTAATTTTGACTACTTTTTTATTTAAAGGTGATGATCCATTAAATAAGCAGGCCATTTGCTTGTCTACAGGAAGCAAGCCACATTTGTCTTTATTTTTTTCAAAAATCTTTTTTAGTTGTATTTTAGAGTATTTTCCCTTAACAGAAGAACACTGGGCCGTAGATCCTGTACATTCTTTATCCTCTATAGGAGCTGCTATTCGATCATTCATTGCAGCTCCATAAGCGCAACCCCAAAAGCCACCACCCGCTTTTCTACAACCGTTGTAATCTGCAAACGCAGTTGTTGATACTAAGCCTAAGGCAATCAGCATAGACATATTTCTAAATATCTTTTTCATAATTTTGCTCCATTTTTTATAAATTATCAGTCGATGAGTTTGTGAAGATGTTTTGAAGTTGTAGTTTAGTTAGGCTATTAAAGGATATTTTTACGCTGCAAGTAATTACTACAACTAGTGAATAATAGTGTTAGTAATACCTAAACTAGTAATTGACCTAGGGATTCAGGAAGTTGTATCAGATGGCGAGTGTTTTATAACCCCTGTATAGTGGCACATGTTTAAAGATAGGGGAGACGAAGATAAGAGACAGCCACTTTTTATCGCCGCTATTTTCACAAAACCAGTTTGCATCACTACCAGGATTATCATGAAAATTTTTACCAGCCTAACCATTCTTGGTCTTTTATCACTTCCATGTAATGCGCAACAAAGTGACCAGGAGCGAATTTTTGAGGATATAGACACTCTCTCAGTGCATATATTCGTTGGCTTAAAAATAATCACTAGTAATCCAAAAAACTTGCCAGAGCTTACCGAAACTAAAAATTCAATAGATGGCGTTTTTCAAACATCCTCTTTAAATAAGACATCTAGTGGCTTTTCAATCTCTGAAATCACCCAGTTAGCAAAAGCTACTTACCATGCCCGTGCGCTCGGTAAAGAAGAAGTTGCGAAGGGCAAGGATAGTAATTTAAAATATATTTCTTTATTGAAACAGTCTTTAGGTGCAGCTTATGAGGGTGAGTTGAGTGTAGAGGAAGATCACGCCGTTACTCTTGCCTTTATGCAGCTTTTGAAAATGCAAGGTGTGTTGCCTATCCCGCTAACTAAGAAAATGAAGTTATATGAAGTTTGGATGGCCGGCGATGCTGAATTTAAACTGCCTTTAGCAAACTTAGTGTTACGAGCAGCGCAAGTTGTCACTTTTGCGCAAAACGATTATTGTGATTTTGCGCAAAAGAACTTAGTAAAGATGCGTAGTATTAAATTAGATCAGGTCGATATTGATGAGGTGATGAAAACCTTAGAGCAGCTACCTGGCCTACTTAGGGTTGCAACTCATGCACCTAAGGCTTTGGGATATGTGTTACCTGTGGTTTTATCTCCTGCACTGATCACTTTAGCACCTAGCGGTCTAAAAATTTTTGCACATACTGAAGCGGCCGGTTGCTATGAGCGAAAAGGTCAGCCTGAAAAGGTCATTCAGCAGTATAATTTTGCTGTAGATGAAATGTTAGAAATGGGCATCGATGATGCTGATGCAGCCTTTTTTAGAGCCTATATCGCATTTAAAGAACATGATTACATACAGACTAAATTTCATCTGCAAAAAGCAGCGACTAGTTCATTAATTAATCAACGCACTCGCACTGATTTGTTAACCTTGGCCGATAATCTTCAAGCTGCTGATAATCAATTAGTGGAGAAGTACTTCAGTACTGCTAACCTGTCCCTTACTCTTGGAAAAATCATTAACCAAAGGCTAGTTGATGAGGGTTATTATGATAATCTTACTCACATAACAGAACTGAAAAACATGACTAAAATATATAATAAATTGATGTCAGTAAATACTGAAAATGCAATTAACTTCGGTAAAAGTCTATTCAACAAACTTTTTTAGAATATTCCTTAAGCGGAAAACCAACATAAAAAAATTGCATCGCTACTGCAGCTTATCTAAGACCTGAATCCGTGACTTGACTGAACCACATAGCGCAGGCTATTGATTTTATAGCAGTTAAAAAACCAGCTGCTGAACCTACGGGTTTTATGCATGAGTGCATTTGTTTAGCGAGTGCAGGCCCCAGATCAGCTTGCAGTTGAAATTTTTCAATTCCACTGTAAAACCAATATCTTACACTCTGTATTTACTTTCAAGCCACGAATTCAGGTAGTATATATTTGTACGAGCTATCCACGGGTTTAAAAAATTTAATTGAGGTCTTATGCATTTTTCAAAGTTAAGTATTTTATTTATTTCACTGTCTTTTTCTGGTCTCTCTTTTGCTCAAGAGCTGCAGGTAATTGATGCTTTTTATTCATGTCTAAAAGCGGAATCTGCACAAGCTAAGCCAAGAATTGGCATAAGTTTGATATTGAAAAATGTTGGATCAAAAAATATCAAGATAATTACCAAGATTGATACTTGGACAACAATACCAACATATGATGGCAAGCCACCTGAAATTACCATTACCAAGACAGAAGCAAGCATTCACGGATCACCTTTAATCCCCCCCATGGATTCTTTGGGTATTGTCGAACTATACCCGAATGATTCAACAAAGGTTGAGTATATAACTTCATTTTTGCACGGAGCTATTGTGGAGCGGGCAGAGCTGGTGTTTTATTCAAACTCTAGTGTTTACTCAGGTCGTTTTAACTTGTGGCATGGCTCTGTTAGAGCGGGTGTGGTTGAATTAACCCAGAAAGAACTTTGTAAGCCGGTCGGATCTAATTCCTGAATCAGTGACTTCACTGCGCCACATAGCGCAAGCTATTGACTCTACAGCGGTTAGAAAAATACCCGCTGAACCTATGGGTGCAGCTAAGATTTTTCAATTCCACCGTAGAACCAATATCTTACACTCTGTATTCACTTTGAAGTCACGGATTCAGGTAATTAATAACAATATGGAAGTGGGTATATAGTAAGGTATATAGTACAGGCATATTTTATTTAAATTCAAAAAACAAAAAAGTTCTATCAATTCAATTTAACCTGAATCAGTGACTTCACTGCGCCACATAGCACAAGCTCTTGATCCACTTTGAAGTCACGGATTCAGGTTTAATAGAGTTAGATTTTAATATAAAGCACAGTGCCTGTCCCAAAGTATTCTCCCAAAGTATTCGTCCCAAAGTATTGCTATCTCGCAGGATTTGTCCTTGTCTTACCTTCGCTCGCAACGTTATGCAGAGGTCTCAATATGGAAATTCGTACTATCCCTTGGCAGCAAACGATCCCACTGCGTAATCGCGTATTATGGCCAAATAAACCACCGGAATTTTGCCATATTGATGGTGATGCTGATGGCTTACATTTCGGTGCGTTTGTTAACGGAGTACTCGTTTGTGTCGCTTCTGTTTATTTAACCTTACACAAAGCTCGCTTGCGTAAATTCGCAACCAATTCTCGTTATCAAAACCAAGGCATTGGATTTGCTATGTTAAACCTGATTCAGTGATTTTACTGCACGGACATTGCAAACCATTAATTTTACAGCCGTTTTGAAAACATCCACTAAACTAACAAGTGCAATTTAGGTTTCTCCATTGTAGCGTAGAACCAGTATCTGACACTCTTTCCGCATTTTTAAGTCTCGAATTCAGCCATTGATTTTGTCTCTGAGTAATCTATCTCAGTCAATGGTCTTTAACTGCACTCATGCAATTTAGCTATCAACGCAATCAATTTTTCTAATTAGAGACCAGTGCTGTGCGGTGTTATGTTTAACCTGAATCAGTGACTTCACTGCACCACATAGCGCAAGCTCTTGATTCTACAGCTGTTAGAAATACATCCACTGAACCAAGGGTTTTATGCGTATATGCATTTATTTAGCGAGGCAGGACGCATCTGAGTTTACAGTTAATATTTTTAATTCCGCTGTAAAACCAATCTCTTACACTCTGTATTCACTTTGAAATCACGGATTCAGGATAAATAATATAAATGGAGCTATATGACATGAATGATATAGATAAGTGTCCGGTAATGGGCGCTAAGCAAGGATATAAAACAGCAGCCACTAAAAATGAGGATTGGTGGCCAAATAAAGTCAATCTTAAAATCCTCCATCAAAACACTCCCACATCAGATCCATTAGCGAGTGACTTTAACTATGCAGATCAATTCAAAAAATTAGATCTGGATGCTCTGATTAGTGATCTAAGCGCATTGATGACTGACTCCCAAGACTGGTGGCCTGCAGATTACGGCCACTATGGGCCTTTTTTTATTCGCATGGCATGGCACAGTGCCGGGACTTATCGCACCGGCGACGGTCGCGGTGGAGCAAGTACCGGCAATCAGCGTTTTGCGCCGCTCAATAGCTGGCCAGATAATGTTAACCTCGATAAAGCACGGCGTTTACTCTGGCCGATTAAGAAAAAGTACGGTCAAAAAATATCTTGGGCCGATTTAATGATCCTCGCTGGCAATGTTGCTCTAGAGACTATGGGTTTAAAAACCTTTGGTTTTGCCGGTGGCCGTGTCGATATTTGGGAGCCTGAAGAAGATATTTATTGGGGCCCAGAAGGCGAGTGGCTCAATGATCAACGCTATAAAGGTGACCGAGAATTAGAAGGTAACTTAGCCGCTGTGCAAATGGGCTTAATTTACGTAAACCCTGAAGGCCCCAATGGCGAGCCAAGCGTCTTGGGTTCGGCCCGAGACATTCGCGAGACGTTCGCTCGCATGGCGATGAACGATGAAGAAACGGTGGCGCTGATTGCCGGGGGACACACCTTTGGCAAAGCCCACGGCGCGGGAGAAGCCGACCAAGTTGGGGTAGAGCCAGAAGGTGCAGGCCTTGAAGAGCAAGGGTTTGGATGGAATAGCAGTCACAAGAGTGGCAAGGGCGCCGACACTATTTCCAGTGGTTTAGAAGGCGCTTGGACTAATACTCCCACCCAGTGGGACAATCGTTACTTTGATATCCTATTTGGCTATGACTGGGACATGGTTAAAAGCCCTGCCGGTGCCACGCAGTGGATTCCAACGGACCCTTCAGCGGCAAATGTTCCAGATGCCCACGATAGCACCAAGCAACATTTACCGATTATGTTTACCAGTGATTTAGCGCTGCGTATGGATCCTGAATACGGAAAAATATCGCGCCGTTTCCAGCAGAATCCCGATCAATTTGCCGCGGCATTTGCTCGTGCTTGGTATAAGCTTACCCATCGAGATATGGGGCCTTACTGCCTGGGATTAGGGCCATTAGTACCCGATCAGCCACAACTATGGCAAGATCCGATCCCCGAAGTTGATCATGGGTTAATTGATGGAGCAGACATCTCAGCCCTTAAAGCTAAAATTTTAGCCACAGGCTTGTCTGTGAGCCAATTGGTCAATACTGCCTGGTCATCTGCCGCCACTTTCCGCGGCAGTGATAAGCGCGGTGGAGCCAATGGAGCTCGCATTGCACTTGCACCGCAAAAAGACTGGGAAATAAACAACCCTGCGCAACTCGCTATGGTATTAACTACACTTAGAGAGGTCCAAAGTGACTTTAATGCCACCAACGGTAGCAAAAGAGTCTCTCTTGCTGATCTGATTGTACTAGCGGGTGCCGCGGCAATTGAAAAAGCGGCAAAAGATGCGGGAAGTGATGTCAACGTCCCTTTTGCTGCCGGTCGTACCGATGCCAGCCAAGCTGATACTGACATAGAGTCCGTGGAAGTCCTCAGACCTATTGCCGATGGATTTCGCAACTATATATCGACAAAAACCCATTTTCAGGCGGGAGATTTATTAGTTGATCGCGCTCAATTACTCAATTTAAGCGCACCAGAAATGACCGTGTTGATCGGTGGTTTGCGAGTGTTAAACGCCAATACTAATGGTCTTGGCTATGGTGTGCTCACTGACAGACCTGAAACATTAACCACTGATTTCTTTGTCAATCTCTTAGATATTGGCACTAAGTGGCACAAAACAGGCGACAGTATCTATCAAGGTAATGATCTAAAAACAGGTGCTGCTAAGTGGAGCGCGACGGACGTCGACCTGTTAATAGGTTCTAACTCCATCTTGCGGGCAATTGCCGAAGTCTATGCTAGTGATGATGCGCAAGATAAATTTCTGGCCGACTTTGTCAGCGCCTGGAATAAAGTGATGAACGCCGATCGCTTTGATCTGGTATAGGGAGGCTCGCAGCCCCTCTTTACACATCTTTAGCGCGAAACCTTGGCGCTGATTAGAACGATTAATCATGCACCGCAAAAGCGCTTCACTAGAAGCGCTTTTTACTGTGATAGCCAGTTAGTATCTTAAACCTGAAGAACTATTATCAGCGATACACTGCGATTAATAGTCCAGTTGTAATGATAAGCTACGGTTGCTGGGAAGGCATACCACTCATTTCTCGCTCTGTTACCGCTACTCCATACACCAGCATAGAGGCCTGAAGAAATACTTTGCAACTGAATGCAACCTACACACAACAGAAAACTAGGAATGCAGCTCACTGCCATTGATACTGCGCCAGCCATCGAAGCTGTCAATTTACCCAGCTTTGTGCCCTATCTTCTCAAAGTCAGAGAAAAGGGTCATAGCGGCGAAGCCTTTAGACAATTTTAGGCAAGCTTTGATGTTCAGGACGAACGGTCAGTTTTTTTGTTGCCGACAAAAACTAAGTACTTACATCCCTGTAAGCAATTAAGCGGTGCCATGAATGGCAAAGAGCTTGCTTTGATTACTTTCATTTTTTCTACGAGGACGTAAGGGGTGTTAACAACGCGGCAACCTGCTCAGCAAAAGAAGCTCAATCATCGCAGGCGAAACTATTGCGCCACTACAGTAAATGTTTTCATCTAAAAATACTCATAAGTAATACCTGAATCCGTGACTTCAAAGTGAATANAGAGTGTAAGATATTGGTTCTACGGTGGAATTGAAAAATCTTAGCTGCACCCGTAGGTTCAGCGGGTATTTTTCTAACCGCTGTARAATYAATAGCTTGCGCTATGTGGCACAGTGAAG
>ASZJ01000138.1 GCA_000416275.1 Osedax symbiont Rs1
GATTCAGGTAATAGTTAGCTGCAAAATTACTTTGGGTAGCTGCTTTTCGATCTTCTGTCAGTGCAACCATTTAGATCCTGCACTCCCAGAGTGAAATTATCGGTTCATAATTTGATCAAAAACAATTCACGCCCCACAACACACAAAAAATCTTGCATAATCAACTAGTTGAGAGCAAAATGCCGACAAGGCGATGAAGAAGGTAGATTTACAGTTGGTGGTTTTCACTCCGTTCAACATTTAAGCCGACCATAATTTCCCCTTACTTAATAGGGGCACTCAATTAGTAATCGATTATCTATACTCTGTATCAGTGATTTCACTGCACCACATAGCGCAAGCTCTTGATTCTACAGCGATTAGAAAAATACCCACTGAACCTACGGGTTTTATGCATGGATGCATTTATTTAGCGAATGCAGGAGCATATGAGCTTGCAGCTAAAATTTTCAATTCCATAGTATCATCAATATCTTACACTCTGTATTTACTTTGAAATCACGGATTCAGGTATACAAGCAAAGGAAGTAGAAGTATGTCACTAGTAATAAAAAAATGGTACGCCGGTAATGATGCCAATGAAGATGGTAATTTTGTGCATTTAGTGGGTAGAGAAGCAGGGCTGATTTCTTGGTTATTATCATTGTTTAAAATTGATCCTACCAATGAAATTGAAATCAAAGACAATATATTAAAATTTACCTCATCTTCATTTGCCGGCCAGGAAAAAAGAATTATACCGATGAAGTCGATTACATCTGCATATTATGGCTACGAAAAGCCGTGGAAAATGGCGTTGATACTAGGGGTTGTATTTATGCCAGTATTTTTTATTGGTCTTATAATCGGCCCTTTATATTACATTTTGAATAAAAGCTTAACCGTAGGTGTTGTTGAATCTTCGGGTTGGGTTGGCTCTTTTTCGTTTAAACGATCTATTATTGAAGGTCAAAATATAAGTGAAGAAGAAGCCTATGAAGTGATCGAAATTATTAGAAAATTAATTGAAGCTAAAACTACTTAAGCGGATCACTGAGGGGCACTAACCCTCTGCTACACAACGCCCTATATGCGGATCCGCACCGGGCGTTTTCCAGTTCCGATTTTATCTTTTCCAGCTGTCCTTAGTGAAAAACCTAGCTTACCTTGAAGCCAGTGACCAGTGTCTGTAAAGACCCCGCTAATTTATATAAGTCTTGGCTGGCATTTTCTGTTTCTTGAGATCCCTGTGATGTCTGTTCAGCGATGGCGCTAATTGATGAGATATTACGACCTATTTCATCCGCTACACCTCCCTGCTCGTGTGACACTTTCGATATCAGCCTATTAACATCATTAATCTCCCCAACAGCTTTAACGATATTGATCAGCGCCGTTTCCGCCATTGATATATGTTCAACACTTTTTTTCGAAAATTGATTACTTTCCCGCATGACGCTCACGGAACTGGCAGCACTCGTTTGCAAGGATTCAATCATGTTGTGTATTTCTTTGGTAGCATCTTGGGTGCGGGTAGCCAAAACTCGCACTTCGTCAGCGACAACTGCGAAACCTCGCCCCTGCTCCCCTGCTCGCGCCGCCTCAATAGCCGCATTCAGTGCAAGGAGGTTGGTCTGCTCTGCTATTCCACCTATCACCAGCAAAACATTGCCAATATCGGTAGTTTTTTGTTCAACTTGTTGAATAGATTCCGCTGCCCGGTCAATGCTATCAGATAAAGTATTGATCATTTCGGCGGCCATATTGACCACTTTACGTCCTGAATCTGACTCGGATTTTGCCTTAGTGGCACTGCATTCAGCTTCATTGGTTTTCTTTGCCACTTCTTGAACTGTCATTGACATTTTTTGAATCGCTTCCGAAAATCGGTCAGTTTGTAACTGCTGCTCTTGGATCCCCTGATTGGTTTGCAGTGTTACGCTTGACATTTTTTGCGAGGAAAAGCTGATTAAACCAGCGGATTCGCTGACTTTAGCGAGGCTGGCCTGAAACTTTGCCAGCATCTGATTAAACGCGGTACTAGCCTCTCCAATCTCATCTGCAGTGATGGTCTTGATGCGCATCGTTAGATCATTGTTTTCCGCAGAATCCATCATCGCCTTAGCCAGCAATTGGATAGGCCGAATGATGCTAATCGCCACCCAGGATAAGATAACCAGAACCAAGGATGCCAAAAACAAAACAATCAGGCTCGTGGTTTGTTGGAATGATTCTAAACTACCTATCTCAGTGCTAATTAGTACCTTTAAGCTCTCCGCCAACTCTGTCAGTAATTGTTCGGCCGCGTGCACTTTAGAGCGCATTTCACCTAAATTCCCCTCAGTTTTAGTCAGCCCCTTAATTAGAGTTTTGCTGGCATACTCCCTGAACTTAGCCGCGTATATTTGCAGTGAACCCTCTAGACTTATAATATTATTTTGCGGGTGAGAGCTGCTTGCTAATTGTTTGAGAAGCTTAGCCATATTATTATCGAATCGACTAAGATATTTTATATCTAGATTCAACATGAAATCTTTTTCATTACGTCGAAGCTGTAACATTCCCGCTTCAAGTACATAGTCTTTTATGCTAATAATTTCAGCTTCAGTATTGTGGACTGCCGTTCTTAGCATCCGATGCAAACCATTTTGTGAATTAAGCCCTATAATTTTTTGGATAGTAACTAGGTCGATGAAACTGGTATTGTAGTCGGCAAATTTCTGCTTAATTCCCGCTATTTTCGAAGTGTCCAAACCTACAGCTGCAACTGCTGTTTGCAAGCGCTCAACTGTGCCGAGTAAAATGGCGAAGTTAGCGGTGAATTTATCTTTATACTTCAGGTCATAGCGCAGTAAAAAGTCTTTTTCATTACGTCTCTGTACTAACATTTGGCTTTCTACTTGACTAATTAACAGGCTAATTCTGTTAAATTTTTCCAGCTTATTTACCGTATATTGACTAATCGATAAAATCCCCAACATAGAAACCAGTGCTATCAAACCCGAAAATATGAACTTATTCTTAATGGTTAACACTTTAATCGCACCCTACAATCATAGCTGAATCAGTGGCTGCACTGCATAACGCAAGCTATTGATTTTACAGCAGTTAAGGAAACACCCACTGAACCTACGGGTGCAGTTAATATTTTTCAATGCCACTGTAAAACCAATATCTTACACTCTGTGTTCACTTTGAAGCCACGGATTCAGGTTATAGTTAAAAAGCATAATGACAGCCAAATTTAGCAAGGTCTGTATATGCATCGGTACTATTGATCATAGATCAAAATTCTACTTTTGCTTTTTATTACTCACTGAATTTTTCCTACTTAGCACTTTAGAGAGACGATAATAAAGCGTGCTTGCAACCATCGCTTGGCTTGGCACAAACTTATACGGAGAGATGATTGAGCAAATATTGGTAGCAGAAGTCCTGCAGCTCAATGAAGAAATAGTTGGTCATTGTAAAGAGCGAATAGAGTTTGCTGGCTGGAGTGGTTAAGCGATACGGGCAGATAGACGCGGAGTCATTGATAACCGCTCACTATCTGCTGGGATTAAAAGATTAGAGGTACTTAGGGTAGCCTCAAGTCCCGCATCTTCCCTATACACCAGCCGCGTGTGAGAGTTATGCAGAGGCTACCTAAAAAACGCGGCTAGCTCTCTCAACCTGCCACTATTTATTCAACTTCTCGGTACTCCTCTATTCTGATACCTTCCATCTGGTAGCCCACTTCCGCCAGCTCGTGACTAAAGGCCTGAGTGCGCAACTTGCCAACAATGTAAACCACGTCCCAGAGCTCTTTAAATTCAACGCCATCCTTAAAGACCACGTGGATTATTTGATTTTCAGGAGGCGGAGGGACATGGTAGCAAGCGCCAAAATAAGGCACTAACAAAAACTCGGTGATTTTATGCTCACCCCCTTCCAGTGGAATAGCAAAGCCAGGAATTTTAATGATTTGACCATTTAAATCACTGCGCACTTTACCAAAGCCACTCGGCAGCGGCGAACTTTGTTGATCGAGTGAACTTGCCGCTTGCCGCTGCCAGATATTCAGCAGCACTCGCTCTGACTCTGGGATTAAATCTTCCCAAGTCAATGTCGCAATTGAATTAGCAGATAATTGCAGGGTAAAAAAACAGCAGCTCAAGACGATGCACTTTTGCAAAATTTTCGGTAATAGTTTCATGCTTAAACCCTCACACTCATGCCGTCGACCAGTGATTGTCGATAGGCGTTAATCGCGGGGATAAAACCAATTAATATGCCACTCAACTGCACCAGTAAGATTAGATAGATTTCATAAGTTGACAGCCATTTCAATTCAAGACTGACCCCAAATTGGGCGCGAACCATAGGTGCAGCTAACCACAGTGCCAAGTATAATACAATCACCCCCAGCGCGATTCCCATCGCACAAGTAACCCCGGCTTCACTGACCAAGAGAGAGTAGATGTGCTTGGGCCTAGCCCCGATTGCCCGCAGTATCGACATTTCACGTCTTCTCGCCTGTAAGCTACTCAGCAAGCTACTCAGCATGCCCAACATGCCTGCCACGACCACAAAAAACGAAACGGCTTGTAATGCCTGCTCGGCCACTGACATCATGCTCCATAGTTCATGCAGTGCTATCCCGGGAATAATCGCACTCAACGGCTCTTTTGCATACGAGGATATTTGTCTTTGCAGGGAGAACGTCGCCACTTTTGCATGTAAACCTAACAGAAACGCGGTGATTTGGGTGGGCTCTAAGGAGCTGCCATTAAAGGCTGCTGGTGCTGCGGAGGTGACTTTCCAGCCTTTGTGGATCGCCTCGATTGCCGATAAAGTGACATGTACCGTTTTATCCACTGCGGTACCTGTCGGCGCCAAAATGCCGGTTACGACAAAAGGTAAATTTTTATGTCGGTTGAATTTTTTATCACTAATACCATGTGCAAGGATAATTTTTGACCCCAGGGCATAGTGCAGCGATTTTGCTACATCTGCACCAATCACCGTCTCAAATAATCCGGAGAATTCCAGCCCCGAGGAAAATTCCAGCGACTGCTTTCTACCGTATTGATAAAATTTAAAATAATCTCGGTTGGTGCCTAACACTCTAAATCCGCGGTGAGAATCTCCAAGTGAGAGCGGCACCGACCATTTCACCTTAGGGTTATCGGCCCATTCTCGATAGCTTTTCCAGCTTATATTATTGGTCGGATTTCCTATTCTAAACACTGCGTAAAGCAGTAAATTGACTTGCCCAGAACGGGCCCCTACGATTAGATCAGTATTGGAAATGGTGTTGGTAAAACTTTGCTTGGTCTGGGTTTTAATTCGCTCTACGGCTAATAATAAGCTAATAGAAATTGCGATAGTTAACACCGTTAGCAAGGTTGTAAAACGCCGATTTTGCAAACTTTTCCAAGCTAAGCTGAGCATGCTTTTCATAGTTTTGACCCCGCTGCATGATTGAAATCAGACAAGTTCAGATGTGCGTCAAACAATGGCTGCAGCGACCGATCGTGACTGACGAACAGCAGCGCGCTATTACTTTTACAACATTGGCTCAACAGCAGATCGATGAAGATCCGGCAATTATCTTGATCTAATGCGGATGATGGCTCATCGGCGATAATTAGCGCCGGCTCACCTATCAGCGCCCTAGCAGCTGCGACTCGCTGCTGCTGACCGACACTTAACTCGGTGACTGGGGTGGCAAAAAAGTCCGCACTTAGCTGCAATTTCTCTAACAATTGCGCCGCTTTAGCATAGGGATCACTGCCGACATTGGCCCGCCTAAGTGGTGAGAAATTACAGGCGAGTAAGACATTGTCCAATACTGATAGATAAGGTATTAAATTGAATTGCTGAAAAATATAGCCGATATTATTAGCTCTAAATTGGTCGCGACTCGGGCCATTCAACTGGGTTAGATCTGTGCCTAATATTTTCAGAGTTGCTCCTGGAAAAGGTGTATTAATACCGGTCAGTAAACTTAAAAATGTTGATTTACCACTACCGCTAGCACCATATAAAAATAAGGTTTGAGCCGCTGCCAATGTAAATTTTTCGATATTGATCAGCAGTTCTGCCTGCTTTGGCCAACCAAACCTCAAGTTGTCTATCTCAATGATATTCATTATTTTAATAAGCGCTGTTACCAGCGCTTATCCTCTATTAGTAAAAACCTGTTTAAGCGCGGCTAGCGCTGTACACTAATTTTTTTCGACTTGCCAACGTGGCATTACAGCAGAATTTTAGTGTGCTCTTTATTTAACGACCAAGCTTGCTGCACTCCTGAGCGCAGCACTTGCACCTCGATTTTTTGGCTATTGGTAAAATGCTTAAACCAATGGTTATCCACAAACTGCAGCTTTTCTATACTGGCGCATCGATAGTGATACACCGCGGTTAGCTCCCCATGCTCCTCCGCTTCATCCTCATGGTGCTCTGCAGTTTCTTCATGATGAGCAGGCTCTGCATGCTCTTGCTCGTTATCAAAATCAGCTTTAACCTGCACATCTTGTATTTCGCACTGCGCTGCTGGATTAATGCCGAACAGCAATTCAGGCTGGTTCAACGTCGCTAGCGCCCGCTCTAGTTGTTGCTTTTCTGGCGCGGTACTGGGTGCGTGTTCAAAGCCGACAGCATCACTGCCGGGGACTAATAGCTCGAAGACTAATTGTTGTTTATCCACTGCTATGTTCAGCTCGACAACCCCGTGCTGATGAGCTGAATATTGATGGTGTTGAGTTTCTGCATAGACGGCGCCCGAGAGCAACAAGCCCGCGCTCAACGCAATGACTGACTGATAGTGAGGTAATATAAGCATGATTTTTCCAACCGTTGGTTAATGAGTCCTAAATTGGGAATTTCAGCAAGACTTAGCATAAGCATTTGATATTACATAAATTTAATTTTTACTGTAAAAACAATTTGTTAAGTTCTGCGTCCACCTTGCAGCCACAAATTCAGGAAAATGTAAGCTGTAATGAATAATCCACAGCCATCGGCGGGCCTCGAGCAAGCGCACCAAGGTAGCCTGCATAGGCCACCTCTAATTTTTGATCGAGGTTATTAAAAGCATGGCAACGCCTCGCGCTAACACTATGCGTAGCAGCGCTGATCGCCAGCTTAAGCGACTGATAGATGCTGCAATCATGCTGGCTATGCACCGCGTTATCAGCCTCTAGCTGATGCGCAATCACCGCTTGATTAAACAGTAAAAAGGCCACCGTTAAAAAGTACAACCAGTACTTTCTCGGGCGCATAAGTTCGGGCATAGAATCACTCAAGGCTAATTTATATTACGTAATGTTATATCATAACAATTAAAGTATATTGATCTACTCTGCCTTTGTCAAAAAAAATATCCTCACTGCCTGCTATCGTCAGCAAGGGGATGTGCTGTTTCTGGTTAGCGATGGAAATTTAACACCGATTTCAGCAGTTTCGGCACTAACATAGGCAATAATAGCGCGACAATAACTGCTATAATGTGCATAAATTACTCAGCGTATCATCACTTCTACCTGAATCTGTGTCCCCAAGCGTGCAAGCTATTCGCTGTCGTAAAATCACTGCTTCAGGTTATATCGAGAGAATAAAATTTATAATGAAAGGACTTACCAGCAAACCCAAGAAGACTTCTGAAGATCTTTCCGTGAAGGCCTATGACGGGATTAGAAAAATGTTATTTCACAATGAAATAGTCGCTGGACAGAAGATTCCCTTTAAAGACTTGGCCCTAGAGATGAATATGAGTGTCACGCCGGTGATCCAGGCACTTAAGTTCCTTGAGTTTCAAGGTTTGGTGCGCAGAGAGCCCAACAAGGGCTATTTTATCGAGCCGTTAACGCTCGAGGAAGTCAACGAGATTTACCACTTCCGAGAATTATTGGAAGTATCGCTCATTGCGCAAACCATCAAAAAGCTAGACGATAGTGGCATCGCCAAACTGCAACTTTGTCACGATAATTATTCAGAGTCTCTAGCGGGCGTGTTCATCAACAAGAAATTAATTACAGATATGGAATTTCACCTGATGATTGCTCGTCTATCAGGGGAAAAAATTCGCTATAAATCGTTGAAAAATACTTTTGATTTACTGCATTTGAAATACAAGACTAGCCTGCAATACGTGACCAGTGAAAAATCCAACGATAAAGACCACCAGCACATTCTTGAAGCGATTATTGCCAGAGATACTGAAACCGCAAAAAAATTGCTATCTCAGCATATCAACAACAGCCGCAAACACGCCTGTCTCAATCTCACTCGCATGATGGAAGAAAAAGCATCGATGTTCTACTAAGCGTCAGCCACGCACCAGGCGTGGCGCTGCTTACCGATCAAACTACTTTTGAATCCGCGTACATTTTTTCGATCACTTTAATATAATCGGCGTCCAACTCTAGCTCCTTCGCCCCCTCTAGCATACCTTTTACATAACTTTCAGAAGGCTTGAATGGTCCTTGAGGGTCGATCACTTGATAGAGCTCTGAAGGATACCATTTGCCGTCTTCACCCAGCGCCAAAAAGGTCTTACGCGAGTAATCGCCAACGTAGATCCCCTCCATCGTATCCAGTGCTATCATTTCCTCTTCAGTGGTTTCAAACAGCGCGCCATGCACCATTTTGCCCGGTACATGCATTATATTACTGATCCCAGCCTGCTGGGTTTTAGACCAGAAACTGTATTGAATTTCACTGTTTGGAATGCATGCTTTCATCACATACTTCGCGTTGGGTAGAATGGTCTTGAGAAATTCAATTTTTAAGTTTGAGCCGTAGGCAAAGTGAAGCATAGTTTTTCCTTTATTTTTGAGGTTTATGTTAAATTTAGTGGTTGTGAACGTAGTAAATAATCCACCTTCTTAGAAGGTGGTTTTGCCTTTAACCCCCTAGAAGGGGGCGGTGCTTGCCCTCTTAGAAGGCAAGCTGGTTATCTCGTAATTCTATTAAAAATCTAATTGCTCTTGACGCTTTTCAAGCTTCTCTTGATGCTTGACATATTTCCTAATCATCTCAGAATCCAAGCCTACTGTATCTACACAATACCCTTTAGCCCAAAAATGATTGCCCCAATACGGTCGCTTTTTCAAGTGCGGAAACTGCTTAAACACTCTAATTGCAGTTCTGCCTTTTAAAGCTCCCATCAAACTTGAGATGGATTGCTTAGGCGGCACTTTTATTAACAAATGAACATGATCAGGCTGAACATTTATTTCAATAATTTCATACTTTAACCGGCTACTATAAACCTGAATGCAATCATATACTTCTTGTTTAACGGCTCCCGTTAAAACTCTATACCTATATTTTGACACCCAAATGATGTGGTATTCACAATGCCATAAAACGTGCGATAATTTTTCAAATCTACTCATGGTACTTTCCTTAATCAGTTATGGGGATAACCATTTAAGTTAATGCCATGCGTAGAGTCTACAGGCAGAGCCTTTCGACGATGACCACGTCCTCAGGACGTGGTTTTAGATTCTTAATAAAAGGCCAATATTTTTCGCTAGCTTGCAACTGCCAATACTAGCCAGCTTAGCGCATGTAGCACCGATCCAGCAGCGAAGCTACGAACTGTTGTCCGCTTCATTCGGCGCCGGTTTATGTTGCAACAACTTGCCAATCTGCAAGCCAAGTTTTGCACTGGCGTGAAAGCCAATTTCAAGCAGTTCTTGAGTGACGTCGACCGGCAACTCTAGATCTGGCATTTTTTGATTGAGGATCCCGCCAAAAAGTACCGGCGTATCTACGACTTCAGTGTGTAATTTATCTTTAAGTTGCCGCGCATAATCCAGCGCCATGCCGTTGTGGGTGCTAATCAAAATAGCATCCATTGACTGCTCTTTAGCCCTGGCAACTACTTTACTGGGGTCAGCTTCTGCACCTAGATAGTCCACTTTAGCGCCGGTACCCGACAGCAGCCAATTAAGTACAATGATCGCGTGTTCGTGGACATCGGTAGAGGCCAATAGAATCCGCTTGCCTCGCACTCTTTCCACGAACTGCGGATCTTCGAACATCGGTAGGTACTCTTGATAGCACGACATTGACTGGGCAAAAATATCGGTGGCGATAATCACCTTGTGACCGCGTACCTCCGATGCATCTACCTCCCCTGCCGAGAACATCTGCTCGAACAGCGCCGGTCCCATCTGTTTCAACACATACAACATCTGCAGCGGATTTTTAATATCAACTCCCGCGCTGTGCAAACCATCCAAGGCATTGTTAAAGACGCGCTTGCCCTGTGAACAGATGGTCTCAGCAAATTCTTCACTGGCGGTAAAGTCGACACTATCCACCAGCCTGCGAGCAGTTTTCTCGATCCGGTTACCGAGTATTTGAGCTTCTATAATTTCCTGCCATGACGGCGCTCGAATCGCCTCGGTGACAGGTAGCGGCAATACCGCATGCCCAGTCGGGCACTTCAGTTGGGCCATGATATCCCAGAGCATATACTCGGCAATCATGCCGCGGTTTTGATCAAAGTTGCGGGTGAATGAGATGGTGTCTCCGTAAAACATCGAGCCGATGCACTCGCCATTGTGGATTTTATCTAAGGCAAAAACCCAACCAGCGCGTTTGATAGGGTCTGATGTCAGCCCGCCAATACAGTGCGACAACTTGGCTTTCAACAAATCTTCGACGATGTATTTTTCCAGGTAAGCCCAACCGGCAACGGTGGCACAGTCGAAAAATAAAGCCCCGTATCCATCTTCAAGGTAGGAGTGCAGCATCACTCCCCGCTCTCGAAACTCACCGAGCAGCGCAATCGCTCGTGTGGTTTCCACTGCCGTTACTTTATGGTCATGCCAGCCCGGCGCCTCGTGGGCAAAGTATTGCGAGAGGTTGCCAATCGTAGTTACCCCAGCCTTCAGTGCCTGCACGGTGTTAATCGTCGACGAGGGGAAACCAATCATAAAATCGCCCATGTGGGGCTGAATCGGGGTCTTTTTGCCCAGCAGTTGCCACTGTTCCGGGAACTCTAGTAGCGGCCCCGTTTCAGCGGCGGTGCGCGCTCGCCACTCCTCGGGTAAACCCATGCGTCTATCTAAACAGATACCCGCGCGGTGCACGCTAATATCATTGAGCTTCGCCTCGTGGTAGACATTGGATAATGCCTGTTCAGTAAGCTGCCAGTTACCCATCCCGATGTGTGCGTGATAGCTAATCGACCCGCTTTTTATACACTGCTGCTTAAACTCCCACTCGGAGCTGACACCCCATAAATCAAAGGCGCTGGTGCGGCCGATGCTAATACTTTTAGCGATATCCCGCGCCTCATTGCGCAAGGTTGAGGCGTCGAAGGTCTGCCCTTGCAGTATTTGCCCAATACGCTCTTCGAAACTGACTGAAGTCATGCGCCGACCCTCTGGCTAAGCTTACTTGGCACTGTTTGTTTAGCCTTGGTCACTCGCATCATTTATCCATCATCTTAGTGACGTCATCCAGTGCGCTGCTCCACGCCTTAATGCCACCCAACTGTTCAATTTTTTGTAGGCCGCGCTCAGAAATACCGCCCTCGGTGGCCAGCGACTGCCATATTTGCTCGAACGAGTTCGCTGCTTGATCACTGGCCATGGCGCAGGCTCCCTGATTTATTTCTATCAGTAATTGTCGACTCATACCCGCCTCCAATCCCTGTCCTTGTGCCCAGCTGGATAGCTCCCCCATCATCGGAAACAACCATGCATAATAGGCACCGACCAAAGCGGTTGCCGGATTAAACTGTTGCTCATTTTGCAGTGTGTGCACTTTGCCCAGCAGGCTAAAGAACCACTCGGCCTGCGCGTTTGCTGGATAGAGTAAGGTGGGGCTTAAATTAATCGCCACACAGGAGATCGGCATGCCACGCACCGCTTGCGCCGGTGCCACCAACCCTTGCAACTGCTGCACACTAAAGCCCGCCGCAACACACACCACCACTTGTTTCTCACTAAAGACTAGCCCTTGCAGCGCGCGCTCAACCACACCAGGGCGAGTTGCGACAATAATTAACTGCGCCCCTTCAATCGCCAGTTGCGGCGTGGGAAAAGCCTGGCTGTGCTGATCTTCAGCCGTCAACTTTGCCAGCCGTGTTGTCGAGGGGTTATATAAACGTAACTGCAATTCTGGCGCCGCTTTTCTCAGTCCTTGAATCATATATTCACTGAGATGACCCACTCCGATAAAGGCAATAGTATTAAGCATTTTTGGTTTCTCAGTGAATATGTAATTTTATTTGTAATTATATATAAAATAATATTTATGATTAAATGTTGCAAGTACTATTTTAATCATTTTTCTACAGCGGTGAACAGTAGGGTTTACCCGCGGTGAACTGGGTAAACTCTTGCCTAGCCAGCTGTAAATGTTCTGGGTTTTGCAGTAAATCCACCGCAGTTAAAGCCAGCGCTTTTGCTGCAAACAGCATACCTTTATGACCAATTGACATGCCGCAGGTCGCGGTGGCCTGCCAGGTATGTACCGAGCTGCCGGTAGTCAGGCAAGCGGTGTAGATATTGGCAGTCGGGGTTATCCAACTGACATCGCCAAGGTCATTTGAGCCGTTGCAAATATCCAGTTGATTGCTGCAGGGGAAGATATCGCCATAGATAGCAGCCTTGGGTAGCGCGGCCTCTGGCTGATCGATAAAAAACGGATTTTCAAAAAAATTATCAATTTGTTGCCCGGCACAGCTCTGATTAAGCTGTTCTGCAAATTGATATTCACTGGGGCTGTATTGAATCGGCCCGACCTTTTGCATGGCGCTGTACATGCGGTCCGTTAAATAGCTGTTGGGCAGATAACTGCGACAGGCGCCATTAATTTGATCTTGTACCGCAGTGCCGGTCATTAAAGCGGCGCCGGCGGCCACCGCTCTGATCCTAGTCAACAAATCGTCTAAATCCGTCTCCTGCAAAGCGCGCAGGTAGTACCAGACCACCGCTTTGTCCGGCACTATATTGGGCTGTTTGCCACCCTCGGTGATGCAGTAGTGGAACTGCACATTTTTAGGTAGATGTTCGCGTAGGTAATTGGCACCGACATTCATCAACTCCACCGCATCCAGAGCAGATCGACCCAGATGAGGCGCCTCTCCTGCATGTGCCGCTATACCGCTGAAGGTGAAGGTAAGGTCATACAAACCGAGTAATTTTTCCTTCGAGGGCTCATTCAAACGCGCCGGATGAAAAGTCAGCGCCGCGGCCAAATCATCAAATGCGGCGGCTTTGGCCATTAGCGTCTTGCCTATAATGCGCTCTTCGGCCGGACAGCCGTAATAGCGGATACAACCGGGTAGGGCGTTCGCTTGTAAATATTCTTTGACCGCCACCGCAGCCGCCAAGCATCCCACGCCGAGTAGGTTGTGCCCACAACCGTGCCCGGCAGCATCCGCTTGGACCGCCGATTTATAGGTCACTAGCTGTTGCGACAGTCCAGGCAGGGCATCGTATTCACCAATCATGCCGATCGCCGGCCCCTCCCCCCAGCTGGCAATAAAAGCGGTTGCCAGCCCGCCGACTTGCCGCTCGATCTTAAAACCGATTTTTTCTAGATATTCGGTTTGTATCTGCACCGCCAGCTGTTCCTCAAATGCCAGCTCTGGCTGTTGCCAAATACGATCTGACATCTCGGTGAACACTGCCTGTTGCGACTCTAACCAATTGACGATATTAAATTCGTGCACCGCGATTACCTATAGATTGTGACAGTTGACAAAATGCTGTTCGGAAACACTGCGCGCTGCTGGTTGCTCGATATAACACTGGCTAGTGGCCCTCGGGCAGCGAGGGTGGAAATAACAGCCGGATGGCGGATCGAGCGGGCTCGGCAGCTCTCCTTTTAATAACTTCCGCGACGGCTTGCGCCGTGGATCGGCCACCGGAATCGCCGACAACAGAGCTTGGGTGTAAGGGTGCTGGGGATTGCTATACAATTCGGTAAAGGGCGCGGTCTCGACGATTTTACCGAGATACATCACCGCCACTCTATCTGCCATGTGTTCGACTACCGCTAAGTCGTGGGAAATAAACAGGTAAGACAATTTAAATTCGTCCTGCAAATCAATCAACAAATTGATGATTTGCGCTTGTATCGAGACGTCCAGTGCCGAGACCGCCTCGTCACAAATAATCACTTCCGGCTCTAGTGCCAGTGCTCTGGCGATGCCGATTCTCTGTCTTTGCCCCCCCGAGAACTCATGTGGATAACGACTTGCCTGCGATGGATTCAAACCGACTTTATCCAGTAAATAGGCAATTTTATCGCGGCGTTCAGCCGCATTATAACCATGGATTTTCAAGGGTTGATCTAAAGTTTTAGCCAGCGTCATGCGGGGATTAAGAGAGGAGTAAGGATCCTGAAAGACAATTTGCAGACGTTTTTTCAAGGCGCGTTTTTCCAGCTTGTTGGCATCACGCAGATTGAGTCCGTCAAATATTATATCTCCAGCTGTCGGGGTAATTAAATCAATCACTGCCATACCGGTGGTGGTTTTACCACAGCCGCTCTCACCTACGATCGCCAATGTTTCACCTGGGTACAGATTAAAACTGACATCGTCTACCGCTTTAATCAGCCCTTTTTTAGCCGCAAAATGTACGTCCAGATGCTGCACTTCAAGCAGCGGGACTCGGTCTGAATGATCCAACATATAAAGCTCCTAAGCTGTCGCGATTACGCAGCGAACCTGTCTGTTTGGTGAAATTTCCCGCAGCTCTACAGCCTGACGTCGGCATTGATCTTGCGCCTGAGGACAACGGTTGAAAAAACTACAGCCCCTGGGCAGGTTCAATAAATTTGGTACCATTCCCTCGATCTCTTGCAATTTTTCTCTGCGATTGCGAGTCCTTCTGCCCAACACCGGTATCGAACGCAGCAGTAATTGAGTGTAGGGGTGCAGCGGGTTATCAAAAATGCTGTATACATCGCCGCTTTCCACTACCTGACCGGCGTACATTACGATCACTTTTTGCGCCATTTCCGCGATCACCCCAAGATCGTGGGTAATCATCAGCACTGCACTGCCGGTCTCTTCTTTTAACCCTTGAATCAGCTCCATTATTTGACATTGAATGGTCACATCTAGCGCCGTGGTCGGCTCATCGGCAATCAGTATTCTCGGCTGACAAGCCAGCGCCATCGCGATCATCACCCGCTGTCGCATTCCTCCAGACATTTGATAGGGGTAATCTTTTAGCCTTTTCTCCGGCGCCGGTATCTGTACTTTTTTCAACATTTCTAGCGCTTGATTGATACTCTCCGCATGACTCACTTGACGATGCTGCCTGATCACTTCCGCGATTTGCTCACCGACTTTCATCAGTGGATTGAGCGAGCTCATCGGCTCTTGGAAGATCATCGATATGCTGTTGCCGCGAATCTTTTGCAGATAGCTCTCATCGCGTTGCAACAGGTCTACGCCATTGAACTCAATACTGCCCTTAACAATTCGCCCCGGCGGAGAGTGAATCAGCCTGAGGATCGAGAGCGCGGTGACACTTTTCCCAGAACCCGACTCACCGACGACGCCTAGCGTCTCCCCGTCCTGCAAATCAAAAGAGACTTCCCGCACCGCCGGCACAACGCCCGCGGGGGTATTAAATTGTGTCGTCAATTGACGCACCGACAGCAGTGGTTTATTTTTTGACATAGTTGATCTCAATAATCATGAATTGCAGACTTAATCTTTACTTTTTAAGACATTGCGCGGATCTAGATAGTCTCTTAAACCATCGCCAAACAAGTTCAGACCCAACACGGTGATAAAGATTGCCAGCCCGGGAAAAATCGACATCCACGGGGCAATAAAGAACAGCTCCCGCGCCGAGGCGAGCATCCCGCCCCAACTAGGAGTGGGTGGTTGTGCACCTAGCCCTAAGAACGACAGCGCAGCTTCCATTAAAATAGCTTCGGCAGCACCGAGTGTCGCGATCACTAATACCGGACCTAAGACATTGGGTAGTATTTGACTAAACATAATACTGAAATGACTGTAGCCCAGCACTTTTGCCGCTTTGACATAGTCACTGTTTTTTACTGACAGCACTTGTGCGCGGGTTATTCGACAGGAGTAAGCCCAGTTAGTCAGGCCTAACGCGATGTAGATATTAAACAAGCCGGGGCCCAGCGCCGCCATAATCGCCAGTGCGAAGACCACCACTGGAATAGAGAGCATGATGTTGGTTAAGCCCATAATCGCATCGTCCCAGCGACTGCCCATATATCCTGCCACTAAGCCTAAGCTAACCCCGATAAAGGTATTAATGACCTGGGTAACTATCCCGACACTGAGCGAAACTCTAGCCCCATAGACAACTCTGGAGAAGACATCCCGCCCCTGTGGATCGGTACCAAAGATAAAACTGTCATCCGGTGGCATTTCTGAAAGCATTAAGTCAGCGTCAGTAATGGGATCAAAGGTGGCGATAAACGGGGCGAATACCGCCACTCCAATCGCGAGGAAGACAATGCTGCCACCAATTAATAGATTTTTTTGACTAATAATTTTATGAATATTAAGCATTATTGATAATCAATCTGCGGGTTAATAAAATGATAGAGAACATCGACCAGTAAATTTACGACTAAAAAGATCACGATAATAACGACTAGACAACCTTGAGCGACTGGGATATCCCGTTGAAAAATAGATTCGACCAACAGCGAGCCGATACCTGGCCAGGAAAATAAGCGCTCCACAATCACCGTTTGGCCGATCAACGAGCCAAACAATAAACCAGTGGTGGTCAAGATCAGCACCAGGGCATTGCGTAGTACATGGCGAATATTAATCCGTGCGCTACTTAGTCCTTTGGCTTTTGCGGTGCGTACGAAATCCGCGGACAACACCTCAATCACCGCCGCCCTGGTGGTTCTTGCCAACATCGCGGCGTAACCTATACCGAGGGTTAAAGCGGGCATTATCAAGTTGATAAAGGCGCCGTTGCCATAGCCACTAGTCGGCAGTATCTGCAAGCTGTAGCTAAAGATGTACATCAAGATAATGCCGAGCCAAAATTGCGGTATCGAGACGCCTCCGACCGCAATCACCGTCGCGAAAACATCCAGCCAACTACCCTGCTTGAGTGCGGCAAAAAAGCCGAGCGGCACCCCGAGCAAAATAGCGATCAGCATCGCGCTTAAGGCGAGTTTTAGCGTCGCTGGCAAACGCGTTAACACGATCTCTTTGACATCGTAGCGACGCAGATAAGAAGTGCCCATATCACCTTGCGCCAACCGCGAGACATAATTGAAATAGCGCACGTAAGCCGGTTTATCGAGCTCTAAATCTTTTTTTAACTGTTCGACAACTTCCGGAGACAGCTCCAGGCGACCCGCAGTACTAAGCGCAGCATTACCGGGAATCATATTCAATAAAACAAAGATGATTAAGGTAATACCCATAATAGTCGGGATAAATTGCAACAGACGACGAATCGTAAATACAAACATAATGACACTAATAGTAGGTACTGCGCCGAAATAGACTGACAGCAGGAGGAGACAGGTGGGCTAAATTCAGCCCACCGAATAAGTAATCACTAGCAGATAAACGTTAACCCGCTAGCAAACCTCGGACTAGCGATTAGCACGTGGCGAGCTTTTATCAACCCACACATCGGCAAAGTCTTGATACATCGCCTCGATCGCGACAGGCTGGATACCATGTACCCAAGGCTGTACCGCCAGCACTGCTTTGTTGTAATTAAATATCCAAACCGCGGCATCTTCTTTAAAGATTTGGTCAGCAGCTTGTAAATATTTAACCCGCTCAGCGGCGTCACTAGTTACTTCAGCTTTATCGACTAATTGGTCGTATTCAGCATTGTTGTAGCTAACGTAGTTACCCGAAGTGTTTTCAGTTTTAGAATGCCATCTCTTCAAGGCCTTAACTGGATCGGCACCAGAGCCAAACGACCAAATAATTCCCTGATAGTCATTTGCCAGCAATTTGTCATACAATATTCCGCCTTCCAACTGTTGGGTGGTTAGCTTAATATTGATCTTAGATAAAAATTGCCCCAGCACTTCTGCCACTGATACCCCATAAGATTTATTGGCGGTGCCCAATATTTTGAGTGGGAAGCCCTGCTCGTAGCCAGCCTCTTTCATCAAGGCTTTCGCCTTAGCGAGATCATAGCCGAAGCCCTTGGCGTTTTTATCAAACCCCTCCGAAGCAGAAGGCAACCAACCCACTGGATTATAGGCTTTGCCCTTTAAGAACTTCCTATTAATCAAATCTTCATCAATAGCATAGCTGATGGCTTGGCGTACTTTTTTATTCGCCAGTGGCGCGTAGTTTGGATTC
This sequence comes from Osedax symbiont Rs1, assembly GCA_000416275.1. Lineage (GTDB taxonomy): Bacteria > Pseudomonadota > Gammaproteobacteria > Pseudomonadales > Balneatricaceae > Rs1. Next base: position 18,287 of record ASZJ01000138.1, read on the forward strand.
AAACTCACCAAGCGGGTAAACATTTCAGCGACTTCAACTAAGCTCTTCGCGTACCTTTCATCAGTCTTATACTGCGCGTACTGCGAGGCCTCGATCAAAATACTATCTAACTCTTTGGCTCTAAAGGCGATGTCTCTAGAAACTCCTTCCTGCATGATCTTAAAGACCACATTGTCCAAATAAGGTTTGCCAGCTTCATAGTACTTATCAAAGCGGGTTAATTTAACCTCGCTGCCTTTCACCCAATTGACAAACTTAAACGGGCCACTGCCAACCGGAGCTAAACCAAATTTATCACCCGCCTTCTCGACGGCTTCCCTAGGGACAATAGCCGTGCCGGGACGGTATAAGTAATAGGCGGGATTACTCGCTTTAGTCAGGGTGATAGAAAATTGCAACTCACTGATTTTTTTCAATCCAGAGACATGCTCTACTTCACCTTTCTCGAACGCTTTCGCACCCTCAATAACTTGCAGGTGCCCGACATTAGGACTCACCGGCTTCATCGACAACATTCTCTGGTAGGAATAAATAATATCATCCGCTACTAGCTGGCGATTATTATGAAAATAAACCCCTTCTTTCAAGGTGTAAGTATAGGTGCGTCCCTCGTTCGAAACATCGACCTTAGCCGCTAATTCAAGCACCGGCTTATTTTCACTAGGGCTCCACTGGTACAATGATCTGAAAATATTGTAGGTGACCAATAAGTCTTGCTGCTTACTGGTTTTATGCGGATCTAAAGAAAGGATGCTGCCATCGTATGGGGCGACAAAATTAAACGTGCCACCTTTTTCAGCACCTTGAGAAACTGTTGCAAAACCAATCAAACCGACCAGCAATGCTGTATTTATCTGTTTACTAATATTCACGATTACCTCCACTTCAACTTTTAAACGAAATTAATTGTTTTTATATTCATTGTGCGTTGGAAACTGGATAGCGCCGGATAAGGGCGACTAATTCGTTAGAAAAAAGCAACCTAATCATCAAGCTCTGTATATTTTTATAGCATTTAATTTCACTTGTCAAGATTATAAATAAAATCACAAATAAAATTTCATTTGTGATTTGTAGTATTTTCATACATAACAACTTGATATTAAAGAATTAAATATCATTGATGAGTGTTTGTTTTTGATTTGTTTTCCGAAAAAATATTCTCTTACATCTTTACTCAATCATATTGAAGGTGGAAGACTAGCTATTTCAATCTAAATCAGTAGCTTAAAAGGAAATACAGCATGTTAAATATTGGCTTTACTTGGATGATGTACTGCCGTCAAGTTACAGATTCAGGCAAAATATTGGGAGGGAATTACTGGTGGTCAGAGATATAAGACTGGGGACGCATTAGCAAGAGTTCTTGGTCAGTTCAAACACCATTGATTCCCCTTCGAAGCTAACAGCCTGAAGAGGTGAATCAACAATTCTTAATATCGCAACTAATCGCAACTAATCGCAACTAAAGAGTTCAGTGCAGTTTGTCTAGCGGGGTGTGAGTTGTTCAGAGGCGCTCTAAGACTCACCCTTGACGCACACGTATACCGTGTTAGTCGAATCACCATTTTTAAACGGGTTATAAAAGGAAACTACTTGCGAATCGACAGTCTCGAAGACTGTTTTCAACAGAGCTGCAAATTTTTCTTCCGGCAGGTTTTGTGACCACATGGCAAACACTCCCTTAGGTTTAAGCTGCTCGGCCATCAGTGCAAGATTCTTGCCGCTATAAAAACTAGCGTTAGCGCTGTTTAAAAACTCACTGGGGGAGTGATCGATATCTAACAAGATTGCATCGAATTTTTTGCCGGCACAGTGACGGTCAAAACCACTGCTCGGATCTGTGGCTAAATCGAAGAAACTGCCGAGCACATAGCGATTGCGCGCATCGCCATTCAGTATTTTACCGAGCGGCACCAGCTCATTTTGATGCCAGCCGATCACGGTCTCCAGTGCATCCACCACCAGCAACTCTGAAATTCGCGGGTCTTTTAAAGCGGCCACTGCCGTATAACCTAACCCCAATCCGCCCACTACCACACTCAGGTCGTCACCTTGCAGTGCAGCTAAGCCCAAGCTAGCCAAGGCCTCTTCGGCCTCGACAAACATACTCGACATTAAAAATTCATCACCGAGTTTAACTTCATAAATATCTTTATCACCAAACACTGCCATACGTCGTTTACGTAACGAAATTTCGCCGAGCGAGGAGGATTGACTATCAATTTCTTCAAATAAAAGGGACATTATTACAGAGTCCTAACACTAGTATACGGGCCACAATGATACTTGCTTAACCCCTCCTTGGGAAAGCAAAACAGCTGGGATGTTATAGATTGACCACGTGCCGTTTCGCAGTTGTAAGAGCCCGGAGGAAAAGTAGCTGGTCAGTTTAAATTTTGTCGCTATTTACTGGGGGCTTCCCACGCTGCACTTGCTTTCAATTTTACGAGTGCTGGACGAGTTTTTCCAGTTAGTTAGACGGACCGGTGAATACTCAGGGGGACTCTTTAATCGATGATAGCGATGCTCAAATTTTATTAATTGCCGATCGTAAACAGCCGGCACGAAATAACATTCCGAGACTTCTGTATAACGTAGCGAACGCATTAGTTATGCTAAGGTCTTATACAATCCTGAATCAGTGACTTCACTGCACCACATAGCGCAAGCTCTTGATTCTACAGCGGTTAGAAAAATACCCGCTGAACCTACGGGTGCAGCTAAGATTTTTCAATTCCACTGTAGAACCAATATCTTACACTCTGTATTCACTTTGAAGTCACGGATTCAGGACAATCTAAACCTAGGTTTAAGTATATTAAAGAATAACTTTCAGTTGTCTATACAATAGGCGGCTACTATAATTAGTTTCAGTACAGCAAAAGAGGGATTGAATATGAACCCGGCACTAACATCATCGAATAAGTGTCTTAATCCTCAAGAATAAACTAAGGAAAATCTATGTTTGGCATCCATGGCGAATACCAGCTGCAGCAAGAAGGCGACATTTTAATCATTCATTCAAAGGGCCCTTTTAATACTAAATTGGTCGATCAATTCAGCACAGAAATGGAAACCATCATTAAAAACTTGCCGGCTGCTTGGGGGCAAGTTGTCTTTTTAGCTGAAGACAGCATGCTGCCGCCAGATGCAGAGAAATCCTTACAAAAGGCTTGTAGCCGACGTAGAGAACAAGGTCTAACCGCCTCCGCTATTATTTTCGTATCAGCTGCGACAACCTTCACCATGCGGGCGCAAGTCTGTCGTATTTATGATCATGTTGGTATCCACTACCAATTCTTCGATGACTCTGCTGCCGCGCAAGCTTGGGTAGCCACAAAACTGAAGTTCTGAGGTGCGATAAATCATGACTACTTGTTCTTTAGTAACCAGCTAGCACGGGGGATATTTATCTCCCCTTCCAGTACCATTTTTTTAGCTAGATCATCAACTTCAGTACTCGTCGCCCCCGCGGCTAACGCTACATTTCTAGCATGTAGCGCCATGTGACCTTTTTGGATCCCCTCGGTCGCCAGCGCTCTCAATGCTGCCATATTTTGCGCTAAGCCTACCGCAACCACCACTTCTGCCAGCTCTTGCGCCGATTGAATATTCAGCAATTCTAAACAAGCTTGTGCACAGGGGTGTGACTTAGTGGCTCCACCGACTATCCCAAGCGCCATTGGCATCTCGATCGAACCAATCAAAAAACCTTGTCGGTCAATTTCCCAGTGGGTCAATGCTTGATATCGACCGGTATGTGCAGCCCAAGCGTGCGCCCCAGCCTCCACAGCTCGCCAATCGTTACCTGTCGCTATCACCACTGGATCAATGCCATTCATAACTCCCTTGTTGTGAGTAGCCGCTCGATAGGGATCAATCAGCGCGAGAGCACCCGCTTCAACAATCCCTAAGGCGACCTCTTGCCCGGTTAAATTCGACATCGCTAGAGTCTCAGAATTAACCCGCACACTTCCTCTGACCATACGTAGATCGGCAAGATTCGACAGTATTCGCAAGCGGACGCTGCCACCGGTCACCTCTGCTACTTTAGGGGCAATTGCCTCAGCCATAGTGTTGACGGTATTTGCTCCCATTGCATCGCGAACATCAACTAATAAGTGCAACACTAGCATTGGTCCGATCGCCGATTTTTCAAATAAGTGCACTTCAATCCCCTGGCAGCCGCCACCGAGGGAGAGCAAGAGCGGATCCTTGCTGTTTGCCAGCCGAAGCAGCTCATCTTCAATGTCTAATAGCTGTTGTTTAGCGCGGCCAATATCACTAATCGCTAATACTTGAACTTGCGCACGCATGATCGGCTGATCACTTTCCATTTTAAAGCCACCACTGCGTCTAACAATTTTAGCCATGTGTGAAGCGGCCGCCACTACCGAGGGCTCCTCTACCACCATCGGGATTAAATATTCCTTATCGTTAATCACAAAATTAGCAGCGATGCCGAGGGGGAGTTCAAACTTACCGACTAAATTTTCTATCATCGCATCAGCCACATTTAGCGGTAAAACCGCTTGCTCAGCAGTAAAAAACTGAGTTTGCCACTGCGCATCCATATTGGCTTGTTGTAAGGCTTTAGCTAATCTCTCTGCCGGCGACATATCTCTGAAATTTTCTATCCTAGAGTTTATTTTTCGATCTTTTTGGTAGTGGCTTTTCATACTTCCCCCTGTGTTTAGCATCCCTCTAGACTAGCAAGGACGCTGTTTATTACCTGAATCAGTTATCGAGTCTAAATATGGCCTAAGTCTATTACTAGTTTTAGCTATAACGAACACTATCATTCACTCATTGTAGTCATTACATACAGCGTGAAAATATCTTTTAATAGATTAACTAATCTTCATCTTTAAAACATCTTTATTGAGATTGAAATCAGCTGCTATCTCAGACCAATGATTCAGGATTTAGCAACAGATGCCTACTGTGACTTCCCCTCACTACGGCACAGTTTCTAGATGAAAACTAGTTAATTGATTAACGATTGTAAGTTTCTAAAATCAGGTATATCTTTCATTTTAAAAAGAGGATCCATTATGAATATTAAAAATCAACTATTAATCCTGGTCGTCTCAGCACTGCTAGCAGGCTGTGCCAGTAGCTTAACCGGTGATAATTACTCTGCTGCAGAAGCGAGAAAAGTACAAAGTGTAAAATTTGGTCAAGTAATTTCTCAGCGGCCGGTGGTCATTGATGGACGCGAAAACGGTGTATTAGGAACTGCTGCTGGCGGTATACTGGGCGGAGTTATTGGCAGTAATGTAGGCGGTGGTTCGGGTCGCAGCATAGCGACTGGCATAGGTGTGATTATTGGCGGAATATTAGGCCAGCAAGTAGAAGCAACCGCCACCCGCAAGCAAGGCCAAGAAATTACCGTACACTTAGACAGCGGTGAAACACTCTCCATCGTACAACAAGTTAGTAGCGCTAACTTTTTCTCTGTCAACGATCGAGTCAAAGTATTGCAACAGGGAGATACTTATAGAGTTAGTTATTAATTTAGCAGGTTAAGTGCCATAACTTATCGAGTTTGGCACACCATCTCTA
>ASZJ01000139.1 GCA_000416275.1 Osedax symbiont Rs1
GATTTTGTCTTGAATGTGGTTTTGGTCTTGTTGGCGGCCAGCATGTTGGGCACCACGTTCTTCATGTTCCATGGTTTACGAGAGCTACGACCAGTGATAATTGGCTGGTCCATGTCGCCTCAAATAGGAGACTATTACTTCTGTGCCTATTCTTGGGATGGCGATGGCGCTTGATAGGGAGCTGCCGTTTACCTTAGGTAATACCTAAATCAGATAAGTGACTTCACTGCATAGCGCAAGCTCTTGATTCTACAGAGGTTAGAAAGAACCCGCTGAACCTATGGGGCAGCTAAAACTTTGATTAGAACCGCTAACTCTCGGGTTTTTTTAAATGTAGCCAATCAGATAACCGCTTTGCAATCGCCTTAATTGACCAAATTTTTGTCTTAATTATAGCGTCTTGCTTTTGTTGGTGTTTTTTAATTCGAGCTTGCTCAGCCGGTTTAAGTGACTCTTCAGCTATCTCTTTAAATACACCCTGTTTATCGATAACCGGATCTTTACTGGGTCGATTACGCCCAGTACTGACTATAACTTCCATGTTTTATCCTTTAGATAACTTGCAGTACTACGCAGTAGCGGTCGCTTCAAACTGCGTCGCAACGACAGTATTAGCACCTGGTGGGCAGCCGCAAGAGTCGGGCTATATCACATGTGCATGTTGCTTGGGGCTTTTGCATAAGCGTTGTACCAAGCTTCTATAAAACTTTGATATTTGTCTAAATCACGCTCTATAGCCACTAAATCAAAGCGCTGATACTCATTGCGAAAAGGCGCTATGTTAGCCTTTAATGGTCGCATTATGTTGCGCTCATGAGCTTCTGTAACCCTCGCTAGCCATTGTGACTGATCTTTATTGTCCTGATATATGTGTAAAGATTGCTTAAGTGCATCGATGCTTGCTGCTTTATCTGACCAATTAATCGCTCCATGTTGCTGTTCATAGCAGGCGACATAATTGATTAAAATTTGGGCGTATTCATCGGGATCATGTGCGGGGATGGTATCTTTCAATTTACCCATATTCTCAATCAACACTTGTTCAGGGGTGGGGGGGGCTATAGTTTCAGGCTCTGCATCTAGGGCTTTTTGTAATGCGCCAGAGTCGGTGACTTTCTCCAGTAACGAAATAACGTTATCAAGTAAATCACTGGGTTCAGGTTTGGGGCCACGCAACAAAAATAAGCGTTCGCGCCAAGTGGATTTAGCGATCACTGGTTTATCTAGCTCCTTGCCATGGCCCGCCATAAAAAGTTTCAGCCAATGAGCAAAGCTCAAACTCATATCATGAGCCTCATCGGGAACTAATGGACCTCGAAAACCACCCACTGGAAAGAATCTACGCTCTAGACTACCATCAGATTTTAGGTGAAATAATCGCACAGCAGGGACTTGCTCAACCATTACCTTACCAGGTGCTTGTCTGCGCCAAAGTCTAATTCTCATTGTTTGCCAAGGCGCGAACCAAATTTTTCCTTTATTTTTAAAATATACAAGGCTATGAATTGAATTAAAACTAAATAATGAATGCTTATTTTTTAAAAGCCAACAAATAGAAAAGATAATAACAAAAAAAGCCACTATATACATAAACAGGTTGATATAAAGCCCTCTAGAAAAGTAACTAGGAATAAAGTTAAGCAAGTAAATTATTAATCCATCAGGATTGTCATTATACTCAAAATAGCTTTCATATGAATCTATTTTTTTTTGATAATATTTAAAGACAAAATATAGAGGAACACCTATTAAAAGTGGAAATACTATTATATTAAATATCGAAATTGTGTTTTTTACTCTAAGATTACTTTTATTAAAACTCAACAAGCAATAATCCGCACAAGGTAATGAATTATTAAAACTTTCATCAAATATATCATGCTCACCTTTTCGATAAACCACCATTTCTTATAATCCTTTTTTAAAACTTAATCGTTTCGCCATAGTTAAATTTTGTATTATCATCATCATATGAAATAGGCACTTTTATCTCTGGAGTTGGCTGATAAGTATATGTGAATTTTTTATCGATCACATATTGAATGAAGTGGGAAATGCTTCCGTCAAAATGTTTCGCACTATGTAAAATAGTCCCTAAAAACTCACCATTTGCTTGCATAATCCAACTAATCGGGACTTGGTGCTGGTATTTTTTAGTATTTCCACGGTATAGCGACTGCACTAAAGTAGATTTCAAATGCTCTGGCATGCCTCGGGTAGGCGCTTTCAACGATTGAGAGTTGATCAATTGTATTTTTCCTTGTTCTATATCTATCTGTACTTCTACATTTGCGGGCAAGCTAGAGGACCAAGTTAAATTCGCCAGATAATTGATTTTGGCAGATAAGTGCCCTGCTAAATTTGACTGACCAATTACAAAACCAGGTAACTTAGCCTTAATGGTTAAATGATAACTATCATACCCATCTTGATATAGCTTTTTTTCTTCAAAGGTGATTTTTGGTTTATAAACTAAATTGTGAAATACTGAAATTTCATGTTTAAAATATTTTTTAACTTTTTCATCATTGCCTAGTTTCTTTGCGTGTTCAAAAAAAGCATCAAAACCCTCTTTATCATAATAGCTATAATCATCTCTTCCTTTATTTCCGAAATACAAATAATCTGATCCAGAAAAGAACTCATTACTTCCCCAAAAACAGTTTTTCACCCATACCGTTAAATCATCATCTTCTGCAAAGGCCATCACTAGTATCCCACCCACAAGTAGAATCACCGCGGCCGCTGCCCAGCCAAACCCAGGGACTAATGAGGAGGCACCTGCTAAAGTGAATATCAAACCACCAGAGAGCATCATAGTTGCACCCATAGCGGCATCTAAATCACCTCTTTGGAATTTTTCCCAGGCAGTAATAGCACTGATTACTATTTCTACCACTCCCATAATCGTGCCCAACTTGAGCATTTTCATTAGTAGTGTTTTACCCGCTGAGGCTATTTTTGTACCCACACTAACAACGTGACTACCGACTATACTGCTGCTCGCTAAATGACTCAAACCTGCAGGGTATAAGCTATTTAATAATGTAATAGTGCGAGTACCACCCCTTTGTAACAGGTGATCAAGCTTGTCCCCTTGACCTAAAATACTGATAATAGCTTCGGCAGCACTGGCACCTATTAGCAAAATTTGAGCAGGCACTGATCTCACCAAAGCTGCCGCTTTACTGCCAGGCTGCTTTTCTATCGCATTACGTGATGCACTGCTCAGCTCTATACTCGATGCCATTACCCCCCATAAACCTAAACCGGCACCCAGCTTGCTTGTTAGTGTATCAGCATCCATAGAAATTAACGGAGTTCCATTGACGGTAATAACTTCAACATGAATACTATCAAACCTTAAGGCTTCCATCACACTAGCGCTCGATAACATCGCCCCCCTCAAGTGATGACCAGCTTGGCTCATGGTCGATAAACCGAATGCAGAAAGCGCATTCGCCAAACTCATTGTCTGAGTACCCAGAGGCACGCCATGTATAAAAGTGGCGAGAGAAGATGTTAAATGTAACCATTTACTGCGGATATCATGAGCAACTTGAGTTGATATTAAAGTGCCCATCCCTATCATTGTATTATCTATAGCTTTTTTTACTAACGTTGATAATCGTTCTCCACTGGCATCTTCAAGGTTAGCTGCCGCTGCTTGGCAAGTATCATGCAACTTACTCCAACCCAATGCCTTACCGCTTATTTCACGTGCAAGCTTCAAATAGTCTGCATTTGTAGCACTTGTTTTCAATAGTTGATTATACAGCGCACGCTGACCTACCTTACTGGTTGATAAACCAAAAGTCATTTGCTCTATCGCTGTAAAGGCCAACTGCATATCATAAATATCAGGATGATTGGCATCAATTTGTTGCATGGCTATAAATACAGAGCCACTATCAGTCTTAGACATCCAGTCTTCCCAGAGGGCAACCGCTTTGGCAAGACGCCCATCTATTATCGCCAAGTCCCTGGCAAAGTGATTACGGTAGTAATGAAATTTTTCTTGATTTATTTCCTGATAGAGGTCAAACGCTCTACCACTCGTCGTTCGAGGTTTAGCCAACAAACTCACAGTTTCCCCATTAGCATCGTATCGGATAGGGGTCAGTGTGTCCTCAATAAGACTTTCGACTTGGGTCATTGTCGTTATCGCATATTTGTGATGCTCAACATACGCGGCTTTATCAAGACCAAAGTTGGCACACAGTGCGCCTATATCCATGGCTATTCCTAGTGGATCATGTAACGCTACTACTACACCTCGTTCGGCGCACTTAGCCATCATGGTGACCACTTGACCACGCTTTTCTTTTGGCAATAAAGTTGTACCACTTAAATTCCACATTTGCGGTGGAATTAGTCGGCCCTTACTATGGAAATCTTCTATGACGGGCATTGCCAATTCAGGTGCCATTTCATAATTGCCTACATCTTTTTTATAGGCATTGGCTTTTTGCATAACTTCTGCACGTATACTGTCATTTGCTTCAAGTATTTCGAAAGTTTTTACTGACCACTTAACGGGGGTAAAGCAAATCGAGAAATTAGTAGTAGCCCTCGGCAAAAAGGCATATGGGTATATTTTTTTCTCGCCGCTACCGTTTACAGCATCGTCTGCATCACTTGCAGTTCTGCATCGTTCTATTTCCCATTTACCTGAAGCGTTACCTTCGAGCCAAATATATTTAGTAAATTTTTCTACATTGCCTTGCTGATCAAGGTTGTATTCAAAGGGATGCCAATTTTTTTTGTCTTCATCAAAAATCATGACCCAGCCGTGACGTAACATTCTTACACACATACCGCCCGACTTTTTTGTATCTGTAGCGTCGATTAGCTGACGAGCAGAAGGGTATTCTAAACTTGTTTGCAGTAATTCGAAATCTGCAAAAGAGTAACGCACAGGAAAAATTGGGGTAATACTTGTATCGACGCAAGTGGCTTTATAGTCATCAATATTGCCTTGTGTAACTGGGCTAGTATCACTATTCATTCATAATTCTCCTGATGATTTAATGTAATGATTCAAGGCAATAACGACCTGATCTGCCTTCATATCCTGGGACATTTCAGCATCTAATAAAAACTGTTTAATTTCATCTCCCCACTGTGTAACCACTAGGTTTGTACGATAAACGGCACTAAGCAACTTAGTTATTGCAACTTGAGAGTTAATATTTAGCTCTCTTAGTAGACTTGCTTGCTCTGTCATTATATCAACTAAATTTTCAGTGTTTAAATCAGGGTGAATCTGTTCGTTTTGTGATATCCAAGTAATTATTTCTTGAATAAACCTCTCTGTTTTGCACTGTTCAAGAGCATTTGACATACGTTCTGTTAATTCAATTTTGCTGGGTTTTTCCTTATTTAGCTGTGCCTTGCAACTAATCACACTGACACTTTTTTTCAGTGGCTTGAGCGCAATAATATGATCGATTGCCTTGCCCCAGAACTTACTTAATTGCCCTGGCGTCATACAGTGCAGCATGTCTTCTATCCAATACGGTGCATAGAAATGATACTGTAACCAAGTGTCGGTTTGTGGGTTGTAAATACGAGTAAACTTACGCAAGTGCTTAAACAGCGCGTCAATATCTAGCTGTGAGCGGATAATAATGGCCGCGCTTTGTTGATAAAAGTACCAGGACTCCTGTGCCTCATTTTCTGCTTGGGTAAACAAACGCCGAGTA
>ASZJ01000140.1 GCA_000416275.1 Osedax symbiont Rs1
CTCTAAATAGGAGACTATTACTTCTGTGCCTATTCTTGGGATGGCGATGGCGCTTGATAGAGAGCTGCCGTTTACCTTAGGTAATACCTTAATCAGATAAGTGACTTCACTGCACCACATAGCGCAAGCTCTTGATTCTACAGAGGTTAGAAAGAACCCGCTGAACCTATGGGGCAGCTAAAACTTTGATTAGAACCGCTAACTCTCAGGTTTCTTTAAATGTAGCCAATCAGATAAACGCTTTGCAATCGCCTTAATTGACCAAATTTTTGTCTTGATTATAGCGTCTTGCTTTTGTTGGTGTTTTTTAATCCGAGCTTGCTCAGCGGGTTTAAGTGACTCTTCAGCTATCTCTTTAAATACCCCCTGTTTATCGATAACCGGATCTCTACTGGGTCGATTACGCCCAGTACTGACTATGACTTCCATGTTTTATCCTTTAGATGACTGGTAATACTAAGCAGTAGCGGTCGCTTCAAACTGCGTCGCAATGACAGTATTAGCACCTGGTGAGCAGCCGCATTGTACGATATCGCCTTGGATAATGACAACCTTGCCTTCTACATCACAACTGCGCTTACTTACTGGCTTTATTGGCCCTGATCCTTTTTTGCAGGCGGGGCAAGTGGCAATCATGCCCTCTAAGGTGGTAGGTTTACCAAAGGTTTCAAACAAACCATGGCCTTGTGTAACGCTACCGCCGGTGGTGGTTGGATCGCCTTGGCGGATGATGTAGCTCATAGATTTCCTTTTCATATCTGGCTAATATTTACTCAATTTTTCGTTTCTTCAACGATAATTTCTGATATCCATTTGGCTATCTTCTTTCTAACTTCTGTATTTGTAAATGCATCCTGATGACTAAATGCGACTTCTTTTTCATCTTTTCCTTTTGTAATGGAATCAGAGGTTATAGTGTAAGGAAAACTTAAGTCTATCCCTGAACCAGTATGTACTGTGCCATCACCTGCTGAATTAGGCCCCTGCAACCTCACCTCGAGGGTATCTACCTCTGTATTATTCATCGTTGAACCCATTTCAGCCATCTGAATTAGGTGATCAAGCCGGTCCAAATGGTCCATGTCTTTTAAATACTCAAGCTTGTCAAGATCTTCAGGCTGGCTAAGTAAAAATCTTAAATTTCCATTACCGTCATCATGCAGTGGTAGATCTCGTTTAGATAATAGCTGCTTGGCTATTTGTTTGTTTTTTTCACTCATCTTGTGCACATTTGCAGCTTTCCACTCAATTCGGTCATAACTTGGCTGATCTTTTGAAGCGCAATAAAACATATTGGTCGGCTCATGAAAGCCTTGTTCACCAAGGTCTCCATGAAATTTTTGTGCTATATCAAGGTTAATTATATAGTCCAACCATATACCCTCAATATCAGGATTCAGAGGATTTATATATTCAGGATTCGTCAACCTCAGCCAAGAATTTCTTAAACCGTAAATTTCTTCATAGGGATTGGAACGTGGCAGATTTTGAATATCGCCTTCTGTTTCAACAGTCACTTTAAGCCATTCTTTTTCCCCCTCTTTGTTCTTATGGTATTGGTTTGGTAACAATTGCAGCCCACCTGGGCTATTCGCTAGCATAGGAGTTACTTCTGCAGCGTCAGCACCTAATATAGTCTCAGTCGCCCCGCCAAATCCGCCGCGCATTCTTTTATACGCCACAGGAGCTCCATGAGTTGGCATTGCACCATGTATTACTGTATGCACTTTATCTTGACCGTCGCCCAATACGGAATACGCTCTAGCAACTAAGCCCCCCATTGAATGGGTAATTACTATTGGTTTAAGTATTTTGATGTCTTTTACATCTTGATATTTAGCCGTCGTTTCTGCAAACGCTGTCGCGACAACATCTGTTAACCCATTAACACGTGGCCCATCGTCATTATCCGTAATACCGAGCGCCGCATTTTCATTACTATCTGTCCAATTATAAGGATGTGCCCACACTTCGAAATGAATATTTGAACAGTCAATGGGGAAATCAGGTAAATTTCGTTGCAGATCGGAGTCTAGCCATTTTAAAAATTCACCGTATGACCCCCAGAGAACACCGCCCCAGCCTCTTGCTAGTTTTGTTCTGATGGTTCCAAATTGAACGTTGCCTTTAAATTCTCTATAACTACTAGGATCAACTTCTAAAAATTTTGAGTTAAAGAACTCATTAGACTTACCGAATAGTAACTTACGCCTTTCAACCCCTGTGCTCCCTGCCCAAGTTGAGAGCAAGAATGCCATTTTAGTATCCCAAATTAAGGCTTTATTATCACTCCTCCTAAGCCGACTCCCCATCATTCCAGGCACAAATACTATTGGTATGGCGATCGGTTTAGGGCATTTTTTAGTCAGTCTTTGCATTTATTTTCCTGCGATTAAATTTAACGTTGATTAAGAAAAAATGTAGACTCCTAATCACAAGCAGCTCACTTTAAACCTGAGTACATTGGTCTAATGCTATTTGTCATCTGCGCCCATATAGACTTACTTGAATCGAAGTCATATGGCCCGACATCTATTTCTTGCATTAGACGAGTGAAATCCAAATTAATCCAAATACCAGTTTCATCCGTTTTAGATAAACTCCCCCCCCAATATTGAAAAGCCCAATAACGATTAGAAAGATCTTTTCCATTCGCATTACTAACTTTTTCTTTACCTAAATAGCCTGATACTTCTCGCTCCCCTGTAACTTCCATGCGGGGTCTTTGCAGACCTTTATGAACATTAACACCTATACTTGTCTCAAATATTAATAATGGAGTGTGGTCTTCATCAGAACTATCCCTAAAGGTCATGCTTTGGTATTCAGTACCAACTATCGGCCCTTTATAAAATGCTCCTGCCAGACAAGCACCTTCAACCCCTGGGATTGTGTCTGTAGATCTTGCCTCAATTTGTTTAGCGATATATATTAACTTGTCAACATAATGCTGCTCTTTGCCTTTTATAAAATAATATTTAAGTTTAAACATATCATCACCTCGCTGAAAATATGCATCATAAACACCACCGGAGAATTTATAATATTGCACACTAGATGCTATTATGAATAAATCATTTATTCTTTTAGTCCACAACAACGCTGACTCACCCCATTTCGGTTTTCTCATCGCTCTATAAATAGCAGCCCGTTTATTTAGAACATCCTGAAAATCTTGATCTGAACCTTTGCCTAAATATCTAATACTCACACCATTTATACCGGTACTAATATTTGAAACTGGTGTTAAGCTTGCGGGTACATCAATTAAAAATCTACCCATACAATAGGTTTTTGTCTCGTAATCTACATCACTCATATTTTCATCCTTAAAACTATTAGACTCTTGTGAACAACCCATGAGCAGCACACTTAGAACAATGCTCACAAAGATTTTTGTATTAATATTCATAAACTTCCTTAAACAACTTGTCTGCGTGTTTCACTGTTAACCTTGCTCTCGCTGGCGTGGTTAAGTTAGGATCAGTCAATAGGGATTTCAGGGGCTGAGGAAAGATTTCTATCGCAGATTGATACTGAAGAGTGACTAATAATATATTTTGTATGTGACTGTGTTCAAAAAAACCATTCCCATGTAGCCAATCTATCTGCGCTTGTAAAAAGTCTTTGAGCGGAACGTGATTTATTTCTACTAGATTAGGGTGCTCTATTATCAACCCTGCAATGATTTTTTTACTGCGATACCTCAAAAATTCAACTTCCAAAATTTCAAAATCTTCTTGAGTGTACGCCACTGGCTGACGAACCGTTATGTCTTTAATACTCTGAACCGGCATTATTTCTACGAGAGTATCTTTGTCTATCGCATGAGCGATAACACTATCGATCAATAGACCATCCCCTAAGTTAAACCAAAGAGCCACCCGTTCTTGCCAGTGTTGAATACCTGTTAAATAGGGGATCAAAATATTAGGATCCCAAAACCTAAAAAATATCCATTCTCCCGCTTCGTTTTGTACTTTGGTAAACCGTCGATAATGATGTAATATTTCTTCCATACTGGCGTAACTACGTAGCACTATACCTGTATTATGCGCCCAGTGATTTTCAATGAAATCTCGATGAAATTTGGATACTTTACTGTCATCATCAAACACATCTTGGGTCAAGGTCATGTCAATTAAATAGGGAGCAGCGGTTTTTAAACGCTCAGCGGCACTACCTTTAAACAGACATTTTACTTGGCAGTGCTGAATAAGATCTAAGTCAAAATAGCCACTAATTTGCCCTCTTAATGTGGCATCGACGATTAAGTATGTGTGTAGCAAGGGTGCTTCTTCTGTATTTTTAGCAGATTCGACAGGTTGAGCGAACAACGCATTCTTTAACGCTGCACCTATCCAAGGCTGTTGTACACTTTCTGGGGCTTCATTTTCTGCTGATGCTACTGCTAACTGTTCTGAAAAAGAAAGATACGACTCAGCCTCAACAGCTTTCATGTCCAATAAATGTAATTCAACAAACTGAATGGGGTTATCTAAGCTGACTCGCCCATGTAACTGCAGTACTTGTTGCTGGTATTGAGGGGATTGTTGTAAATACTGATCAGCAGTGACGGCATCACTGGAATATACCAATGAGTAGCCTTCTGCTTTTAACGCTTCACTAATACTTCCATCCAGCTGAAGTTTAGTTCCCACTTTTGCAACGACAAGTATCAAATAGACAGCGTCGTCTTCAAGACGTTTTTTTGCTTCACATTCTATTATGAAGACTGAGTTATCTGACATCGCAAAACCTTTTTTGTATGCTGTTCATGATTAGATCATTTAACCCGCCAACTCACATTCGTTGGAATAGGGGACCCCTGATGTAGCTGCTCCAGAAAGCGTTGGCACCGTCGCCGAGCCACTTCCGCCAATAGAAACTGCGCCTTTGAGCTGAATACTCGCCGCTTCTAACACAATAGAGCCGTTGCTTAATGTCATCTTCGAGTTCCCACCGATAATCACTACTTTTTCTTTACCCATAATCAAGTGTGTACTGGTATTGGAACTAATATTGCCTTTTACTCCAATATCGTAATCGCCATTTACTTTGAGTGACTTATTTTGACCGACTTCCTGAATATGCTGGTAATGTATTTGTTCGCTCCAAGTGTTGTTAACCTTGGTGATCAAATCCTTTTCGATCGTCTCAAACTGGTTGCGATTCACGTGATAACGCACATCTTGCTCAACGGTAATACTCTCATCGTTCCCCACATATCGAGTGCGGTTATGCGCCACTGTATGACTCTCATCGTGGCCGATGTTTTGCGTTTTATCGTGG
>ASZJ01000141.1 GCA_000416275.1 Osedax symbiont Rs1
TAACTAATATGGGACCCTCACTTTTTAAAACTACCAAGTCTGATTTTCCCGTGATATTTACTGCATATAAACGTCATTGACAGATAAACACTCCAGTCCTATTCGTTTTATACTACGGTTCACCATTGGGGTTAGGTCTTTCTTTTACCTGAATCCGTGACTTCAAAGTGAATACAGAGTGCAAGATATTGGTTTTACGGTGGAATTGAAAAATCTTAGCTGCACCCATAGGTTCAGCGAGCATTTTTCTAACCGCCGTAGAATCAATAGTTTGCGCTATGTGGTGCAGTGAAGTCACTGATTCAGGTTTTAGCCCCAAAGCAAAAGACTAACCTCTAATGGCTGTATAAAATCACGCTAATTTAACGACAGTACCTGCTTGATAACAAGAGTATATAAAACAGTACTGTTTCTAAAAAAGTACAGGTTGGGTAAAGCCAACAGCAAAGAATATGGCACTTTTTTGGATAGCAGGCGCTGAATGTTTGTGTAGGCATAGCTAATGACCGCTTTGGGTCGTAACTGCCTCACTCGCCTTTCACAGCACCATTAATCACCAATCTACTGAAGCAGAGAACACATCCCCGATTAATGGACTTGCTAAAACACTTCCCGAAAAACGTAACAAAAAAGGCGAACCATCTCTGATTCGCCTTCTAACTTTTAGCTTCTAACTCCCCTCCCCCTAATCTCGATAAACATCAATACTCGGGCAGCTGCAGATAAAGTTACGATCGCCGTAGACGCTATCAACGCGGTTCATTGAAGACCAAAACTTAGACGTTTTTGTAGCTGCTGTTGGGAAATATGCCTCTGCACGCGTATAGCGGTGATCCCAGTCTGATATCATATCCTGTTGGGTGTGAGATGCATTGACTAGTGGGTTGCTGTCACTGGCCACTCACCCGATTCAACCCGGGCAATTTCTGCACGGGTTTTAATCATCGCTTCTATTAAACGATCAATTTCAACTTTTGATTCTGACTCAGTTGGCTCGTTCATTAAAGTGCCAGCTACCGGAAATGACGATCTCGTACTTTAGGCACTTTGACCTCAACATCACCGATACCTGTTTGAACTGTTCTACTGGGTAAAAAACCATTTCTGACGACAGCTTTTCTACCGTCTAGTAAGCGGACATCTTTGTACTGATCAAGTAATACTTGGAACTCAGTTTCAACGGCCTGGGCAATCAGTTCCTGTGCTCCCAATCTCAGTAAAC
>ASZJ01000142.1 GCA_000416275.1 Osedax symbiont Rs1
TGATTCTGACTCAGTTGGCTCGTTCATTAAAGTGCCGGCTACCGGAAATCCCCTCAAGCCCTAACATTGGCAATAGACATAGCAGAAAACACTTTCGTAAGATAATTAGCCTGCATACTGGCTACATTTTATAAGCAATCGTAACCTATTGATTACAGGGCTAAAAATATAGCTTCTTATAAAGCAGGCAGAATCTCATGGGTAATCAGGGTATAATAAGTTGTTACACCCTTCAATCTCGTATCGAGAGTCTTCAAAAGTTGAATACTGAAAAATTAAATATTGTTGTCATAGGTGCTGGCGCGAGTGGTCTCGCTTTCGCCCTTGAATGTATCCAGTTAGGGGTCGAAGTCAGAATAATCGATAAGCGAGTTTCAAGGTCTACTACTGGAAAAGCTACAGGTGTTGCGCTCGGAACATGGAATCAACTAAAAAAATTCGGGATAAGCAGCGAAAACATAGCAGCTGCAATTCCAATGCGCAATTTTGTGTTTCATGACGATGGAAAGTTAGTAGCTAATATTTTTGTTCCTTCTTTAAATGACCACCCCCCGGCACATCTATATCCCCAAAGCCTTCTAGAACAACAAATGGAAAAGGCGCTTAACATTAGAGGTGTGCTGGTTGAATACGGCACTGGAATCAGCCATTTTGAATCTATAGATAAAATAGTTCGTGTCACTTTACAGAAGGGGGCTACAATTCACTCTGAAAAAATTGAAGTTGACTGGTTGATTGGAGCTGATGGAGCACATAGTACTGTAAGAAACATTGCTAAATTACCTTTTATAGGTAGAGATTATCCTGAAAAATGGTCTGTAGCAGAAATTAAAACTGATTTATGGCCAAACGATGTGCAAGCTCAATTGTTTTTGCAATCTAATGGAGTCGGGCTTTTTTTATCACAGCCCACAAAGGGTATTGTTCAGGGGATACTTAACTCTCCTGAAGTTGTAGATAAATTGAAAGACAAATTTCCAGATGCTAGCATCTTGTACAGCAGAGAGTTTAGTGTTTCATTACGTAGAGTCAGTACTCCGCGAGTTGGACGAGTTTGGTTAATTGGTGATGCAGCACATGTACAATCTCCCGTAGGAGGCCAAGGATTAAACCTTGCAATTTGGGATGGCATAACATTAGCTGAAAGTCTTTTAGCAGATAAATTTGATGTGGAACAGCGATTAATCAAAAAGGCGAAAAAGGTACTTTTGTTTACCGACTTTGATTATAGAATGTTAGCAAGTAGATCGGTCATTCTCAGGTCATCAAGAAATTGGTTCTGGTCAGTTGCAGCGAAGTATCCCATAATTGCTAAATGGTTTTTTAAACTAATATCGGGAGTTTGATGGTTTTGAATAAAACCAAGTGTAACAAGAACCAGCAATCAGACTCCACAAACGTGTGTCACCTTCCTGTGCAAAAAGACGCACGCTTACTACGCTGTTGTGGTTGGCGTTAAGAGGCCATAGAATACTGCAACAGGACAGGCGAAGATTAATTCTATTAAAGCCTAAATGTCTAACAAAATCTAAGAACCTGAGACCTCTGCATAACTAATGCGTTCGCAACGTTATGCCGAGATATCAACCGGTAATCCTAAATTCGGCGGGCAAATCATGAAGGTTTACACAAGCTCTTGCCGTATTCGAGAAACTAAAGATTATCTTTAGTGGATAGATAGCTCAATTTTTCGGCATTTAGCCACGTACCCTTTAGGTAGGTCATGTTTGGGCTGGAAATCGTCTCTATTACACATTTTGGAACCATAACCAATTGCTTTAACCACATCTTTATATTCATCGATTACTTGGCTCAAGTATCTATTTTTAGCTGATTCTGCTCTTTGTAGGCTCAATTTTTGGTTGTCAAATTTGTAACTTTCTCCTTGAAAATCGGTATGCCCAGCAATTTCCAGTATCACTGGATTTTTAACGTTAAGGTTTTGGTTACGACTGCCCTTAGTGATCAAGCTATTTAGTTCATTGTAAATATTGATGAGGGAAATAAACGATTGTTCCTTCCTTGCAATATAGGTATCGAAATCTTCAGTTCCCGCATCGATCCATCGGGAGAAAACACTGATTTTCCTGTTTTGAAGTTGATACTCTCAGTTTTAATTAATTCCTGGTTTAGGGAGACAAAGGTATATTTTGTACCGCCTGCGGGGATTTTTCCTATAAGATTTCCCCCTCGGCTAGTGTGTGTTTCTGGTTCCTCACCCTTTTCGATTAAAATATTAAGGCCTTTTCTATCTTCAGAAACGTAGTGAGATTGTGCCGGCGTATTTCCTAGAACTGCAACGAGTCTTTTTGCTTCTGTTAAATTATTGTCGTCCACTCGCCAACGAAAATACTCGTTTTCGGACTGAACGTATCTACCAGCATCTTTTAGTAACTTTCCTATCTTTAAGACATTTACAATTTTTTGATTATCATTAATCTGTGTAAATGAATTTTCAAGATTTAACGCATAAAAACACCAAATTTGGTTCTTGTGATACCCACGGCGACTAAAGTCAGAAAACCCAAAATTGATATTTTTCAGGCTATCTTTTAAAACACCTTTCTCAAAATAGAGATAGTAAGGAACAAGCGTCATTGTAAAAGGTATCGAGTCTTTGTTCTTTGTGACGAGGATCAACAGTGCAGGCGGTTTACTTGAATCGATCATACGTCCAAATTGACTGTACATTATTCACACTCCACTGGATAACAGGGTAAACAATCATTTTTTTGATCACCTATCCATATAAGAGACGTCAGTTCTTTCCAGCGAAAAGGGGCCCCTACGAATAGAGCACCTATTGCGAATGTGTGTTTAGGGAATGTCTGACCAGTTCCATCATCCGCTGCGTCACCTTCAAAAAGTCGATCCAGCGTAACAACCCATTGCTCGCTTGGAGGCTGAGACATATCATGAAGATGCCCATAATCTGGATCGCTAGCGACTAAGACCTGAATGTCTTGCAACTTGTACATTACACCGTCAACATATATTTCTCGGTTCAAATCCTTATTGATCTCTATTTGATCTACGGTGCCTGCTGATGCGTCCCAGTATCGGTCTGTTTCGGTTAGCAATATTTTATTTGTGATGATGTTGGTTGGCTGGCTGGAATCTAAAATACCAACGACCCAACCCTCTCGATCATTCTGAAAACAATCCTTTGAATGTTTGAGCTCTTGAATGACGCTTATCCATCTTGGGTCAGCTGGGTTTAAAGGTGGTAGACCTCCTGCATTCCATTTCTCTTTCGTTTTTATATACCATAAAACGTCTGCGTCCATGCCAGGTGCCACATTCACTACTACGCGAGCATATCCCGCTCTAAGGAATGAGTTAAACATAAAGTCTTGATGGTCAGGATTAACTTTTTCAGGCCATAAACACATTGGATTCCAAAAATAGTCATAAAATATAAAGCTAATATGTTCCCAGTCAAAGGCACGATCCCAAAAATACTGATCCGACAGTTTTTCTGATGCCTTATGACGGTTAATTTCCGGATAGCCACAAGGCTCTGATTTTAGGTTCATCACGTCATTGCGTTCAAAGTCTTCACACATCATGTAGATCGCGGCACGCTTCATTTCGGTAATAAGTATTTCTTTGAGAGTAAATGGATGAATGCCGAATTTTTCTTCTTCTTTCTCTCGGTTGTGTGCTGCGAGCGCTTCTTCATAGGCACTATATTGTGCTTCGTATTTCGACATGATTTTTTGATAAGTGGTTCTTATCCACTCTGAATGGTCAACTGATGTGGGAGTTAACGTGACCTTGCCGCTAATATAGGCTTTATCGCTACATCCGTCGTTTCGCACATAAACACGAAGTGTACCAGTAGCATTCATGGGCGCATCGGGCGGGCCACCAACGGGATTTCCACTCCACTGATTTCTTAGGCTTGCTGATCCTACCATCAAAGTTAAACTAGCATTGGCGCGAAGAAATGCTCTATTTGAAATTCCACCCATAAATTCTAACAGAGTTGCGGTGTAACCTGTCGGAACAACTAGCACCGTTTCAGCATCGCTTTTCTTGAGTGAAAATGATCTATATAGAGTGGGTAGTTCCTCCGCTGGCTTATCTAGGTCAAGCAGCTGATAAGTCTCAACATAGAAATCGTATTTTTTTGGATCTATGCTGGAGATCAATAAACACGGATGTTTAGGTTTTTTATGTGTGAATTTTTTTTCAGACTTGAGCTTTTCAAGATGCTCATAAAGCAGTGCTGGGCTAGGTATAAGAAGCTCTACTTGTCCGGCAATACCGTGACTAAATACTTGCCCCTCAACCTCCTTATTGACATAGAAGTATTTTGCTACGCTGGCATCGGCTGTTTGATTGTCAAATCTATGGGTATTCGATTCTTCTTCGAAAGAAGTGGTTGTGGTTGTTTCGGTCAATTTAGTGCGAGTTTCTATGATTGATATAGACTTGTCAACAAGCTCTCTGAATTTTTCCCTGGTTTCAGTTTGCGTTGCTTCCTTGCTTAATTTCGCATCTGCTTTGATATATGCTTTTTTCGGGTCACCGTACTGGGCTGTAACATCTAGGCTCAATTTAATAACATCATTTATCACTACATTGAGCTTGTATCGATCGGTGACTTGCTGGTTGCGAGTTTCTGTATCGGTAACCTCACTCTCTCTTTGGGACATATTGACTTCGGTTAAATTAAATCTGTGTTTGCGTTCCCTAAATTCAAATGGAGCAACATTCTCAATATACGCAAGATCTCCTGCTAGATAACAATGTGATTTATCGCGCAGAACCAATGTATCGGCTACATAGTAGTTAATTTCTGCACAACAGGGATCAGGAGGTAGACAAACGGAGGCTGTTTCACAGTCGCATATGCAATCTTGATCGTCTTCGACATCAACTTGGCAGTCTGGATGTGGGTGGGTGTTTTCATTTCGTACTCTGGAGACTGATTTTCTTTGCAAAGCTGCGTCAAGTTTACTCGAGGCCTTTTCGTCATAGGCTCGCTTTTTGGCGATTCTAATTTCAAGTGGAGATTGTTTATCTTTCTCTGTGGCCTCTGCTAGCCAACCACAGACATCAAAAAACAAAAAGTCAGGGATAAAAACTTGAGCATTTAGGATATGTTTCACAAGTTTTATTGGGATAGCGTGGCCATTCTCTTTACCTCTTTCAAGAGACCAAATAGCAATGATTTGAAAAGTTAGTAACGACTTTAACATATCAAGCAGATTATAAGATTGCGAACCAAGAGATCCTTCCGCCATTGCTACAATAGACTGAGTCTTAAGTTGGTCGACGAGTTTCGGTGCTAAAATGAGCGACGTTATAAGCTCTTGCTTGGAAAAGTTTCTCACGAATATTTCAAAATCATTTTTCTCAATTTTACCATCCAAGGTTTTAAAATACCGCCAAGCACTCTGTACTACCGGAGCAAGTTGATTTAGTGGCATTATTGGTAGTTTCTCGAGTATGCTGTTTGTCGTTTCTACGACAGCCTCGGCATTTTTATTTTCACAAGCCTCCTGTAAACGACAATAAACTTCATCGAATAATGGCGTAAATACTTCCCGCTGTTCATCGGGAATTAGTTTATTGGAGACTCGCACCGCCTGGTTGTTCGCATTCAATACAAACTTTGTAAGCAGTTGATCAGCAATATCTAGCGTAGAAAATGATCTAGACTTTTCGGTTTTGTTTGCTAGGGTGGGCGTGAGATGTAATCCATTTTCAAAAGCCCCACGACTCGCCTGTAAGTCAGGTTCACGTGAAACAGCAAATCTAGTAATTTCAGACATTGATAGCCTCCAAATATTATCATTACTATTAACATAAAATTAACGGCTTTTGAGTGCGTTTATAACTGTCGTGAGCGACAGGTAAGCTAAAAATACTGTTAATCCTGAATCCGTGACTTCAAAGCGAATACAAAGTGTAAGATATTGGTTTTACAGTGGAATTGAAAAATCTTAGCCGCACCCATAGGTTCAGCGGGTGTTTTTCTAACCGCTGTAGAATCAAGAGCTTGCGCTATGTGGTGCTGTGAAGTCACCGATTCAGGTTAATGGTAACGATTATTTTGGATACCCATAAAATGGGTGTTTACAATAGTTGGTATTTGTATATTGGTATTTATATTGGACAGGCAGCTATACCGCCAGTCAAAGCTTAGCAAAAGTAGTTAGCGGGCAACTACGCAATTAAAAACAATCTATTTCGTATGCCTTATCAGGCTATCCTTTGAGCGGTCAAGGGTAACTTCT
>ASZJ01000143.1 GCA_000416275.1 Osedax symbiont Rs1
CGTGTTATTGAGAAGTTACGGTCAAGGCTCATTAAAGCAGCATTACCTCAGCAATATTGACCAAGCTCCACACCAACATAAACGCTGCGGTTTGTGCTAATTGCCGATTCAAATGCTGTGCTTGGCGTCTAAAAATCAGTCTAGCTAAAGCTAATCCAACAATTAAAGCAAAAATAACTACCCAATTTGCCTGCCCATTGAAATACGCAGTGATGGCGACAGAGATTAGCAGCACGGTATAAAGCACCCTACTCCAGGGTGCCGATAAGCGGACGGCTAAGGTGATTTTATTTGCCAGAATATCTGTTTTAATATCGCGAATATTATTAACTAGCATAATAGCGGCGGCGAGCAATCCCATGTGTACCGCATAGCCTAAAAATGGTAGCAAGTCAGCCGGGGCGGCTGGCTGGGGAAACTGTAAATATAGAGCCCCTAATACAGCAATAGGGCCAAAGAAAACAAATACTGATACTTCACCTAGAGCATGAGATGCAAGTGGTCTGGGACCTGCGCTATAGCTAAGCACCCCAGCGATCGATAACAATCCAAGCAGTAAGTATAATGGCCCGCCTCGGTATATAAGATAAAAACCTAACATACAGGCCACAAATATAGACACCCGCATGCCCTGCAGTAGTTGCTGGCGGGTAAGTAAACCTGTTTGCATAGCGCGTAGTGGGCCGAGACGCAATGCGGTATCAACCCCCGATTTATCATCAAAATAGTCATTGGCAAGATTGGCACTGATTTGTAAAAATAGGCCGCAAGCAGAAATAACCACCGCTAAACCCCAGGAAAATTGCCCGGCAAATTGATAGGCTAGTACTTGGCTTAGCAGGATTGGAGCCACAGAAGCGCTAAGTGTTTTGGGACGAATGACATTAAACCAAATTTTTAACACAAGCAATATTTACCCTACGATAAGAATACTGGGCGTATCCCTATAGCGATTCATTAAAAAAATCCTGCAGATCAGCGGATAGTTTTTATTAGAATAGAGCGAAGCTATTAAACTCCAGTATTGGACTCATAACAAGCTACCTAGCTAGTTGACCCCATTAGGAGGATGGCAGTGTAAACTGCCATTACAAAAACCATGTTGTTACCAACTACCTGAATCCGTGACTTCAAAGTGAATACAGAGTGTAAGATATTGGTTCTACGGTGGAATTGAAAAATCTTAGCTGCACCCGTAGGTTCAGCGGGTATTTTTCTAACCGCTGTAAAATCAATAGCTTGCGCTATGTGGCACAGTGAAGTCACTGATTCAGGAACTAGTCAATTCTGTGTTTCTATACAAGGTATGCCCGATCTAAATAATCCTTTACGTCGGCTACATTGAGCGCTTTACTATATAGCCAGCCCTGCACATAATCACATTTTTGCTCTATAAGAAAAGCATGTTGTTGCTCGGTTTCCACTCCCTCAGCAACTACTTTCATATCTAGTTCATGCGCCATAGCGATGATTGCCGACACTAGTTTTTTATCAGCACTGGAATGAGGTAGTTCAGAAATAAATTCTTGGTCTATTTTTAAGGTATTAAATCGATATTTACGTAAATAGCTCAGAGATGAATAGCCAGTGCCAAAATCATCCATTGCCAAGGATACTCCAAGTCTTTCTAATTGTTGAAGTGTATCTTCTACACTTAAATATTTCGAAAGTAATACACCTTCCGTTATTTCGAATTCAACGGTACTGCGTTTAAGTTCATATTTATTTAACAACGACTCAATATTTGGTAATAAATCATCTTCATTGAATTGTACAGGCGAGAGGTTGATAGCAATCGAAAATTCGAAATTGTATTTTTTTTGCCATCCTGCTAGCGTGGCTAATGCTTGTTTCATCACAAATAGGCCTATTTCATTTATGCTCCCATGCTTTTCTGCAATAGGGATAAACTCTACGGGCGAAACGAGGCCAAGCTCTTCATTATTCCAACGTAGCAGTGCTTCAAAACTAACTGCCTTTTGGGTAACAGGATCTAGTTTAGGTTGATAGTAAACTTCTAGCTCATTGTTTTGTACAGCTCTTCGTAAGTATTTCTCAATGATTAACTTACGTAAAATTTTATGATTTAAACGTTCGCTATAATAAACATAACCTTCCGAAGTATGTTTTTTAGCATGTTGTGTTGCAGTATTTGCATGAGTCAACAATAGCTCCGCGTTATTTCCATCATCCGGATATAACGAGACTCCTAGACTGGCATTAATCGATATTTTTTTTTGCCCCACTGTGAAATGTTTTTCTGAACAAGCAATAATTTGCTCAGTGAAACCTGCAAACTCTATACAGTCTTGGACATGTGATTGGATCATCAAAAATTGATTGCCACTTAAACGACCCACTTGCTGACCCGCCCGCAGTGAATTGTTGAGGCGCTGTGCAAATCGATGTAATATATCATCCCCAATTGCATGACCATAAGTGCTATTGACCATTTTAAAATCATTGATATCTATTGATGCAACAACAATTTTATGACCACTGCCCTGCGTTTCATCAATTTTTTGCTTTAGGCGATCAAGAATAAGGAAGCGATTAGGCAAGTCAGTGAGCTTATCGTAATTAGCACTGTAGGTTAATTGTGAGGTGCGCAGTTTTACTTTCCTATTAAGGATCAAATTCCACGCCAGCACAGCCAGTAGCGCTAAACCTACAAGACCTGTAATTTGCCATACTAAATGGTAATTATTACCTGAACTATAATCTATTGACAACCACTTTCCAGAAATAATATTTTTCTGCCGATCGCTAATACTATCCAAGCCTTTTTGTAAGATAGAGGTAAGTTCAGGCCAATCTTTACGTACTGCAAAACGATGCTCTTGTATCTCTGTAGATGCTGGAGCAGCTATTTTTAAATTGGTTAAATTCAGCTTTCTTATCCAGTAAGTAACCGCTGCTACATTACCTATATAAGCGTCGGCCTCGCCACTCGAAACTGCCAGTAATGACTGCTGTAAATTATCATATATTGCTGGCCGTAACTTTGAATGCTGTAATACCAAATCATGATTAGAAGTATTTTTCTGCACCGCTACAATTTTCCCATCGAGGTCGTTTAAACTACTGATAAAAGGCATATCTTCTTGCGTGACGATAACCCGGTAGAATTTTAAATAGGGGAGCGTAAAAGATAAAAACTGGCTACGCTGCGGTGTGATACTGATGACTGGTAATACATCGATCTCTTTATTTTTTGCTCCATCGATGACCTCATTCCAACTTAAGTTGTCGACTACTTGCATATTAAGATGTAGGCGTTGATTCAACAGTTTTACATAATCTGCAGCAATACCTTTATATTGGTGCTCATCGATGTATTCGAATGGCGCATATTCAGGGTCAACCCCTAAGCGGATATATGGATGGTCTTTTATCCAATCACGTTCCTTTTGCGTTAATTCAATAACAGCAAGTTCCTCTATATCATTCACAGGTAGCCACTTAGCTATTAGTTGCTGATATTCAATTTCAGGTATTGATGCTAAAGCTTTGTCTAAAATACTTGAGAGTAGTGGCCAATCATTTCTAATAGCTATTCGTTCATGAGCAATGTCTCTATCGTAACTAGCGGCATATTTCAGATTGGTTACTAGGTATTTTTTACGGATAAAATGCCCTGCACCGAAGAAGGTAATGGCCGCATCCGCTTTTTTAACGGTAACTGCATTCAGTGAGTCTAATATAGTATCGAAATACATAGGAGTAATCGTTGGGTAGTCTTTAAGGATTTTGTCTATGTATTGATAGCCTCTGACTAGCGCCACTGTTTTATTTTTTAAATCCGACTTATCATTTATAGTCACGTCATCTTCATGAGAAAAAATGACATGCGATTTATAAACGTAGGTTTGGGTGAAATTAAACCATTGCAATCGATCTTGGCTTTTTACCATAGTTGCAACAACGTCAATTTTGTGAGCTTTGGCAGTGGTGAATAAATCATCCCACGTGTATTGGGGGTGTACGTTAAAAGTGATCCCTGTTTTGTGCGCCAACACTTTAAATAAATCAACAGCAAATCCTTCGATCTCCTGTTTGTCATTGAGAAAACTATAAGGGGGGAAATGACCATCGTAAGCCATCGTTACTTCACTATGCTTCTCGATCCAATGTTGTTCTTCAGCGGTAAGATCTAAGTCTTCACTGTGCAGTGCATGGGTTAGAGGAGATAGGACTATTAGGAATGTAAATACTATGGAGCGGATCTTGTGATAAGCCGCGAGACCTGAAACAAGACTCTGATACGTGGAAACTATAAAATAAGGGGTATTTGCAAATACATTGAGCAATACATCTTTCATCATAGACATTGACAGTATCCGTAAGTGTATTCAAGATTAAGCTTTAAAGCGCTACAATTAAACGAGTAAGTTCAAATGTTTAGGGAAGCAGCCGGCAGTTTATCTACTCATTCTCACACACAAAGATTTACTGTAGCTGAACACCATTTTTTTGATGGGAAAAACTCTGCATATGTTCCGTATCTTGGCTGTGCGCCTAGGACGTTTGTAACTTGCTCAGAGTTCACTAACACTATCGAGTCAGCAATGGATCACCAGAATATTGTGGGACTAAATACTAATTTAGTGGTGTATAGTGAACTCGGATGAAATAGGGACTAACAGCTCAAACTTTGAGGTTATGCTGCTAGTGAATTCCAACCTGAACCAGGGATGGCAGTGTTGATGAGCGTTGAAAAAATATCGAATGTATTCTGCTGTTTCAGCTTTTAAACTGCCTGTATTACTTTTTAATAGCCCCCAACTTTAAGTTTTTAACCAACTGCAATTTAATCGGTCGCTGGGTGGCTTTTTATGATTGATGCTGGATTCAAGTAATAAGTGCAAAGCCCTGTGATAGAGCGCCTAAATACTAAATCTACACGGTATAACCGGCGATAATATTTTGTAAATTTTTAGACATCACTTGAACGTCAGTACTAGCTAAGGATAGAATTTGAGTGCTGTCTGCTGTCTCTCGAGCTTTCTCTGAAATAGCATTTATATTTGAGCGGACGTGTTCGGAAACGACCGACTGCTCTTCTGAGGATGTGGCTATTTGACTATTCATTTGGAAAATAAGCTCAGCACTACTGGTGATTTCTTCAAGAGAAGCCAACAGCAGTGTAGCATGGGTTAACCCTTGTTGTACGTCAACTCGAGATGCCTTCATAGCCGTTGATGAAGCCTTAATACCATTTTGTAACAACAGGATAAGCTGTTGTATTTCAGCTGCGGAGTCTTGAGTGCGTTGCGCTAGAGTTCTCACTTCATCTGCGACTACTGCAAAGCCCCGACCGGATTCACCCGCTCTAGCAGCTTCGATAGCAGCGTTGAGAGCAAGTAAATTGGTCTGTTCTGCTATCGCACTAATATTATTTAATACCGATTCAATGTTTTCAGAGTTTTCCTCTAAATCTTCAATCGATATGACAGCTTTTTCAATGGTCAACTCGAGTCTTGCCACTGACTCTTGAGAACTCAGAGAAGTCTTTTTCCCCTCTAGTGCATTAATCTTTGCCTGTTCTGCAGCTTGGGCTGCCTGGATAATATTTTCTGCAATACCATTATTAGCGGCAACCATTTCAGACATTGCCAGCTGCACCTCTTGCGTGATTTCCAGCTGAATGTTTGCGTTATTACTACTTTTTTGACTAGACTCAGAATTGACCACGGATGACTGGTTTAAGCCTTCAGAAATGGTGGAGATTTCTGCAAACATAGCATTCAATTTAACCACAAAGGCGTTAAAAGAGACTGCCAATTCACTTATTTCATCATTGCCACTGGTACTTAATTGCACGGTTAAATCGCCTTTACCACTAGCAATTTTTGCCAAGTGGTGGTTAATATTTTTCAAGCGCAAAGTAATTGATCTAGAGACAAACATAAGTAATAAGGTAAGTACGACTGCAATAAGTAAAGTAGCTAGCTGTGAAAATAGCGATGCGTTCTGATTGAGTTCATCAATGGATAGTTGAATATTCTTTTGCACCACATGAAAAACGGCTTCAGTGGCGTGCACTGAGTTGCGAAGTTCACCGAGCAGTCCCTGTTCTGGTGTCAAACCCTTTTCTATAGAAGCTTGGACAATTTCCGAAAACAGCTCTGTATAGCGACCGACCAGTAAATTTAAATCTCTCTGTCGGATAAAACCGATTTCGCTATTGGCAATTGATTGTAGTAGCACGGACGAATTCTCTTTATGGCGTTGACTATATTTCAAATCTTGCCGTATAAAAAAATCTTTTTCATTACGTCTTAATTGCAAAATATCCGCACGTAACTTATCTATCCTAAACATATTAATTTGCTTCTCAACACTCTGTATCGCAGATCTAAGCTGTGCTTTTAATCCACTGTCTTGATCGTAGCCAATTTTTTTGCTCTGCTGCACAAAAGTCAAAAAATTTCTCTGATAGTTTTCTAAAAGATCATGTAATTCAGGTAGTTTATCATCACTAATATTGTGGTCGAGTAAATGCTCATTAATAGTGGCGAGGTTGGTGATTAATAGGTTGTATTCACTGGTGAATTTAGTCGCGTACTTAGTGTGTTTTCGAGCCATGAAATCTTTTTCATGACGTCTTAAATTCAACATGTTTATTTCAGTGTTTTTCATTAAAATCAGAGTATTAGATAAATCTATAGCATTAGTTTTGATAAAATGGGAAATTAAGGAAAAGCTAAAAAATAGTAGTATCGTAAGGATAGTGGTTAATTCATAGCTGGAATATCGACAAAACACTAACTATAGCTGCTAGTGTCTGTGAGTCGCTGCTGTTTTGGGCGAAAACGGATGGACAGTGGTACTTAGAACAAGCATCTCAAATACAATAAAAGGATATATCACTATCGTAAAAAGTAATGGGGCCTTGAATGCAATCAATTTACATTAACAGAATGAACAGAAGGTTAATTTTTGTGAAAAATTGATTTATTTAGCTCGTTAAGTTCAAATAAATGAACTTTTTTTTCCAGCTAATCGTAATTATTTTGATTTAGATCACCAAATAGCCTATTGACTAATTTATAGGCATGGACTGAGTTGGTTGCTATATATTGAACTGAATGTAAGTAAAGCACAGAAAATTTTAATTTTACACGACAATATAAACACCAATATTAGACCTGGTTGATTGTACGAGGAGCTCACAAGCACTGTGAACTACAACAGGGAACGGGCCCTGTCTGGAAATAAAACTTGGCACTAGTCTACTTGTATCGCGATTCAAAAAAAGGGGAGGAGTTCTCTCTGGTCTAGCATCTTTGCTGACATAGAATTCCCTGAAAAATACCACCCGTCTCTGGTCCGTGGGATACAGAGGTACGGGATTTATTCAGAGATTAAATGCCGAGACAGCAGCGCTACTGTCTGCGATTCACTCAGCGTTTTATCGGGCAAGTACTGAAACCAAAGATTTTGTATAACGGGCAAAATCCTAACATGCCGGTGACTAGAGGAATTATCCCTATGTAACCAAAGTCCATATGCGGCTTGTATTCAATGTAAATAAAAGTAAATTATAGTAAATTTTGCAGTGTCGCTCAGTGACTAAGTCACACAGCCGGGTTTATTTTACAATGAATTTTTGTGTGCTCAATTTATCTCGATCAATCAGTAGAATCAGCCCTCGGTGCAAGGTAATGATGCTTAACTTTTCTAATTGCTTTAAGTGGCGACTAACTACTTCTCGTGCCGAGCCAATCTCTTGAGCAAGCTGCTCGTGGGTAAGCTGGATTTGATCGCCTTGCTGTAATAAGAACTGCTGCAATCTATGGTAGGTGCTCTCTGTATTAATCTGCTCAAACTTTAACATTAGATCACTGAGTCGCTGGCTAAAATTGTTAAATACAAATTTCCGAAATGTAATAGAGCTGTCGATTAACCGATTAAAATTGGCGATCGGAATAAGCTTGGCCTGCACAATTGACTCTACCGGTCGCTGTACGAGAAAAAACTTTCACACAGCCTTCCATGACCAGTATGTAATTTTCACAGGCCTGGCCCTGCTGGAACACGCTGGTATTTGCAGGTAACTCTATGCACTCAAATGCCGCTAGCTCTTCCGTTATATCAATCACTGTCGTTCACCTTTCGAGGGGGGGTAGCTGATCATTACCAAAAATATAAATGTCCGCTAGATATTAAGGACTTCTAAAATCACCGATGATGCTCTAAATTTGATCAAAAAAATCTGTATGAAAACAGATCTTGCGCTGCCCTGCAAGTTAGGGACAGCTGCAAATGCTTACCTGATTAGCCCTATGTCTCCGCCAAGCAAAAGATGCTTTATTCTCTATTAGACGACAATTCTCTTCTCTGTGCTCTCTGTGGTAAAACCAATCCTTTAAAGAATTTTTCACCACAGAGGACACAGAGGCGCTGCGCTGCACAGAGGAAAAACAAAGCACTAGCTGATTTTCGTTGTGTCTTCACAGACTGGCCTAAAGTAAAAAAATTTACAAATAAATGACTTGGCTAGAATTCAAGCTATTATCAAATGCTAAAAACATAATACAATATACAATATAACTTAACTTGTTGTAATTAATCATTTTATTAGACAACCACCAAGTTAAGCGGAGTATGGTGGTCAATCAGGAATGCTTATGATAGCGGCGAGGTGATCCGCAATAGAGTGAATAACTGCACCGCACCGTAAACGCGATTATTTTATCCTGTAACCTCAGCTGTGGATAAGATCTAATTGCTCTAGGCCAGCGGCAATTGTATATTCCGGCTGTTGCCACCACTGTCGGATCACACTTTGATATACCGATCTAAAGTCTAGCTGGTAGAGCACATCTCTATCGACTAATTCTGAGAGAGAGGGATAGCTGCCAAAATGGCCTCCTTTTACTCTGCCTCCCATTAAAAAATGACTTGCAGCAGTGCCATGATCACTACCACCTGAACCATTTTGCGCCGCACGTCTGCCGAATTCAGAGTAAGTCATCATCAATACGTTAGGCCAGTGCCCTGATTGTATCAGCTCGCTGCGTAATGCCAACATCCCATCGGCGAGCTGTTTGAGTAATTGTCGATGCTTATTTTTCTGCGCTCGGTGGGTATCAAAGCTACCGATAGCTACTTTAAAAGCAGGTATGTTTAAGTCCATGCGAATCACTTTGGCGACATCCGCCATTTGTCGAGCAAATTTAGTCTTAGGAAAAGCAGTGGCGAGCGGTACTTGTCTGGATAAACCTTGCATCAACTGAGCCTTGCTCGCTGCCACGTTGTTATTGAGCGTTAATAGATGGCGCAATGCGCTGTTAGAGGTCGGGCGCGGGTGATTTTTAAGTTTTTTCGAGCGCTCAAAAAATCCAGCTAAATTATCCAGTTGAATATGCTGAGCTAGGCCGCCGGAAAAAGGTGCTGCATTGCGACCAAAAGTCAGGGCGGTTATATCACTATTAGATAATTTAGGCAGTATGTTTGCCAGCCAGCCGGTGTCTGAGTATTGATTTGCAGCGGTGGCCATATCCCAAATTTCAATGGATCTAAAATGGGATTTATTAGCTTGTGGATAACCTAGGCCATGTACAATTGCCAGCTCTTGGCGGTTCCATGGAACTTGGAACCCTTGCAGTGCATTGTGCAGGGCGAAATTATTGTCCAAATTAAATCTTTGATCCCTGTTTAGCGCAAGCTGCGGACGCAATTTTTGATACTCAGTCAGTTGCTGCAAATCTATCACCGTATTATGGCTGTCATTGCCACCGCTGAGCTCGATTAAAATAAGCACCGGCACTTGCTTGGCAGCGGCAAAAGCTAAATGGGGCATAGCGGCGGAGAAACCACCTAAAGCGGCCAAGTTTAAAAAATTTCTACGATCCATAAGGGGCCTCTATTTTAATTGCCAACTTGGGTCTGTGATCAAATCGGTCAGTTGTTGAGAGCACTGACGCGGCATATCCTCGGCACTGATACTTGGCACTAACGCAGCGACCGCGGTTAAATTTTCCATTTGTTCAGCACTGCAATAAATTGCTGTCATCCCTGCCATATTACTAGCGACAGCACGGGCTAACTGGTCGGTAAATTGTGAGCGCAGAATAAGCTTGTTCTCATCTAGCCAATTTTTGCCCCTCGGCCAGCCCTTTACGTTTGGCGGATCAAATAAATTTTGCCCCATATCCCTGAGCCTTTTAACCGTTCGCTTACTGGCTAAGTCTTCAAGCTGAAAAAGCTTGGCGCTGCCGACAACCAGTTCAATCGGCGATTTAAACATCTGTCCGCCATCTTGCCAAAAGTCAGGGCTAAGCAGGATGCTTTTGAGGAGCTTTTTTATATCCCAACCGCGGGCAAAATCGTCAGCCAAGCGCTTGATTTGCCGCTCATTTACACTGCTTATAAAATGCTGCCAAATGCTGCGGGTGATGTGGATAGCAGTGCCTGGATTATTTAGGATCGCTTGGATAAGATCGTCACTATCATTGATTTGCTGCTGCTTAAAAATTATTTTTTGACTGTTATCATGGCGGTTGTTGCGAAAAATTCGCTGGTATTTGTTGCGCTCGACACTCAGTCCGGTCAGGGCTCTAGCCGCACTTAACACATCCTGTTCCCGGTAGTTCCCCTCTCCCAAGGTAAATAGCTCTAACAGTTCTCTCGCCAAATTTTCGTTGGGTTTAGCTTTGCTGTTATTAATATTGTCTAAATAAATGAGCATCGCGGGATCGTTGACCATCGCCTTGAGCAATTCGGCAAAGTTACCGACAGCGAGTGTTTGGATCTTGGTGTGTTGCGCGTACATTAGCGGCACCGCTTTTACTTTCTTAATCGAGCTAGTGAAATGATTGTGCCAAAACAGCGTCATTTTATTCACTAAAACGGCAGAATCGACAATCAGCTGCTGTAAATACCACACTTTAAATTCAGCACCGCAGATCCGCATCGCTTTTCTTGCCGCTATACGCTCTTTATTTGACCAAGCCCTGCGCATCTTACGATTAGGTAAAGGCTGTAATACGCAGCTTGTTGGGGCTTGAAAGCTGCTAGATTGCTGCAGTAAAAAGTCAACTGCCTGCGCTCTGTCGGTCGCTGCTAATGCTTTCATTAACTCAGGCTGTACACCAAAGCCTGCTCTTAACAGTAAATGTTTACTCTCTTTATCACTAAGCGCCCAACTGGTACTCGTCGATAGCGCGATTAAAGCAATCGCAAAGCAGCATGTTTTAAAGTGACTTACCGGCATCAATGAGGCCCCCTAAGTTTAACGTAGCAGATGACGGAAATTATAGGCGCTACCCAATCTATTATGCGCACTTTACTGAGTATCGCTATTAACTTTACAAAAGTTTACCTGTCACATTCAGCGGTGATTGAAAAAACCATCCCGCTGTAATTAACCTGRATCCGTGACTTCAAAGTGAATACAGAGTGTAAKATATTGGTTTTACAGTGGAATTGAAAAATCTTAGCTRCASCCRTAGGTTCAGCGGGYATTTTTCTAACCGCTGTAGAATCAAKAGCTTGCGCTATGTGGTGCATTKAAGTCACTGAGTCAGGCTATTCCATTGAGAAAAGTAGCGCATAGCTAAGGTTCAGGAAAAGGAGCTTTGGCTGTAAGGACTTAGACGGCTTGCGCAATATAGTGCTGCAGATTGATGCTATCTGAGAGGAGGAAATGTCGCTCGATAGCCGTTAGCTTTACAATACGATCTAACCTGAAAGATCGATAGGCACGTCGCAACTCGCACCAGCTAATTAGCGTCCAGACATTGCCCCAGAACACTAGACCTAGTGGCCAAATTTCCCGCTCAGATGATTGCAGGTCCTCAGTGCGATAATTAATCGAGAGAACCCGCAGCGATTTGATCGCGGCTCTTATTTGCTCGCCGTGTCGCGCATTTTCACCACTTGAATAATCAGGTACCAGCAGCCACTCCGGCTTAATGGCGTGTTCTAAGTGCAGCTTATCAGGCAGAATTGCCCGTATTTTAGTCAGCGCACTATCGGCCGCTTTGCCTAGCTCTGGGTCTCCCCAGCGCTGCACCATTCGAGCACCTAAAAGGATAGCCTCAAGCTCTTGAGGACTAAACATAATCGGTGGAATCGTAAAACCAGCTTTGAGCCGATAACCAACCCCTGTCTCCCCTTCAATAGGTACGCCGGATAAGCTGAGGGATTGCATGTCGCGATAAATAGTTCGCTCCGATACCTGCAAGTGCTCAGCGAGCGAACGAGCGGTAATCACCGTGCGCCGCCCGCGTAATAAGGTCAGCAATTGAAATAATCGTTCAGCCTTTCTCATTACTTTCCTTAAGGTTTAGCGGTTGGTTAAATGCTAGCTACGCTGTAAATTAAGCAGCTAGTGCAGTGGCTAACACCTCAGATAATGCATCCATGTGGATGACTTTACAAGAAGGTTGATCCAGAAGCGGCATCATTGCTGCGCAGACCTCTGATTTCATAAAAGCCGCTCCACCCGCTTTGGCTGAATGTTGGTCTTTCCAGTAAATAATATCGTACCAGAGGTCATTGTCATCATGACTCAAAGATCGATACAAAAAGCCCTCCTGTCGCTGCAAAAAACTCTCCATAGCTGCTGAGGTATCCAAAAGTTGCTCGGCGCTGGTGTTCGCTGCCAGTTTAAAAGTGACCATTTCGAGGCTGCTGTTCATGTCGGTATGCTCCGTTGATTGCTGTTGTATAGGTAACCTCTGAACAAGTCTCACACCTCCCTGTATGCCGAGGCTGTGTGTAACATATTCAGAGGATCCATAGGTGTCACTATAAAGGCGAGCTACTGACAGCGTTATGTCAGTAGCTAAAAGATATTTAAAAAAATGTTTTAGATTGTAATATCAAACATTTATATAGTATGTTTGAGCCTACTAAATATTGATTGTTGCTGGTTAGGAGAAAACCGATGGTACAGAGGACGACATTTTTTCGGAGAATTAAACAAATTGGACTGTTAGTATTGCTAGCTGCTATGGTCTCTGGTTGCGCAACATATCGACCTGCGAGCACCAGTAATTTGTGCAGCATTTTCCGAGGAAATATAGATTGGTATAAAGATGCGCGGGCGGCTACTAAGAAATGGGGCACACCGATGCCAGTGATGATGGCCATTATGCAGCAAGAATCTAACTTTAAAGATGATGCGCGCCCTGGCTACAAGTACTTTTTATGGGTGATTCCAGCCGGCAGAATCTCTAGTGCTTACGGCTACTCTCAAGCATTAAATGGAGTCTGGGGAGAGTATAAAAAATCGACCGGTAATCGATGGG
The DNA here is from genome assembly GCA_000416275.1 of Osedax symbiont Rs1. Classification (GTDB taxonomy): domain Bacteria; phylum Pseudomonadota; class Gammaproteobacteria; order Pseudomonadales; family Balneatricaceae; genus Rs1. The sequence continues at coordinate 13,263 of ASZJ01000143.1, forward strand.
CAGACCGAGACGACTTTGACGATGCGATTGATTTCATTGGCTGGTACACCACGGGGACTCAGAGAATGACCGGAGTCTCTAAATGGGACGCCTACGGTCAATACTTAGCCTACCACGAAGGGCGTGGCGGCTATAAGCGTAAAAGCTATAATAAAAAGCCGTGGCTACTGGAAGTTGCGAAAAAGGTTAAACGCAGAGCGAGCAGCTATACAGCTCAACTAAAAAGTTGCAAGAGCGAGCTAGACAACCGCACTAGTGGTTGGTTGGGCTAAAGTAACTCTGCACACCCTGGCGCGCTGAAAAGTGTGATAGAAGGCGACGGCTACAGGCATACCAGTGGTATGGCGCCAACCGTTAACACAGAACACCAACCTCTCTGTGCGCCCGTAGGGTGGATAACGGCGTAAGCATTGGATGAGGGAATGGCTGAATCCAAGGTGATTCTCTGTAGCTGCTTGATGAGTAAGCGATTAATCAGGCCGACTATACTTTGATCTGATTAATTGCTCCCAGATAGACTCATAATCGACAATAACCTCCTTATCTTTAATCTGAATCAGTGACTGCAGAACGCCGACCACTATACTAAGGGACAATTTCAATTGGCGTTCCATTTTTAACTAATTTCCATATCTCTTCTATTTCTTTACTTGTTACTGCAGCCATCTGTCCAATCGATATTTTGTAGCGCGGTTGATAATAGGCGGTAACCATTTGGTGCCCCGTGGATAAAAATATCACCGCCAGGATTAACGCCATTTTTCTTTGCCATAGCTTTATCTTGAGCATTTGGATATGTAATATGCAATGATAAATGGTAGCTATTTTTTGGATTTCTATAATTTAATATATACCTGAATCCGTGACTTCAAAGTGAATACAGAGTGTAAGATATTGGTTCTACGGTGGAATTGAAAAATCTTAGCTGCACCCGTAGGTTCAGCGAGTATTTTTCTAACCGCTGTATAATCAAGAGCTTGCGCTATGTGGTGCAGTGAAATCACTGATTCAGTGATATAGTTACCCTCGGGAGTCTTTTCGTCTCCCCGCTGCCCTTTATGACCTTTAGGGGAGTCTCCTAAAGCAATTTTATACTCTTTATATTTTTTGTTATCTTTTATCAGCCACATTTTCCTTTCTGATTTATCTACCAGAACTTTATCTGCTATGGGGTCTTTAGAATCCGCTATAGCAGTGCATGAAAGAAATAATAAGAAAATGCATGTTATGTATTTTATCGTATCCTTCGAATGTAAGGTCAGCCAGCAATCACTGGAGCATGTTGGCGGCACTTTGCAAAAAAGAAGACAGCTTGTGTAGCTGTCAGATTACTGGCGCTTGGTTAGTCTTTGCTGTGGTAGTTAGTAAAAATTTCCGTAAATCTCGTTCTTGTCTTAAAACATGGAGGATGTAAACCGAATATTGATCTACCTTATAAAAAATTCGACACGGGCTCACTACTACTTCTCGATAATTCAATTTAGATATTTCTTTTGCTCTTCTCCCTGAATGAGGGAATTGTTCGAGCCTCTTCACCTTACTGAAAATTTTTTCAACTAACTGCTTAGCGGCTTTAAGGTTAGTAACCGCAATATACTCAGCTACATCCTCTAAATTATCCAAAGCAGGCTCTGTCCAGATTATTTGAGCCATTTTCGCATTTTCTCTTTAGCTTGTTGCATCCCCATAGTTCGGCCATCACGAATAGCCTCCTCTCCTTTCGCAATACCCTCGAGAATTTTCATACGCTCAATCATTAACTCATAATCATCAACATCAAGAAGATAGGCTGATGGCTGCCCATGCTCTGTTATTAGAATAGGTTCTTTCGTTTCATGTAATTCTGCTAGTAGCTTAGTTGCCTGCCTCTTTAATGTCGTTACAACTTCAGTTCTCATAATGATTCCCCAACTCTAAAAGTATCACTATAGTATCACTCAAAATTTAAAATGACTAACGCAGGCAGCATGTGATACTTTTGGTTGGAGAGCACGGCCACCGTAAATGATACAGTTGCTTACATGAATGTAAGCAAGGGGCGTGAGCAGGACGCGGAAGCTTTATGCACTGAAAGTTCATATTAGCTCTTACCTGAATCCGTGACTTCAAAGTGAATACAGAGTGTAAGATATTGGTTCTACAGTGGAATTGAAAAATCTTAGCTGCAAGCTCATATGCGTCCTGCATTCGCTAAATAAATGCATCCGTGCATAAAACCCGTAGGTTCAGCGGGTCTTTTTCTAACCGCTGTAGAATCAAGAGCTTGCGCTATGTGGTGCTGTGAAGTCACTGATTCAGGTCTTAATAAGTAAGATGGGAAAATCTGCTACAAGCGATCCTTTACTTAGAAAAGCGAATAGATGCATACCGACAGCCACTATTAGACGAAATGCCTGCCTTCTCGAATATATATCCAGTATGCATACCAACACATACCAAACATTGTCCCCACGAGCACTCCTATAGCTGAACGAATCACATACTCCGCCAGTACAGTAGAGCCATGAGTGATGTTTGCCAATAGAACAAAGAAACAAATGCTTGCTGCATATATCAATGCGCCAGTCGCAAATTGGCCTTTATATGGCATATGGCGATTTTTTATAAGCGCATATATGTACCACAGCAACAATGTAACCAGCCCAAAAACTCCACTGCCGTATTGGTTCCATTTATATAGAGGGAGTGTAAATAATTCTTGATGCCAAAATTCACTATTGACGACAAATGAGCCATCAGAGTGACTTGTTGCATCCCATAGCGCATGGCTGTACGCGCTAAACAAAACACCAAGCACTATAAGTAAGAAAGTGGGCACCTCAAGCTTCAAAGTCCTCTGTGGCAAATGAAGAAAATCAAGAGCGGGCTTTTCCAGCCATCGATACCAAACAAGCAACATTAACAGCGAGGGAATCAGGCAATAGATAAGCACACCAAGTATCGAGTGGCCGGGCGCTGCTGTTGTCGTCAGAGCCAAGAGATAAGGAAAGTCCGGAGACATACTTCCCACAATCATTGATGCAATTGGGATCTTTCCCCTTGAGGCAATATAAACTGGTAGCGATATTACTGCGTGTGACAATGTGTATGGCATAACTCTTTCGCCTAATGCTGCCAGCAACCGCCGGAGCAGGTGGGCGGCTTTTTGCGGTACTGTGCAAAAAAATAAGACCGTCTCTGGAGGTCGGATTGACTGGCTTTGTGTACGCCCAGCATGGGCATGAACTAATGAGGTAAAAGCCCTCTGTAGAAAAATCACCGTTTATTTAACATACGATGATTAAACGTTAACTACTACCTGGATCCGTGACTTCAAAGTGAATACAGAGTGTAAGATATTGGTTTTACAGTG
>ASZJ01000144.1 GCA_000416275.1 Osedax symbiont Rs1
AATACCCGATGCACAGGGAAATCTCTACCGTGGGCTTAGATGAAGAAATGATAAAGGAGTATATTCGCAACCAAGAAAAGAATGATGAAAATAGGGATCAGATGATACTTGGAGTTTAGTTGCGCCTTGGGCGCTTACTTTAGCCCTTCGAGGGCGTCCCCTAATAAGCCTCCGGCTTTGCCGGAGGTAAGTTAACTATATATTGCGCAATCCTAATAGTTATAATGGCGAGTAATCTTTTACCTGAATCCGTGGCTATTTTTAAAGCGATGTTGGGTCACTATGCACCGCATGGAAGTTATCGATTCAGATTTTAGTCTGAATTTACTTGGTAGACCTATATATGCCCTCATCATTTGGTTTTGAACTCAAAACCTTAACTGCTTTTGTGTTAGTGGTAGAAACTGGTAACCTGACAGAAGCAGCTAAACGGTTAGCGCTCAGTCAGTCGTCCGTCTCACAAATACTGGCACATCTAGAAGAGTCTCTCGGTATTCAATTAATGGATCGCAGTGTACGGCCAATGGCTGTGACAACTGCTGGTCGTTTTTTTATGACAGAGCGCAAGGGATTTTAGCCGCAGCGGAAATGACCAGCTTAGAAATGCGCAACGCTGATTTTAAACTGCTGCGTCACGTCAAAGTTGCTTTAGTTGATTCTATAATTACCGCGGTAGGCAAGCCATTAATTGATGTGATTAAAAATCGTACTCAAAATTGGTCGGTAGTGTCCGGTCAATCGCACCTGCACTCGCATATGTTACTATCTAAGCAGGTTGATATAACTATTTCCGATGATCCGCTAGATGATTTTTCAGGGCTGATGCGGCACCGAATTCTTCGAGAACCTTTTGTGTTAGCGGTACCCAATGATTATCGTGGGCCTTCAAATATAGAGAGTGTTTTAGATAAGTTAAATTTAATTCGTTACTCATCAAGTACTTTGATTGGACAGCAAATTGAAAAATATCTAAGGCGTAATCAATTAGATCCGATCTCTCATTTACAGTTGGATAATTCCTTTGCAGTCGTGTCGGCAGTAGCCTCGGGAATAGGCTGCACCATAACCACACCACTGTGTTTATTCCAAAGCGGCATAAGACAACATCAGGTGCAGTTGTTACCTCTCTCCGATAAACTGATCAGACATATTAGCTTAGTGAGTCGAGAGAATGAATTAGGTGATTTGCCGGGCACTATTGCAAGAGATTGCAAACGTATTCTCTCTGAAAGTTATGTCGATGTCGTGACCGCTGATTTTCCCTGGTTAAGAGCAGATGTCAAAGTCGGCGAGTAATCAATATTTATAGAGTTTTTTACATACAACCGCTCAGCAAAACGTCGAAGTTATGCTGAGCTGTTATATCGGAACTGCCGATTATTTTATAGTGTTCCTTTCACCGCATTGATAAATATCTGTTGGTACTGATCGACGGTAAACTTAATCGGGTTACCAGCGGCCGAAGGGTCCTCAGTGGCCATGGCAGCGACAAGACTCTGTTGACTATCATCAATGTTAATTTCACTGAGAGTATGTGGGATGTGTAAATCTTTGCGCATCTTCAGTACCCAGTTTAAAAAACCATCAAAGGAGCAGTCTGCTAAATTAATATACCTAGCCACTCGTTCAATCCGTTCACTGATGATTTCTTGATTTGCCTTGAGTACGTAAGGCATTAAGATCGCATTTAACAAGCCGTGATGAGCGTCGTATAACGCACCTAGAGGATGAGCGAGAGCATGCATTCCGCCCAGACCTTTTTGAAAGGCAGTCGCGCCCATCGTGGAGGCAACCAACATTTGCATTCTTGCTTCTATATCGCCGCCATTTTTCACTGCTTTAGGTAAATATTCCTTAACTAAGCGAATCCCCTCTACAGCGATACCTTCGGCGAGAGGGTGATAGAATGGAGAGCACAGAGCTTCTAAATTGTGCGACAGTGCATCCATGCCGGTAGCAGCTGTAATGTGAGCGGGCAATCCGATGGTTAACTCCGGGTCGAGAATGACAATTGATGGCAGCATTTTAGGGTGAAAAATAATTCGCTTAATATGAGCTTTTTCATCGGTAATCACCGAGGCTCTACCTACTTCAGAGCCGGTGCCCGCTGTAGTGGGGACCGCAATAATGGGAGCCACAGCGGACTCAATAACCTTTAAATAATTATCTCCTATATCTTCAAAGTCCCATAGAGGCAGTTTTTGACCGACCATTAAGGCAATAGCTTTAGCTGCATCTAAACCGGACCCGCCGCCAAAAGCGATAACTCCATCATGATTGCCTGCATGGTAGGCGGCTACGCCGTCCATTACATTTTCACCGTTCGGGTTGCTTTTTATTTGGCTGAACAGGCCGCAATTTAAATTGGCGTTTAAACAGCTCTCAACTGCCTCCTTTAGCATCGGTAATTCCGCCAAACCCGAGTCAGTTATTAATAGAGGTGAGCTCATGCCCAGCTCTTTACAGCACTGAGCAAGCTCACTTATACGCCCGGCACCGGTGCGTAAGTTGTTGGGGTAATTCCAATTTCCAGTGAGATTCTGGTAAGACATAGATAGCTCCTAAATAGATAGTGAATCTGCTCAAGTAATGATTGTCGTTAGAGTGTTTTTATATGAAAAGATTTCGGTCGCGTTAGCTGCTCATAGCCTTTGCTAGACAATGTACAGCCTCGACCTGAGTTTTTAACCCCAGTCCAGGCGAGCCCCGGGTCTAAATAATCACAGCGATTAATAAAAAAAGTGCCTGTTTCTAGCTGTTCGCCTAAGGCAACTCCGCTCTCTATATTCGAGGTAAAAATAGCGGCCGTTAAACCAAATTCGGAATCGTTCATCAGCTCGATAGCCTGTTGATCGGACGCTACTTTTTGTACTCCTACTACCGGACCAAATGACTCTTCAGTCATGATTCTCATGCTGTGATCTACATTAGAAAGCAGTTGAGGGGCTAAGTATGGGGTTGCTGCTTGGCTCATTGCAAAGGCGCTCTCATCGATATGGCTGATGGCTCCACGTTCAATCGCCTCGCCAATTTGCGCTCTGACAAAATCAGCTGCTGAGGCTTTAACCATTGGCCCTAAAGTCGTGTCGGGATCATCTGACCTGCCTAATGTATAGCTATTGATCAATGTGCAGGCGCGTTTGATAAACTCATCGTGAATACTTGCATCGACATAAATACGTTCGATACCGCAACAGGATTGTCCTGAGTTAAAAAAAGCCCCATCTATGACGGTCGCAACCGCATAGTCTAAGTCAGCGTCTGCTCGGATATAAGCGGGGTCTTTTCCGCCCAGCTCTAGGCCCAAGCCAATAAAGCGACCCGCTGCAGCTTTTTCAATGCTAGCGCCAGCCGCTACCGAGCCGGTGAAACAGACATGGGCAATTTTTTGATCTTGTATCACCGTGCTAGTCGCCGCATGTGACATGTGTAAATATTGAAAGACACCTTCCGGGAAGCCCGCTGCGACGCAAGCGTCTGATAAGCGCTCCGCACATAGCGGTGTCTGCGCTGAATGCTTTAAAATAACGGTATTTCCCGCCATAAGGGCGGGGATAATCGCGTTAATAGCCGTCAGGTAGGGAAAGTTCCAGGGGGCTATCACAAAAACCACTCCCAGTGCCTCGCGCTTAATGTAGCGCGTAAAGCCCGCTTTTGCAGCGAGCTTTTCAGTGGCTAATGAAGGTTCGGCAATGTCGATCATATGACGAGCACGTTCTTCCATACCAGCCACTTCACCTTGAGCGTAGCGAATGGGACGGCCCATCATCCAAGAAAGCTCTTCACCAATCGCCTTTTTGTTAGCGACGAAAGCATCAATCATTTTATGACAGAGGGTCGCTCTTTGTGCGATTGTTTTAGCCCGCCAACTCTTTTGTGCCAATACTGCCCGGCTAAGTGTGTTTTGAATGTGTTGTTGGTTTGCCAATTCACGGATGACATAGCGGGAGCCATCAATCGGCGAAATACAGGTTTGTAGAGTGCTCATAAAAATTTTTCACCAAAATAATAGTATTGGAAAACGTTGCTTAAGTTCACAAGAACCTAAGCCGCTGTGCTGCAAAGCTTGAGTAGCTGGTCGTTAAAAGACTGGAAACAGGCAGGTTTCTAGCCGCGAGCAAGCGTTTATCGCAAACAGCTCTGCAGATAAAATCTGCGCGGCGCTAGATGATTTCAAAATAGCGCGCCATTTCCCAGTCGGTAATATGCTGATTAAATTGACGTTGTTCCCACTCTCGAGTGGCGGCGTAATGTTCGACAAACTCATCGCCAAACAAGCTTCTAGCGGCCTTAGATTTACGCAGAGCATAGGCGGCGGCGCTCAGTGATTGCGGGAGTGATAGTGACGGATCATGTTGTTGTTCATAGGCGTTGCCTTTAACTTGAGCGAGAGGTTCTAACTGGTGTTCAATACCGTATAAACCTGCTCCCAATACTGCGGCTAACGCTATATAAGGATTTGCATCAGCTGAGCCCAAACGAAACTCAATGCGCTGCGATTGACTAGAGCCGGGAATAACCCTTAGTGCAGTAGTGCGGTTTTCTACTCCCCAGGTGGCGTCAGTCGGCGCCCAGAATCCGGGAATGAGACGAGAGTATGCATTGATCGTTTGTGCCATCATCGCCAGTAATTCAGGCATTAACTGTTGTAATCCCGCTAGGAAATGCCGTTGTGTATTGCTCATACTATGAGTTTTCTTGGGGTCATAAAAGGCTGAGCCCGATCCGTCTTTATGGTCTAAAGATACGTGTATATGGCCGGACTGTCCCGGGTAGTCATTGGACCACTTCGCCATAAAGGTGGCCATCATGTCGTTTTTCTGTGCCCAAACCTTAGTAAAAGTTTTAAACAGGGCTGCTTTATCGGCGGCATCGGCAGCGCTGCATACCGCCAGTGCTGCCTCCATTACACCAGGTCCTGTTTCAGTGTGTAGACCCTCGATTGGAAAATCCATCTTTTCAGAGAGTTCGATAATGCTGTGATATAAATCAGCATGAGTAGAATTGCGGAGCATCGAATATCCATAGTTACCAGGAGTAATCGGCTCTAAATTGAGGTAGTTTTTTTCTCTGACTGATTTGGGTGTCTCATTAAACAGAAAGAACTCATACTCAAAAGCTGAGTTAACTGCAAAGCCCATACTGTCGGCTTTAGCTAGAACACGGGCTAAGGTATTTCTGGGGCATAACTTAGCGGCTTCGTCGCTAAATTCGCAGATAAAGAGTAGCATACCAGGCTCATAGGGGAGCTCTCGGCAAGTATTAGTTAGAATTTTGACTGGGGCATCAGGGTATCCAGTGTGCCAACCGGTGTATTTTATTCCAACATTTTCGTATAGCTTATCATTTGAATCCCAGCCGAGTACCACATCACAAAAAGCAAAACCTTTATCTAAACTAGAAAAAAATTTTTCTTTATTCATATATTTGCCGCGCATCACACCATCTATGTCAAACAGACCTACTTTAATGTGGCTTAGGCCCCTTTCTTCTATTATAGATTTCGCATCTTGAATGGTTTTTACATCTCTGGGATTCATCATCTTTTTAAGCCTTTGTAATCGCTGAAAAGTGTCATTTATTGCAGTTTTACTATCTTGATTGATCTCGAGTAGCACTCATACCAGTGTCGGTAAAAGTATCGACGGCTGAGGCACTTACTATGAACCTGCTGGGCCATGTATCAGTAGATTAGTCCATTCTTGGTCAGGTTCATAGCATGCTATCAGTAAAATAAAATGGTACAACTATATAGTGTATTCTTGATAACCTACTATTAGTAATTTTAATACTAACTGCGATTATTTATTTAAATAGGCAAAATATAACCGTTTTAATCGCCTTATAATTGGTTTTTATGATTATGTAAGAAAATCATGGCTGACGCATATTACAGGGAAAAAGCAGGAAAAGGAGAGGGGAGCGAAGTCAGACGATAAGGTTCACAAATTTTAGCATTCAAGTCAGGCTGCTTTTTTTAATCGCTCTATAGGCACTCTCTATCAGCACAAGTTACACAACATGTACTGAGAAATTAGCGCTCTCGGTTAACGGCTTTGCCAGACAGTTAGTCCGCCTGCAACCGTTTCCTTAATCGGGAACTTGTCAGTACGTCAGGGGCGTCTATGACTTGTTCAGAGGCAGCTACACCTAACATCAGCGGTGCCTTTAATTTATTTCTGTTGAGCGTTAATTGTCTGCCCATTAATGTCTAAGCTGTCATCGCTCATTAAATACAAATAGGCGGGCATGATTTCTTCAGGAGTTGGGTTGTTTTCAGGTTGCTCCCCTGGGTATGCAGCGGCACGCATTGCAGTACGGGTTGCTCCAGGGTTGATGCAGTTACTGCGGATATTACTGGTATTTTCTAGTTCATCGGCCAAAATTTCCATCATTCCTTGAATGGCGAATTTAGAGACGCTGTATGCTCCCCAGTATGCTTTACCTATCTTGCCTACGCTTGATGAGGTGAAAATAATGGATGCGTTTTTGCTGCGATGTAATAGTGGCAACAAACTTTGGGTTAGATGAAATGGAGCACTGGCATTGACTTTCATTACTTGTTCCCAAGTGATGGGGTCATAATTTTCGATAGGAGTGCGCATGCCCAGTAAGGCGGCGTTGTGTAGTAAGCCATCAAGTACGCCAAACTCTTGGTCGATAATGTCAGTAAGCTCTATATAGCTCTGCTCTGATGCCGTTTCAAGATTGAGCGGAAAGATTGCGGCTTGGGGGGCGTTTAATGCTTCAATTTGATCATAAACGGCATTCAGTTTATCCAAATTCCTGCCCAATAGGATGACAGTTGCCCCCAACTGCGCATAAGCTAAAGCTGCACTGCGGCCAATGCCATCTCCGGCGCCAGTAACCAGAATAACTTTGCCTTTTAATGAAAGGGCTGGGGCTGAGTAGTTAAACATTTTTTGATAGTCCTATGTGATGCTTTGGTGACTGTTATATTGATCAGTGACTTCCCAGTGGCGCTGAGCATAAGCTCTTTATCCCACGATGGTATGAAAAATAGCACTGAACCGAAAGGGATAGTTTAGATTTTAAATTTTCCGTAAAAAATATTTTATGCTCTGTATCTACTTTGAAACCACAGATTGAGGTGTTAATTTTTTTGCAGAAGGTCAATAAGTTGCAGTGGATGATCGATAATCGAATCGGCACCCCAGCTAGCGTAGTCTTCACTGCTGTTTAGGTAGCCATAAGTGCAGCCAATGGTTCGCATAGAGGCGGCCGCACCCGCTTGTATATCTCGTAAGTGGTCACCGACATACCAGCAGTTGTGGCTGGCAATTGACATTTTTTTGCAAGCTAGATAAAGGGCTTCTGGATCAGGTTTAGCGCGTTTTACATGATCGGGACAAATAATGACCGCAGCCCTCGATTTAAGTTGAAAGTGTTCAAGAATTGGGGCAGTGAAGCGCTCTGGTTTGTTGGTTACTATGCCCCATAATATCTGGTTTTTTTCTAGAGTGTGGATTAGTTCGCTGACACCTTGGTAAAGTCTAGATTTTTTGTTGAGGTGGATAAAATAAAGGTTCAGGAAATCATTTTTATAGCTGTCGAAACCCAGCTGATTTTCCTCAAGATCAAAAGCAAAGCTGATCATTGCTCTAGCGCCGTTGGAAACTTGATGTTTAATGGCGGCTAAGCTGATAGGTGGCTTTTTTTCTATGGCTAGCATCAAGTTGATCACATAGTGAAAATCTGGAGCGCTATCCAGTAATGTACCATCTAAGTCGAATAGTACAGCGGTAGGTTTATGCATAAAGTTCTCGGGAAAAAGGCTTAGATTAATCGGAGCGATGAGTCGAGATAAGGTAGTTCACATCCAGATCATTCGGGTTTAATCGGTATTCTTTGCTGACTAAGTTGTAAGTCATACCCACCATGTCATCGATAGTTAATGGTGTGTTTCTTATCCAAGTACCTAGTTCAGAGGGTTTAATAAATTTTTTGAATTGATGGGTGCCCTTGGGAACCAAGTTGAGTAGATGCTCCGCGCCAATGATGGCAAATAGATAGCTTTTGGGATTGCGGTTGATGGTCGAAAAAAACACCTGACCGCCTGGTTTAACCAGTGTTGCACAAGCCTGCACAATTGAGCTTGGGTCGGGTACGTGTTCTAGCATTTCCATGCAGGTTACTACATCAAAGCTAGCTGGCTGTAATTCTGCCATTTCTTCAACGGAGATTTTTTGATAATCAACCCTAAAGCCGCTTTCTAAACCGTGCAGTTTTGCAATTTTTAAAGGTGCTGCCCCTAAATCAATGCCGGTTACCGTAGCACCTCTTTGAACCATCGATTCAGACAGAATGCCACCACCACAACCGACATCTAATACTTTTTTCCCCTCGAGAGATGCGATTCTATCAATATAGCTAACTCTTAAAGGATTGATGTCATGGAGAGGTTTGAATTCACTGTTTTTATCCCACCACATGCTGGCAAGTTCTTCAAATTTTGCAATTTCATCAGGGTCGACATTTAGCTGTGGTTTGCTCATTTTTGGGTCTACTATAATATTAAATTCAAAACGTTATTCTAGCATTGCCTCGGCTAATATATAAACTCTGAATGTAAAACTTAGTGGGTTATCTGAATGACGGATTACAAAACAGGGCTGATTTGTAATGTCACAAGCTGAAAGTAATGGATTTTGAAAGACATTATCCTGGATCCGTGACCTCACGGCACCACATAGCGCAAGCTCTTGATTCTACAGCGGTTGGAAAATACCCACTGAACTTATTGGTGCAGTTAAGGTTTTTCAATTCCACTGTAGAGCCAATATATTACACTCTGTATTCACTTTGAAGTCATGGATTCAGGTAATAGAATGGTTTTTATTCACATAATAATTTTATTAACAAAAAATAAATATTTATAAATAAGTGAATTTTATTGTCAAATACGATAGAGTTTTTTAAAATTGAACGATAGTGAGCTACAATTTAAGAATTGATTTTTAGCTTAGTGGCAAATAATTATGCTTTAATGAGACGAGTGATGATATTTACTGAAAATTCTAAACAAGCTGTAGTGTTTTTGCGTCAAGCTGTACCAAAGATGATGGAGCACAGCATTGTTCCCAACCCGTTTAACTTTACGTTGTGGTACAGTTATTTTTCAAAACAGTTCCCGCTGTTAAATCAGGAATTAGATTATATTATAGATAGATATAATACCTGTCCCCCTGAGATGAGTGAAAAACTATTCCTCAAGCATATTATCAAAATAGATGAAAACACTGAAGATGTACAAAAAGCCTATCAACAAGGGATTGTCGATTTGGTTGAGAATTTATCAGTAAGTATTGATGTCACTATTCAAGAAAGTTACCAGTTTTCGAGTGCATTGAATGAAAATATAGTGCAGTTGGGAGAGTGCTCAATATCGGATGTAGTGCAAGGTGTGCTCGGTGATTTAAGTCGAAATGCCTCTTCGTTATGTTCTGTTACCGATGCACTGCAATCTAAAATGGTTGCCGCTCAGACCGAGATAGATTCACTTAAAAAAGAGCTTGAAACCAGTAAGGAGCAAGCCAATACCGATTCCTTAACGGGCTTGAGTAATCGGCGAGTCTTTGAAACAATTTATAATAAAGTAGTTGCCGTAAGCAATGGTCGTGATATCTCTTTAATTATTATGGATATCGATAAGTTTAAACTGTTTAATGATAATTTTGGTCATCTAATGGGGGACCAAGTATTGAAATTAGTTGGTCAGTTATTGAAGGAGGAGTGCAAAGATCCTTTAATTCCGATTCGATTTGGAGGCGAGGAATTTGTGTTGCTCTGTCCAGAATCTAGTATTAAGGAGGCTTATGATATTGCTGAAAACATAAGAGTTAAACTTTCTCGTATAGCGCTGAGTAATAAACGGACTGGAGAAAAACTGCCGCCAGTGACTGCGTCTTTTGGGGTGACGGTTTCCGATGGTACGGAGCTTCTCCATGCAGTGATTGAAAGAGCTGACAAAGCACTGTACTTGGCCAAAGAAAGTGGCAGGAATAGAGTGCAAATTGCTATTTGAAAAATCCCCTTCCTTTTTTGAGTTTAATTGCCCAAGTTTAACAGCCTGTTCTGCAGTCGGTGAGTTTTAAGAGTAGGGCTGCTAGCAGGCTGTTTTTTTGTTTTATATAATGCTATCTCAGCTGAATAACGAATTGATTTAAGGTGATAATTTCTTTTCCTTTAATGGCTGATTAAGCAAGTGTTAGTCGGCCATTTTTGTGATACAATTTCGCGGTTAAAATTGTCTCTGATGCTCATGATAGTAGTTAGGTGTGTTTGAGTTTATCTCTGAGGCAACTTTACTTGTTTTTGGAAAAAAACAATAACAACCTTATTTAGAAGCGCAAAACCGACCAAGGAAAGCTGTAATTTATGGGTGATTTAGTAAAACAGATTGTACCGGTTAATATTGAAGATGAGATGAAGCAATCTTATCTGGATTATGCAATGTCTGTTATCGTAGGCAGAGCGCTTCCGGATGTGCGCGATGGTTTAAAACCTGTGCACCGTCGCGTTCTTTTCGCGATGAGTGAATTAAAAAATGACTGGAATAAGCCTTATCTTAAATCCGCTCGTGTGGTTGGTGATGTTATTGGTAAATATCATCCACATGGGGATAGTGCTGTTTACGATACTATTGTTCGCATGGCACAAAACTTTTCACTGAGATATATGCTGATTGATGGGCAGGGTAACTTTGGTTCTGTCGATGGTGATTCAGCTGCGGCGATGCGTTATACCGAAATTAGGATGCGCAAAATATCTCACGATCTATTGGCTGATTTAGATAAAGAAACCGTAGATTATGTGCCTAACTATGATGGCACTATTCAGATTCCCGCTGTATTACCAACCCGCTTACCTAATCTATTGTTAAATGGCTCCTCAGGTATTGCGGTAGGTATGGCGACTAATATTCCACCGCATAACTTAACAGAGGTCGTTAATGGCTGCCTGGCGCTGATTGATAATCCCGACTTGGATATCGATGGTTTGATGGAATATATCCCCGGTCCAGATTTTCCGACAGGGGCGATAATTAATGGTCGTGCTGGCATATTACTGGCCTATCGTACGGGTCGCGGTCGTATTTATTTGCGTTCTAAATATCATGTAGAACAAGTAAATGCAGCGGGTAAAGAAGCAATTATAGTCACTGAAATTCCCTATCAGTTGAATAAATCGCGTTTAATCGAAAGAATTGCAGAGCTAGTCAAAGATAAAAAATTAGAGGGCATCACCGAGTTACGTGATGAGTCTGATAAAGATGGTATGCGAATTGTCATCGAGCTTCGTCGAGGTGAAGTCACAGAAATTATCGCCAACAACCTGTTTTCACAGACCCAGATGGAAGGTGTGTTTGGAATAAACATGGTGGCGTTAGTTGATGGCCAACCGAAATTATTAAACCTCAAAGATATGTTGGTGAACTTTGTTCGCCACCGCCGTGAAGTTGTTACTCGTCGTACTGTTTATCTGTTGCGCAAAGCTCGGGAGCGCGGACATGTACTGGAGGGCTTGGCGATTGCTCTAGCTAATATCGACCCGGTTATTCAGATGATTAAAAGCTCAGAGTCTCCGGCAGATGCCAAAGAGCGTTTGATCAATAACGCATGGGATCCAGGTTCAGTGACCGAAATGTTAGCCAGTACTGGTGAACATGCATGTCGACCTGATGATTTGGAAGAGCAATACGGTATGCGTGATGGCAAGTATTACTTGTCACCAGTACAGGCTCAGGCGATTTTAGATTTGCGATTGCACCGCTTAACAGGCCTAGAGCATGAAAAGCTGATTGCTGAATATGCTGAGTTACTGGTTAAAATTGCTGGTTTCCTAGAAATTCTCGGCTCATTTACGGTGTTGATGAATATTATTCGTGAAGAGTTGCGTGCGATTATCGACGAGTATGGCGATGAGCGTAAAACAGAGATCATTGCCTCTCGTCAAGATTTGACGGTCGCAGATTTGATCACTGAAGAAGACATGGTCGTGACAATATCCCATGGTGGATATGCAAAATCTCAACCATTAACTGATTATCAAGCTCAGCGTCGTGGTGGTAAAGGTAAGTCTGTCACTGCCGTTAAAGATGAAGACTTCGTTGAGCATTTGCTCATCGCAAGCACCCACGATACTATTTTGTGTTTTAGTAACTTCGGTAAAGTGTACTGGTTAAAAGTCTTTGAAATACCGGTTGCTTCTCGTGCCGCACGCGGTCGTCCGATCATAAATATTCTACCTTTAGCTGAAGGCGAGCGTATCTCGACTATCCTACCGGTGAATGAATATTCGGAAGACCGATTTGTCTTTATGGCTACAGCCAGCGGTACCGTTAAGAAAACATCATTAGTTAATTTTGCTCGTCCACGTAGTTCAGGTTTGATTGCGGTAGATCTACTAGATGATGACGCCTTAATTGGCGCAGCCATTACCGAAGGTGATGATGATATTTTATTAGTCACCAGTGCCGGTAAAGCGGCTCGCTTTCATGAGACAGATGTCCGAGCAATGGGCCGAACGGCTCGTGGTGTTCGCGGTGTGAAGATGAAAGATGCAGCTAAAGTCATATCGCTAATTATCCCTAAAGAGGGCGGTAAAATACTAACAGCTTCTGAAAATGGATTTGGCAAGCAAACCGAAGTATCCGATTTTCCGTGTAAAGGCCGTGGTAATCAAGGCGTTATAGGGCAGCAATGTACTGATCGTAACGGCGGAATTGCCGGGGCAGTGCAAGTGTTTACCGGAGACGATGTGATGTTGATCAGTGATCAGGGCACCATGGTGCGTACTCGCACTAGTGAGATTGGTGTGCTGGGTCGCAACACCCAGGGGGTGCGTTTAATTCGTGTTGTGGAAGGTGAGAGTTTAGTTGGAATCGCGAGAATTCAAGAACCTACTGAAGAAGATGAAGAGCAAATAGAAGAAGTTACAGATGAGAATCAACAAAGTACCGAAAATGTTGATGCGGTTAATGAGACTGCGGCCGATTCTGTAGATGACTCATCATCGGATGATACTGAACAGAGTTAATCTGCTTGTATTAGCTTTATAAAAAGTGCGGCTTAGGTCGCACTTTTTCATGTATGAACAGAATGGTTAGCCAGCTTGTTAGCAGATCAGAAAGATTTAGTTTGCTGGTTGTTTTAGGCGAGTATTTTCTGGATGAGTGTCTAGCAATATTAAACTGGCTCTTTAATATGAGTATTTAGCAAATTGATAAAAAGGTTTTAACATGAAACGACAGCACAATTTTAGCGCAGGCCCTGCCGCTATTCCGCAGTCAGTGCTAGAGCGTGCTCAAACAGAACTGTTGGACTGGAATCAGCAGGGTCTGTCAATCATGGAAATGAGCCATCGCAGCAAGGAATTCGTTGGTGTCGCCCAGAAAGCAGAGCAAGACTTAAGAATATTATTGAACATCCCCCAAAACTATAAAGTGTTGTTTTTGCAAGGTGGCGCGACCAGCCAATTTGCCATGATACCGCTTAATTTAGCGCGCGCAGACCAAACAACTGCCTATATTGAAACCGGGATGTGGTCAAAAAAGTCATTAGATGAGGCGCGACGTTTTTCTAATATGCAAGTGATTGCCTCAGCTGCTGAACGAAATTATCTATCTGTTCCCAGTCAATCGGAGCTGATCTTAGGGGCGGATGTTGCTTATTTGCACTATGCGTCTAATGAGACGGTTGCGGGGTTATGCTTTGATTATATTCCTCATACTGGTGATGTGCCACTAGTGGCAGATATGTCCTCTGACATACTATCTAAGCAAATTGATATATCTAAATTTGGGATGATCTATGCCGGCGCGCAAAAGAACATTGGTCCAGCGGGCTTAACCGTGGTTATTATCCGTGAAGATCTATTGGATAGAGCGCAGATATCAATACCGAAAATGTATAATTATGAAGTACATGCCGCGGCAGAATCGATGTCGAACACCCCGCCAACTTTTGCTTGGTATCTGTCAGGTTTAGTTTTTGAATGGTTGAGAGAGCAGGGAGGGGTGGCGGCGATTGAGGCAGTTAATGATAGAAAAGCCGCCAATTTATATCGACAAATTGATAGCAGTGATTTTTATTACAACCGAGTTGTACTAGCTAATCGTTCAAAAATGAACATCCCCTTTAATATTAAAGATAGCGTATTAGAGAGTAAGTTTTTAGAGTTGTCGACTGCGGCAGGCTTGTTAAATCTTAAGGGGCATAAAGCCGCTGGAGGAATGCGTGCCAGTATTTACAATGCAGTGAGTGAAAACTCAGTGCAAGCACTGGTTGATTTTATGCAAGATTTCGAACAGCGTTTTGGCTAAATAGGCGAATATTTTCAATTTATAAACCTAGCTGTATATCAGCGTTGTTTAGTGTGGAATTGACTAGGCAAAGTTTTTTTAGGTAAAGAAATGACAGTTCAGCAGAAACAGCAAGAACAAGAGCTGCTTAAATTGCGAGATCAAATTGATTCAATTGATCAGCAACTGCATAAGTTGATTAATCAGCGTGCCGAGTGTGCTCAGCAAGTAGCTCATGTGAAAGAGAAATATAAAGGTGTTGAAGATGTAGTCTTCTATCGCCCAGAACGCGAAGCGCAAGTGTTGCGCAAAGTAATGGAGCGCAATCAAGGCCCCCTTGAAGATAAAGCCGTAGCTAAGTTGTTTAGAGAAGTGATGTCTGTCTGTTTGGCGCATGAACAACCTTTGCAAATCGCTTATTTAGGCCCAGCTGGGGCATTTGCTCAACTAGCGGCCCACAAACATTTCGGCAGCTCTGCATTTACAGTCGCGGTTATTTCTTTGGATCAAGTATTTAAAGAAGTCGAAAACTCTGTCGTCAACTATGGCGTGGTACCGATTGAACATAGTACTCAGGGGATTGCTAGCCAGACCTTGGATTTATTTAAACGATACCAACTTAGTATCTGTGGTGAAGTAGAGCTAGCTGTTCAGCTACACTTGTTTAGCCGCAAAGAAATATCCCTGCACGCGATCGAAAATGTATATGCCTTAAAGGAAACTTTAACTCAGTGTCATGCGTGGTTAGATAAACATTGTCCAGTGGCAGCAAGGGTGGGTACTGATAGTTTAGAAAAGGCACTGCAGTTAGCGCATCAAGATGCTAGTGGCGCTATCCTTACAGGGGATGGGACCATTGAAAGTCAGTGGCAGTTAGCGGCACAAAATATAAGCAGTGATGGTGAGCATAAAGCGAGATTTTTAATTATCGGGCGACAAAAAATTTCACCTTCAGGGGTAGATAAAACCTCAATTCTTATAGTCACTAAGAATAGACCTGGCGCACTGCACGATCTATTGACCCCATTTAGAGAACGCGCTATAAGTTTGACAAAAATTGAAACGCATTTGGAGGCGAGCGTACTAGGCCAAGGGTGCTCAGTTTTTTATATTGATTTTGAAGGTCATAGCAGCGACACGCAGATTCAAGCGGTGCTCCAGCAACTAGAGGAGAACAGTGTTGAAATTAAAATTCTGGGATCCTACCCCAGAGCAGTGCTTTAACCAAATCCGAATAATGAGACGTTGAGAAAAATCTGTATGTCGATAGCAAAAGAAAATCCTAAGAAGTCCCCTGGTCACACTGCGGATGATTTTTTTATGGTGAGAAATACCTTGATCATCGGCTTGGGGATGATCGGCGGATCTCTTGCTAAGGCATTGAAAGAAAATGGATTTTCTAGAACGGTGGTTGGTTTTGATCGTTCGCAACAAGCCGTTGAATTAGGCGTGCAAATGGGCGTGATTGATAGAGGCTGTCAAGATATTAAAAGCGCGGTGACTGAAGCCGATTTAATTATTTTAGCCGTTCCAGTTAAAGCCACTGCAAAAGTGCTAGCTATGCTTAAACCATATCTTAACGCCGAGACTATTGTCAGTGATGTCGGCAGTACCAAAGGCAGTGTTATTGCAGCGGCGGTTGAAGTGTTTGGAACAGTACCGGCTAACTTTATTCCGGCGCATCCGATTGCCGGTTCAGAAAAAAGTGGTGTTCAATCAGCGAATAGTCAGTTGTTTGTTAAACACAAAGTTATCATAACTCCACACTCATTGGCCAGCCAGCAAGCCACCCAAATGATTGCCAGAATGTGGCAAAGTACTGGCGCAGAAATACTGCAGATGGATGTGAAAAAGCACGACGAAGTGTTAGCCGCAACCAGTCATTTACCACACTTATTAGCATTTTCATTGGTAGATTCGCTAGCGCAAGAGTCTGAAAGCCTAGATATATTTCGTTACGCCGCTGGTGGTTTTCGTGATTTCACCCGCATCGCCGCGTCAGATCCAACCATGTGGAGCGATGTTTGTGGCGCTAATAAACATGCAGTACTGCAGCAGATTGAAATCTTTAGCAAAGGTTTGAATAGATTAAAGCAAGCGATTGAAGCTGACGATGAGCAGAGTATAAAAGGAATATTTATTCGCGCTCGGGCAGCGCGTGAACACTTTGGTAAAATGTTAACCGGAACGGCATATGCTGCAGATTCCCAGCAAAAAAACATTAGCTTTTTCATAGAGCCAAACTCAGTACTAAAAGGTCAAATTAAGGTGCCTGGAGATAAATCTATCTCTCATAGAGCGATTATCTTTGCAGCATTGGGCGATGGGATATCAGAAATAAACGGTTTTTTAAACAGCGAAGACAGTATGGCAACCGTTCAGGCTTTGCGAGATATGGGAGTCGTTATTGAAGGGCCGCATAGAGGTCAACTTAAAGTATATGGTGTAGGTAAAGATGGGTTGTGCCCACCTTCTGGGGATCTGTGTCTAGGTAACTCTGGGACTAGCATGCGGTTGTTGACCGGGCTGTTAGCAGCGCAAAAATTTTCCACTGTGCTCAGTGGTGATCACTCATTGAGTTCTCGTCCAATGGAAAGAATAGCTGAACCATTACGGAAAATGGGTGCGGAAATCAGCACCTCTGAAAATGGTGGCGCTCCTATACATATAAAAGGTGGGCAAACGCTGCAGGGTATTGACTATGTGATGCCAATCGCTAGCGCGCAAGTGAAATCCAGTATTATGTTGGCCGCGCTGTATGCCCAAGGCAGTAGTTCGATTACTCAGCCGGCAAACACTAGAAATCATACTGAAGTATTAATGCGTACATTGGGTATTGATATAGAAGTAACTGATAAAACCGTGACTATTCAGCCATGCGGTCAATTACCAAGCTTTACACTTGCAATACCGGGGGATTTATCTTCCGCAGCCTTCTTTATAGTCGGCGCGACAATTTGTATAGGTTCCAACGTGGTTTTAAAAGGTATAGGTGTTAACCCAACGCGCATGGGGGTTATCCATATTTTAAAACTAATGGGTGCGCAGATTGTTCTGCAAAACCACAGAGAAATTAACGGCGAAGCAGTGGCTGATATTCAGGTAGAATATAGTACGCTGCAAGGGATTAAAATTCCTCGGCAATATGTATCTACGGCAATCGATGAATTCCCTGTTATATTTGTTGCTGCCAGCTGTGCGCTAGGTATTACTAAGATAAATGGTCTGTCTGAGTTGCGGCATAAAGAGAGTGACCGGATCAAAGTAATGGTCGAGGGCTTGCGGGCGCTCGGAATTAATATCAAAGAGCAAAATGATGGTGTAATTATTGAAGGTGGTCAGTTACAAGGTGGCATTGTCGATAGTAAAGGCGACCATCGAACCGCGATGGCTTTTGCTATAGCGGGTTTGATAGCCAGAGGTCCAATCGAAATATCAAACTGTTCGCCAGTGGCTACATCTTTCCCAGAATTTGTAGAAAACTCCGCGAAAGCGGGTCTAAGAATAAGAAAGGAGGAGGCGAATGTCTCAAGTTAACAGCGAAGTAAGTAGCCCGGTTATCACAGTTGATGGCCCTAGTGGTTCAGGAAAGGGCACTATATGTAAACTTTTAGCCGCTAAATTAGGCTGGAATTTGCTAGATAGTGGAGCGCTTTATCGTCTGACAGCGCTGGCCGCTAAGCACCACGGTGTAGCTGTCGATGACGAAGATGCACTGCAGGTTCTCGCCGCGCATTTAGATGTACAATTTGTAATAAACGAAGTAGAGGAAGAGCTGCAGGTTATTCTTGAAGGGGAGCTAGTTACTCAAGAATTACGCTTGGAAGAAACTGGCGAGCTCGCGTCGATAGTAGCGACTAAGCCAGGAGTGCGTACTGCTTTATTAAATAGGCAGCGGGAGTTTGCGCAACTTCCAGGTCTAATAGCTGACGGCCGCGACATGGGTACAGTGGTTTTCCCGCAGGCTGATTTGAAAGTGTATTTAGATGCTAGTGTCGAAGAGCGTGCAAATCGGAGATATAAGCAGTTGATAAATAAGGGGCTGGATGCTAGCCTTGAGGTTATATTAGCAGAGCTAATTAAACGAGACGAAAGAGACATGCAACGGGCTGTTGCGCCGCTAAAGCCTGCAGAACATGCACTAGTGCTGGACTCAACAAGTTTAACTATTGATCAAGTACTTGAACTAGTTTTAGAAGCAGCGCGACATAAAGGACTGCGTTAAGGATCAAATAAATGTCTTTTGAGTTGTTTTAATGGTAAGTTTTGACTGGAATCTAAAGGTTTTTCAGTACTTTGAATTTTAAGATAAACTATTTAGAACCTACAAAGTCCCAAAAAATTGTGTCAACAAGGATGATTGCACATGACTGAGAACTTCGCTGATCTATTTGCTGAAAGCTTACAAGATCTAAATATGACACCCGGGGCCATAGTCAAAGCCACCGTGATTGCTATTGAAGCAGATTTTATTATTGTTAACGCCAACCTCAAATCTGAGGGCGTCATTCCTCGCAGTCAATTTCTTGACAGTGGCGGTGAGTTGACCGTAAAAATAGGTGACCAAGTCAAAGTTGCCCTCGAGGCGGTCGAAGATGGATTTGGCGCCACACAACTTTCCAGGGATAAGGCCAAACGCGCTGAAGCTTGGGAAGTTCTCGCCACTGCTTTTGAAAAAGGTGAAATTGTGCAAGGGGTAATTGTCGCTAAAGTACGAGGTGGCTTTACTGTTGATGTTGGTTCCCTACAAGGTTTCTTACCGGGCTCTTTACTTGATATGCACCCTTTGAGAGATACGAGTCATTTAGAAGGCTGCCCTCTTGAGTTTAAACTAGTTAAATTAGACATAAAGAAAAACAATGTAGTTGTATCGCGACGCGCCGTACTTGAAGAGCGAAATTCAGTAGTTCGAGAAGAGCTACTAGGTTCATTAGAACAAGGTCAAGTAGTTAAAGGTATCGTCAAAAATATCACAGATTATGGCGCTTTTGTTGATCTCGGTGGTTTAGATGGCTTATTGCATATTACCGATATAGCATGGAAAAGAGTTAAGCATCCATCGGTGATCTTAAATTTAGGTGACGAGATAGATGTTAAAATTCTTAAATTCGACAAAGAAAAATCTCGCGTATCACTCGGCTTAAAGCAGCTCGCTCCCGATCCATGGACAACCGAGATTGAAAAACTTGCAGTGGGCAAGCAAGTCACTGCAACCGTTACAAATTTAACGGATTACGGCTGTTTTGCGCAACTATTTGAAGGCGTTGAGGGCTTAGTTCACGTGACTGAGATGGACTGGACCAACCGAAACATACACCCTTCTAAAGTGGTTAAACCCGGCGAAGAAATTCAGGTAATGGTGTTGGATATTGACACTAATAACCGACGAATATCATTGGGTATGAAACAGTGTGGACAAAATCCTTGGCAAACCTTTTCCAGCAAATTCAATACTGGCGACAGAATTTTGGGAAAAATTCGATCTATTACTGATTTTGGGTTATTTGTCGCCGTTGGTGAAGGGGTTGATGGATTAGTTCATCTATCAGATATATCTTGGGACAAAGCGGGAAGTGAAGCCGTTAAAGCCTTTAAAAAAGGAGATGAGGTAGAAACAGTCCTACTTTCAGTCGATGTTGATAAAGAACGTATTGCTCTGAGTATAAAGCAATTATCTAGTGATGATTTTGCTTCTTATACTGCAGTCCATAAAAAAGGAGCTATAGTTACAGCTATAGTATCTGAAGTTGATCAGCATCAAGCGATTTTAACATTGGCAGAAGGTGTAAATGCCGTCTTAAAGCGTAGTGATGTATCGCGAGAGAGAATAGAAGAGCTAAGTACTGTTTTAAGCAAAGGACAGAGCTTAAGCGTCATGATTTCTCATATTGATACTAAGAATCGAAAAATTCAAGCGTCGATAAAGCAAATAGAACTGCAGCAAGAGAAAGAAGCGCTTGCTGTAGTGCAAGAAAAAGCCAATAAAAATGCCACCCCAACAACCATCGGAGATTTAATTAAAGCTCAATTGGAGAAGAAAGGGAAATAGGCATTTTATTAGATATGTCTTGCGTACAATCTAGTAAAATAGCGAATAAAGATCGAATATAAGAAAACAATAAGGACTGGGAAATAGCTTAGCTGCTGGGATAGCGTTATTTTTTCAGTTAATAAGCATTTGACATATTTTTTAAAACTTATGCTAGTATTTTTTCTTATAAAAGTATATAAAACAAAATTCTGAATCAGTGGCTTTAGAGAGTGTGCACAGCGTCAGATGATGGTTTTACAGCACAATTGATAAATTTAGCTGTACCCTTAAGTTCAGTGTGTGTTTTTCAAATGTTTGTAGGACCAATCGCTTAAGCTAAGCGCCGGATGTGAAGTCATTAATTCAGAAATATATTAAAAGCCTGAACCTCTAGGAGGGTCTAAATGACAAAATCAGAATTAATTGAGCTGTTAATTGATAAGCACCCTGAATTATCAGTTAAAGATGTTGAGTTAGCCGCTAAAACAATGTTAGATCACATGACTGAGTCGCTGTCGAACGGAGGTAGGATAGAAGTTCGCGGTTTTGGTAGTTTCTCACTGCATTATCGTGCGCCGCGAATTGGTCGCAATCCAAAAACGGGTGAGTCGGTGGCGCTATCTGAAAAGTATGTTCCGCACTTTAAACCTGGAAAGGAACTGCGCGAACAAGTAAATGCTAGTATCGCTAAAAATTAATAGAATGAGACCTCTGCATAACGTTGCGAGCGAAGGTAAGACCAGGCACAAACCGGCGAGATAGCGAAGTCAGTGTGCCCCCTCACTTTGGGTATAGTATGTCCCTCTTTCATGGGTATTACTGGTGTAAATGAGCATATTGAGCCGGTTTTTAACGCCGTATTACCGAGCACAGTTATCATACCCTCTGGGTAAGTTATGCAGAGGTCTCAGAATAACGGTAATAGATTAAAAAGGAGTGACCGATGCGTTGGTTAAAAATGTTGCTGATCCTAATATTCTGCTTTGCGGTTATGTTAGTCGGTATTATGTTCACTATTCATAATACTGATAAGGTCGGTATAGATCTAATTTTCTTACAGTTGCCTGAAGCGAGTTTGTCGCTGTGGCTAATTGCATTTTTTGTGATTGGCGGTATATCGGGTACTTGCTTGAGTACTTTGGCTATACTAGGTCTTAAAACAAAACTTAGTCTGGCGAGAAGAAAAACTCAATCAGTGAGTAAAGAGTTAGAGAGTTATAGAGCTAAGGCGATTTGACAGCGCTTAAGGTTAAAATCAGGGAGATAGTTATTGCAACTGCCTCCCTTTTTTTTAGCATAAAAACTATCTTTGTTGAGCAGTTTTCTGTGAGACATCTGTAGTGATGGTTAGCGTTTCATATTCAGTATTTACCCTGGATATAATGTAGAATTAGCAAGCTAAAAATTAGTTAATTGATTCCTGAATCCGTGACTCCAAAGTGAATCAATAGCTTGCGCTATGTGGTGCAGTGAAGTCACTGATTCAGGTGATTGACATACAGGAGGAAAAGAGGCAGTGAAAAATAAACAAGAAATTGGCTCCCCTATGATCGATAAACCGATTGTCGTCGCGTTAGATTACCCTAGTCTTGAGCAGGCTTTAGCCATGGCTGCTCAGTTGGATCCCCAGCGATGTCGATTAAAAGTCGGCAAGGAATTATATACCCGTACTGGGCCTAAAATCATTGAAGCACTGAGTGCTAAAGGCTTTGAGATATTCCTAGATTTAAAGTTTCACGATATCCCAAACACTGTTGCTAAAGCGGTTCGCTGCGCGGCAGAAATGGGGGTGTGGATGGTCAATGTGCATGCCAGTGGCGGCCGTAAAATGATGGAACAGGCGCGTCACGAGCTTGATCAAGTCAAAGATCAACGAACATTATTAATAGCGGTGACGGTACTTACTAGTATGCAACACAGCGATTTAGCCGAGATTGGTATCGACATAGAGCCCATGTTACATGTACAGCGCCTAGCCGAGCTGACTAAACAAAGTGGTTTGGATGGGGTGGTCTGCTCGGCGCAAGAAGCTGCGATGTTAAGGTCTAGCTTGGGCGCAGATTTCAGATTAGTAACTCCGGGAATTCGGTTGGCGGGAGATAGCAGTGATGATCAACAGCGGATAATGACCCCAGGTAAAGCGCTGGCACAAGGCAGTAATTATTTAGTGATAGGTCGACCTATCACTAAAGCGGCGAAACCTATGCAAGCACTGTTAGCCATCGAGCAAGATATATCAAACGCCCTGGTTTAACGCTAGCCGCTTGCGCCACTATTTGTACGAGCTGCTTAGAGCACTGATTTTTGGTAGCTCGGGTCGCTAAATAGAAAGTTCTCAATCTAAAAGTATCTTATAGTTGGTCGTTAATTTATACGAATTTGGCCAGCTATTAGCTACTAGTATCATTCACTTTAAATATTTCTGGGTAAGCAGGATTTCATGAATATAGAACGTACTTTTCTCTGGCACGATTATGAAACTTCTGGGGCTGATCCTAAACGTGATCGGCCGATGCAATTCGCCGCGATTCGCACCGATGAAAAACTCAATATAGTCGGCGACCCGATAGAGATCTACTGTAAACCGAGCGATGATTTTTTACCGCACCCCGAAGCTTGTCTAATTACTGGGATTACTCCGCAACACGCGGTGCGTGAAGGGCTTTGCGAAGCTGAATTCATCAAGTTAATCAATCAAGAAATGAGTGTGCCAGGAACCTGTACTGTAGGCTATAACAGTTTGCGCTTTGATGATGAGATCACTCGTTATGCCCTGTACCGGAACTTCTATGACCCCTACGCTCGAGAGTGGCAAAATCAATGTTCAAGGTGGGATTTAATCGATATGGTACGGCTCACCAGAGCGCTGCGCCCCGAGGGGATCAACTGGCCGGATTATGCAGATGGTAGCCCCTGTTTTAAGCTGGAAGAATTATCTAAAGCTAATGGCATTGAACACGCCAACGCTCATGATGCGATGGCTGATGTGTATGCGACTATCGAGTTAGCTAGAATTATCAGGGATAAACAGCCTAAATTATATGAGTTTGTACTGCTCAATAAAACCAAGCAGGCTGCTAAAAAACAATTGGACGTCGCTGCTATGAAGCCGGTCTTGCATATTTCTTCACGCTTTGCCGGGCACCTTGGGAATGCTGCTATTATCGCGCCACTAGCTGTTCATCCGACTAATAAGAATGCAGTGATTAGCTGGGATTTGCGGGACGATCCAACCCCGCTGTTTGAGCTAGCTGCCGACGAAATTTGCCGCTTAATGTACCTGCCGAAAAATCAACGTAAAGAGACTGATCCGCAAATTTCTTTAAAGCAAGTCCACATTAATAAATGTCCGATTCTCGCGCCAGCGGGTATGCTAAATAGCGAGGAGGCGAAACGCTTGCACATTGACGGCGCAGTGTGTCGCCATCATTTAGCAATGTTGCGTAATTATACTGGATTAAGTGAAAAGTTGGCCGATATATTTGCTGTGGATGACTTTGAACAGGACGGTGATCCCGATCATATGTTGTATTCGGGGGGCTTCTTTAATGACACAGACAAAAAATCTATGCAGATCATTAGACAGACGCCTCCAGATCAGCTGAGGGATAAAGAGTTCGCTTTCCAAGATCCCAGGTTAGAAGAAATGCTGTTTCGCTATCGTGCGCGCAACTATCCTGAATATTTATCGGTGGAGGAAATGGAACGCTGGGAGCTGTTTCGACAAGAGCGGTTGTTAAAAGCGGATAACCGCAAGCTTTTAACTATGCAGCCATTTTACAATATACTGAACGAAAAGTACCAAGACTCAGAATTAAGCGCCGCTCAAAGAGAGATACTAGAGGAGTTAGCACTGTATGCCGAATCAATTTTTCCCATGGAACAGTAAAATTAAATTTTTACTTGGGCAAACCTCGACGCGTTTCAGCCGATGCGCTTAAACAGTCTATTACTAGTGGTATTCTTACTGCTGGGGGCTGTAAATGCTTTGGCCTCTGAACTTGCGCTTACATATGATTTCGTCCCAAGCCATGCGAGCAAATATAAAACCTCAGTAGTGAAGTCCGCTGCCAAAACTAAAATACGCTACACTAAAATTGTCCATGCAGCGCTGCAAAACATCAGCGAAGTTCAGCCGAACGTACAAGTCGTTGCCGTTCGAAATTACGCTGATAAACAACCTTTAGACCCTACCTTGAGTTATTCTTACAGCCTTTCCTCTGCAAGCATAGTACCTACTTCAGTGGTTATTCCAGCCAAAAATTATTATCAGCGAGAGATTGCGTTTACCACTTCGAACGTAGATAGTGATTTAGTCAAAACTTACGTAGTAGGTTTGGCATTTAACAGCCAAGGTTACGATCAACAGTCAGTGGGTGAGTTGCAAAGAGTGCAGTTAAAAATTGCAGCCAATCCACTAATAGGCTGCGCTCCATTAAGTATCAATTGTGCAAGAACCGCCACTGCTAGTAAAAATTTACAGCGCGCGGCAGAAGGCGTTCAACCGCAACCATCAGCTACCGTCAATCAACGTCAGCAGCTACCCCAGTGATATATTTAACTGGGCTCTGCAAAAAATTCTTTTTCCCCTTCTAAAATAATTCAATATCTGCATAATAGCCCTCTTATAAAACAGAGAGTACATCTCATGACAATTTTAGATACCTTATTAAAACGCAGTACTAGCAAGTGTGAACTTTGTACTGGGGACACTAACTTAGCCACTTATAATGTTGAGCCTAACGACGGTGCAAGTTCTGACAGTAGTATTTTGTGTTGTGATATTTGTCTTAGTCAAATAGCAGAGCCTGAGACTATGGATGCCAATCATTGGCGCTGTCTGAATGACAGTATGTGGAGTCAGCAAAGCGTGGTGCAAGTGATGGCTTGGCGCCAATTAAAGTTGCTTTCGTCTGAACTGTGGGCACAGGATTTATTAGAGATGCTCTACTTAGATGAACAAAATCAGAAATGGGCTGAAGCCGGATTGATGATAGCGGATGCTGTGGCTATAGACCCGACGCGTGACAGTAACGGCACCGAGCTTAAAGGGGGTGATAACGTGACTATCATTAAAGATTTGGTGGTAAAAGGTGCGGGCTTTACCGCGAAGCGCGGCACTACAGTGCGAGGGATTTCTCTGACATCCAACAATCAGCACATAGAAGGTCGAGTTAATGGTACCCGGGTCGTCTTAGTCAGTGCCTTCATGAAAAAACTATAGGCTGGAAAATACAGAGTTGGTTGCGATTGCGAAAATAGATGGTCGATACTCAGTAAAGCATAAATAATGCTTACTGCTGAAATTGAGTATAATTCATAGCTGATGCAGTCATCCTCAGCTATGAATTATAGAGCTACATAAAATCTGTAGGTAGAAGACAGAACGGTATTTTACTTTTTATACCACTGTCCGGCACTGTTCTTTAAATAGCTCCCTTTGGCGGCCTTTTCGAATAGCCGCTGTGCAACACGTTTCGACATAACGTTGACACTCACCCCCGCTTTGCTGGCTTTGGCAGCAAAAGCTGAACGCCGTTGCTGGTTGATTGATTTAATCAACGTGGTAATCGTAGCACTCGGGTTAGCTTTTACCGGCGCGAGATAGCCGTGACTGGTCTCACCGATTAAGCCTTGGCTTTTGGCCTGCTCCATACTGATAGCAAAACTTACTGAGCTAAAAGAAAGTAAAATTAGTGCGGTGGTAAAGAGTGAAATAATTTTTTTCATACTAATAACTCCCTAAAAAAGTTCACTGTTTTCATCAAATAAGTCATCAATTTGTTTGTCGATTTTGATCAGGATTTTATGCTCAATTTTAACATTTAGATTGATGGTGATCGGTTCTTTTGGTACTTCTATTGCTATTCTTGGCGCACAGGCGGTCAGTATAATAGCAGCGCTTAACAGCGCTCCGTTTAATAGGTAACGCCGCTTAACTACACTATGAATTTGATTCATTAATTTCTCCAGAAATTATTCATAAGTTATTCATAAATCATTCCATAAATTAGAGCTAGGCTCTAGCAGGTGAGTGATTGAGTCGAGCTAACTTTATACTTAACACCGATTGCTCGTACAAATCAATATATTATCTACATAATAGCCTCGTCGTGTCAGTGATTGTATCTGTGAAGCACGCTTAGCAGAACAATAGACCAAGAGCGTTAGTCGCTACTTAAGTTACGCTTAACTCAATCCCTTAGCAATGGGACCTCTGAACAAGTCCCACACGGCAATAGAGCGGGCTTGTTCAGCAAGGCTAGCTAATGACTGGCAAACAAATTGAGCTATTGCTTACGTTGAATGTTTTGCTGAATTTTTTCACTTAAATTATCGCTAAACTGTAAGGTTTTGAGTAGCTGTAATAAATTTTCTTCGAGGTTTATTGAAAAATCAATCGGGTGACCTTGCTGCCAACCGGGGTTGCTGCCTGATAGATGGTTATTAAGAGTGACTTGTCCATCGGGGGTGTAGTTCATCTTTATATCTAACTTATCATAGTGGAAATCTTCCAGTACTTTTAGAGCGATGCCTAAACCTGCATTATTAGTGGCGAATGCTTTTACACTTTCATTGGCATGATAGCGGATATAGCCTGAATCCATAGTAGATATTTGACCATCCTCTACCCAAAAGTCTTTGCCGTTGAATCTAAAAGGTAGCTCGCCGATTAGCTTACCAGTAGCACTTAAACTAGGTTGCTGCTCTAAGGCTAAAACGTTATTAAGGGGCAAGTTAGTAAAACTGAGAACGGAACTGCCTTGCAGGGGAGTCAGCCGGCTAGAGAGTCGCTTAAGCCGAATCTCGCCCTGTAATAAATTAGCTGATAAGTCTTGTAACTGGATAGCTGCATGTTCTTGTAAAAGATTAGTGACTGTAAATTTGCCACTAATATTAGTGATAGGCAAGGTCTGCTTTACGCTCTGTATACCAATGCTGCCCGTTTGACTTAAGCGCGCATTGCGGTAATTACTAATACTCTCTAGATTGATGTTATCAACTATTAAGTTCTGTTTAGAAAAAGAAAAATTATCAATGTGGTGCTCAATCTTGGCTGATAACTTACCGTTTGAAACGGTAATGTTTCCTGTTTGTCGATAGCTGCCAGAGCTGATGCTTAAATCTTGTAGCCAAGTTACATTGACATTTTTGAGCAAATTTTTAGCTGAACTAGCAAGCTTGATATCTTTTATTTTCCAATCGGCAGCCATGGTTTTGAAATTATTTCGACTGTTGATATTAGCCTGTATTTCAAGGGGCAGTTCAGCGTGACTCACGGTCAACTTACTGTTGTGATAACTGCCTGAAATGTCGTGATAGCCCAGTACATTTAGGTTGCCAGCCAAGGGAGTACGAGCAATGGAAAGGCCAGCTATATAAGTGCTGGCCGATATTTTTCGCGCTGCGATATTCAGTCGTTTAACATTCAAGGCCAATGAGCGGTAATCGACGCGTTTTTTTCCGACATAGAGTGCCCGTCCGCTGACCAATATCTTTAATGGGGCGATGTTTATGGCACTATAATTGATGGCTTTAGCTTGATTTGCCTGTGGGAATAAGTCGGCAAGTACGGTATCTATATGGATCGTTGAGAGACTCACAGCCTTAATAACGGAGCTTTTTACAGGTGAGATAGTGAGTTGTTGAATAGTGGCTTTTAATCCTTCATCAATAGTTAGTGACAATAGCTGCTCTTTGATGACTAGCAAGCCTTCGAGGCCTAGTTTTATTTTTTTGAAAGGCAATGTTTTGGCCGCTAGCGAAATATCCTTAATCTGAAACCTCAGCTTGGCGCGTCTGTTTTGCGGATCAATATCATCAATGGTTAAGTTGATAGGCTGATGGCTGATCGCACCTAGCGGAGTTTGCCAATTAGCAGCTGAAATTTGCAGTGGTACTGTATCGATCACATAGCTGGAATCCAACAGTGATACAGAGGCATTCAACTGTTGTTGGGTTTTAAGCATAAGATGATCAGAGGTCAGTGCAGCGGATTGTAGTTTAGAGAAATTTAGCCGTGTGTTATTTGCCAGCGTAAAGCTTAGGCGATGATTTTTAAGCGCAACCTGGCCCTTTAAGTCGGAGGCTAGTTGGGAAAAAGGGCTGGGGCTGACGCTTGGCTTGAAGGTGAGTTTTTTGATATTGAAGTCGATGGCTAATTGCCGGTTCGCAATATCAATGTCGCTAACCTCAAGATCACTCGGTAGATGTTTTAGCACACCATAGGGGGTTGACCAAGGAGCAGCTGTTACAGCGATCGCCAAATCACTAAGATGGATGCCGGGTGCGCTACTCACCTTTAATTCAGAGTTCAGGCTCAGTTCGATAAAAGGATTGCTAAATTGGGTTGCTCTTAAATCATGTACTGAAATTGAACTGTTGGGTAGTACGCTCAAATTGAACTTCGCTTGCTGCCATTGAAACGCCCCGGAGGCTTTAATATTTATATCGGCAATCTCGATGGTTGGGGCTGAAAATAGATTAGTGGGCTGCCGCTGGGTCAGTGCTCCGGTAAAGCTACTATCTACACTGAGCATACTTAACCAACCTTTAGCTTGCGCTTGCGCGGTATTCCAGGCAGAAGGTAGAGTGATTTGATGATTGAGCTTGGCATTGGCTATTAAATGAGTGAGGAGCTCAGCTTGTTTTTGAGGTAACCATCTGGAAGAAAATTTGAGCTGATGTAACTGGATGAGTTGCTCTACCTCTAAAAGGATCGAGTCTGGTGATGATTTAATCACCCCCTTGAAATTGATTTTATTGGTAAATGGAGCCGCTAATTCGCTACTGATTTTGTTGGATGTAGCGGCTTGTGCCACCCAGGATTGCAGCGGGCTTGGGGATGGATTGATCGTTAAGTCAAATTGATTATTGTGCTCAAGCTGGAGTTTGGCCTTGAGTATAAAATCTTGGTTCTCAAAGTAAGCTAAAGATACAATTAACTGGCTCGGGCGCAACAGAACATCGCCAGTGACACTGATTGTCAAATCGGAAGAAACTTGTTTGCTCAGTTGTAGGGTCTCAATGCTCAATTGCTTGAAAGGCAAGCTCACAAATAATTTTTCAGGTAAATAAGCTGCTAAATTGAATGCTCCTTGGGTGTTGATGGGCTCTTGATCACTTGCCTGAACCAGTTTTATATCCAGCTGTTTAATCTTGATACTTTTAAATTTTTGTAGAAAGAGCAACTCTTGCCAATCGTAGTCAATGCTTATACCAGAGGCAGCTATTTGCCAGTTTAGATCAGCTTCAACGCTGTTTAATAACAAGTTATTAATGGTTAGCTGGTCCGCTGTCGGGTAGAGAATCTCGCTGCTTGATTGCACCGAAAATTTGCTGAGCTCTCTGCGTATTAATTCACCGATTAGATAAGGTGTGAATGTCATGCCGAGCATTAGTAAGATTAAAATGGCCAATAGGATAAAACCTAGCCATTTAAACAGTGGGTGTAATGATTTAGTAACAACTTGAGTCATAAAACCATCATAGTTATTTAGCGAAAAAATTAAACAATTAACCACCTTGCTTGGTCTTTAGTCTGCAATAGTGGAGTTAAAAGGGTGATTTAGTGCAAAATATTGGTTTGCTGTAAGCTGATTGCTGAAAATCAAGTGTCGCTACTCAATCTTAGGAGCACAGTTGTTGATAGCTAATATATGTCATGCTGTTAAAATGGCGAACTTTTAATAGCGGGTAATGTGTAAAAATTTTACTTTGCAAATCGATAAACTATATTTTTAAGGTGATGGTGTGGATACAACGATTTTATTTCTAGTGACAGGTTTTGTTTCAATGTCGGCAGCGCTTAGTGCCAGTGCCTTAAACAAGGTGCCTAAAGAGCAAAGAACAGGTTTTTTAGCCACCAATAATGGAGCGCTCTGTGTGGTGATGGCAGGGAATATTGCAGCAGCTACACTATTGGCCGCTATGGCTTACGGTTTTAAAAACTTACATTGGGCACTACCGTTATCCTGCATGTTTATTAGCTTTCCATTAGTTCACATATTGGTAATGCAAAAAATAATAGGCAATAAGCGGACTTTTTATATGATGATCATCCCCACTGTGATTAGTGCCTCTTCCTTATATATATATTGGTAGGTGATTATGTTGTCAGATGGACTAAATTTGCCGAGCTTAATCGTCGGTGTGCTGAGCATGTTTTTAATCAGTGCCATCGTCATCTTATGGTTAATTCATTTAGCATCTAAACAGCGCCAACAGTTAACATTTAAACTGCAGTTATTACAAGACAGAGAAAAAAACACCCACTTCCAGCTTGAAATACAATGTCAGCAAAGTCAGAAATTGCAACAAAAGAACGTATCTATAGAAGAGCTTTTGCATCGGGAGCAGGTAAACAGCGCACAGCTAAAAGAGCAATTAAAAAATCTAGAGTTTGCAGAGCAAAATAAAGAGAAAGCGCAGCAAGAAAGTGATAATTTTCGTGATTTACTGGTTACAGCTAATCAGAAAGTAGCAGAGCTTGAAATACGCATATCAAGTGAGCGAAAAATCAGCGCAGAAAAATCGCAGCTATTTACTCAGGCCCGCGATCAGCTGAAGCAAGATTTTGAAAACCTAGCGAATAAAATTTTCACCGATAAAACAGCGATTTTCAATAGAGATAGCCGCGAGTCACTGACCCATATATTAAACCCGCTAAAAGAACAAATAGGTGACTTTAAGCGCAAGGTGGAAGATAGCTACGAAAAAGAGTCAAAGGATCGACATGCCCTATACCAACAGATCAATCAATTAAAGCAGTTAAATCAACAAATGAGTCAAGATGCTATCAACCTCACCCAAGCGTTAAAAGGTGATAGCAAAATCCAGGGAAATTGGGGTGAGGTTATATTAGAGCGAGTGCTTGAAGAGTCCGGGCTGCGCAAAGGGCATGAATATGAAACACAAATTTCCCTGACAGCGAATGGTAAAAGGTATCAACCAGATGTAATTGTGCGCTTACCAGAAGAAAAGGACATGATTATCGATGCTAAAGTATCGCTTACCGGTTATGAGCGATACTGTAGCGAAGTTGATGCAACAACAAGAGAGCAGTACTTAATTGAACATGTGCAATCTTTGCGCAACCATATTAGAGGGTTGAGTCAAAAATCCTATGAGAAATTGGAAAATATCCGCAGTTTAGACTTTGTCTTGATGTTTGTCCCGATAGAAGCAGCATTTTTACTAGCCCTGCAGCACGATCAAAGCTTGTTTCGATACGCTTTCCAGCGCAACATAATTTTAGTATGCCCGACCACTCTGCTGGTTACTTTGCGGACAGTGCAAAATATTTGGCGCTTTGAACAGCAAAATCAAAATGCCCAGGCAATTGCTAGCCGAGGTGCGGAACTTTACGATAAATTTGTCAACTTTGTGGAATCTATGGATGATTTAGGTAAGCATCTAGAGAGAGCGCAAACGGCTTATGAAGACAGCTACAAGCGGCTGTCGACTGGTCGAGGCAGTTTAGTCAGTCAGGCAGTTACTTTAACCAAGCTGGGTGTCAATGCTAAAAAGCAGTTGCCGAGCGCACTTACCCAGAACATTGATTTGGTGGTGCCTAAGCAAACATAAGCAGGGCTGAATGAACGGTGCTCGCACAGTGAATCTAAATATAGATTCTGCTATAACTCAATATGCTTGCACATTCATGGAAGAGTAAGCATATCGCGGTTAATAAAGCCTGCGCAGTGGGGCGTCTTTTTATATAGGCGCTTAAAATTGCGTCCAGCAAGCGCAAAATAATGGCTAATAAACCAGTCAAAAACTGATTGGGCTTGGTCAAAAATTATTGGTTAGCTAGTTCCTGAATCAGTGACTGCACTGCATTACATAGCATAAACTCTTGATTCTATATCACTTTGAAGTCACGGATCCAGGTAGTTTTTTGGAAAAACCTTTAAACAGCAAGATTTTTGCAATTCAGTCATTCACACCAACTTTTTCAGTATCGGTTGTTAGCGGATCAGCAGAGACATTTTTTTCTGAGATATACGCCCTATAAAGCCTGCTTGAAAACAAATTGCTGAAAATATGAGCATAAATGAGCGGTTTTTCGCTATAGCTTCGACGTTGAAATTCGATGTTTTCTATATATGGTATAGGCTGGCTTAAAAAACGCTATATGTAGTGTTTCGTTGGCAGATGATAAGGTGTTTAAAGATAAACAAAGAGCAGAAAATCTATCAAAATCTAATTTTGATGCGTCTTTAATATGTCAAAATTAACTCTTGAAAGATTAGTATAAATCAAAACTTAATATTGATTATATATTATAAATCAAAATCCAATATTGATTTATATAATGAAATTATCTATAGGTATTATTTAAGAATTATAATATTAGAATTAGCTGTTGATTATCGAGTAAAGTAGCTAAGTCCCTTGTGCATCGTGGGGTTGGGAGAAATTAATATATTATAAATCATATAAAAAGCTGGCTTCTTCTGGTTATTTTTTGTACATTACTAATTAATATTATTTATGAACTTTTACTGATTTATATTAAAGTCTGGCGTATAATTCTAAAAATATATAATTGTTAAGTTTTGATTTTTATACCAAACGGTTTATTTAATGAATATTGAGCACAACATGATCGTAGCTTTAGACATCGGGACCTCGAAAGTGGTCTGTCTGGTCGGTGAAATATCCGTAGACGGGCAAATTGAGGTAATAGGTGTCGGTTCGCATCCTTCTAAAGGATTGAAGAAAGGTGTGGTTGTTAATATTGAATCTACAGTGAGCTCAATTCAGCGCGCAGTAGAAGAAGCAGAATTAATGGCTGGATGTAAAATACATTCAGTGACAGTAGGGATTGCCGGTAGCCACATCAGCAGTCAAAATTCACATGGCATTGTCGCTGTTCGTGAAGGGGAAGTGACGGAATTTGATCTCGAGCGAGTGATCGATGCAGCGAGTGCCGTCGCCATACCTGCTGATCGGCGTATTATTCACATTTTGCCGCAAGAGTATTTAATTGATCACCAAGAGGGGATCAAAGAGCCGCTCGGTATGTCCGGGGTTCGTCTCGAGGCAAAAGTACATTTAGTGACCGGGGCTGCCAACGCCATTCAAAATATTGAAAAGTGTGTGCGCCGCTGTGGATTAGAAGTTGACGGTGTCGTGTTGGAACAGCTCGCCTCATCTTATGCCGTGTTAACGGCTGATGAAAAAGATCTTGGCGTATGTATGGTTGATATCGGTGGTGGTACGACTGATATAGCAATCTTTACCCAGGGCTCTATTCGTCATACTGGGGTGATCCCTGTCGCCGGTGATCAAGTGACTAACGACATAGCGATGGCATTGCGAACGCCAAGTTTTCACGCCGATCAATTGAAAGTTAAGTACGCTTGCTGTCTAGCACAGTTAGCCAGTGCTGATGAAACGATTAAAGTACCGAGTGTCGGGGATAGGCCGCCGAGAGATTTAAGCCGCCAAGCTTTAGCGGAAGTCGTTGAACCTAGATACGATGAACTATTTACCTTAGTTCAAGATGAATTGCGGCGCAGCGGTTATGACAACTTAATTGCTGCGGGTGTGGTCTTAACGGGTGGTACTTCCAAAATGGAAGGTGCGGTCGAGTTGGCGGAAGAGATATTTCATATGCCAGTGCGTTTAGCGATACCTAAAGGTGTCAATGGAATGGGTGATATATTACAAAATCCGATTTTCTCTACCAGTATCGGCCTGTTACATTATGCCAGAGAAGATCAACCGCAAGGTAGCAGTGCATCGCCAACCAAGCGAACGGTAGAAATAAATAAGCCGATCTCGCCAGAGGTGATAAAGCCATCATCATCGGCAATAGCAAGAAAGAATAGTAATCAACCCAATGTGTTAAGTCGTTTTAAGTCATGGTTGACAGGAAATTTTTAATTTAGTGTAAATGACAACTATTTAAATAGTTACATAGCACTAAATTTAACACGAACAACAAGAAGACTGGCGTGACTTGCTAGTGATCTTGAAGATATAGATAAAGCAACTTAGTTTGTTAGTAAAAGCTATCTTCAATTAGTAAGCAGTAGTTAAGTCATCTTAGATTGAGAAAAGGGCATAGCCCAATAGGAGAGAGATCATGTTTGAACTGGCAGATAGTCTACCAGAAAACGCCGTCATCAAGGTATTTGGAGTAGGTGGCGGTGGCGGTAATGCTGTGCAGCACATGTTGACCACTGATATTGAAGGGGTTGAATTTATCTGTGCAAACACAGATGCACAAGCGTTACATGGTATGACAACAGGTTCTATGATCCAAATTGGTGGTGAGCTAACCAAAGGTTTAGGTGCTGGTGCTAACCCTGAAGTAGGTCGACAGGCAGCACAGGAAGATCGCAAGCAGATTGCTGAAATGATCGAAGGCGCCGATATGATTTTTATCACAGCGGGAATGGGAGGGGGTACTGGTACAGGTGCCGCGCCAATTGTTGCTGAGATAGCTAAAGAATTAGGTATATTGACAGTGGCTGTTGTCACTAAGCCGTTTCCTTTTGAAGGGCGTAAAAGGATGCGTATCGCTGAAGAGGGGATAAATGAGTTAAAAGATCATGTAGATTCTCTAATCATTATTCCCAACGAAAAATTAATGCAAGTGATGGGTAAAAATTGTTCACTGATCAATGCCTTTAATGCCGCTAACGATGTGCTATCTAATGCGGTTCGCGGTATTGCAGATTTGATTACTCGTCCAGGCATGATCAATGTCGATTTCGCCGACGTGCGTGCTGTAATGGCATCCATGGGAATGGCAATGATGGGAACGGGCAGTGCAACTGGAGATGACCGTGCGGTTGTCGCCACTGAAGCAGCCATTAAGAGCCCTCTTTTAGAAGATGTCGATTTAAAAGGCGCCAGTGGCATTTTGGTAAATATTACCGCCGGTTTAGACCTTAGCTTAGGTGAATTTACTGAAGTTGGTCAGATTATAGAAGAGTACGCCTCTGAAAATGCCACAGTTGTAGTCGGCACTGTTATCGATCCGGATATGACTGACGAATTGCGAGTTACTGTTGTTGCCACTGGTCTAGTGGTTAATTCTGCAGAGCAAGTAAAGTTAGAAACCCAGCAAGTGAAAGTGGCAGCCAGTGGTGGATCTTCAACCCGCAGCACTGTCTCAGGAAATTACTCACAGCATCAAATGGATCTGCCGGTTAAAAACAAAATCAAAACCCGTGATCTTAAAGGCCGAACTCACTTACAAGAACATGTTGAAGTGACTGTCGAGCCAGAGCCTTTAAAGAAAACCGGCACTGGTGATTTAGACTTTTTAGACATCCCTGCTTTTTTACGTCGCCAAGCTGATTAACAGCTTGGTCTCTCTTTTATAAGCCGCTGTTAGCGGCTTTTTTTTGTTTGCAATTCATGAAAATTTCGATACGTAGCTGTGCTGTTCGGGTGATCTATCGAGAAGATCGAGTATGATGTTCGGTAATCGAGATGCCTCTTTGTGATAATTGGAGACCACCTCATCAAGCGCCTTCTCGGCTCTCTCCAACGAACTGGTTGTCCTTTTCCGTATTCGAAAGCACCCCAGATCGAAGGTGTCGACTAATCAGCTATAACAAATAAGGATAGGCGTCGCGCAGCCGACGCCTTATCAGGTTGTTGGACAAGCCCGGTGGTGGCCGTACCTTTATATTGTGGATAATGCATTAA
>ASZJ01000145.1 GCA_000416275.1 Osedax symbiont Rs1
GCGCTATTTAGGTAATCCAACATCCTCGCTCGCCATACACTGGCCACTGCTTTTTCGTTAAATAAAAATGTCCCTTTGTTTTTAATCCATTGTTTCTTAGATTTGTTATAGCCCCCGCCGGGGATGACAATATGTAAGTGAGGATGGAAATCGAGCCTTCGTGTATGGGTGTGCAATATGATGATAAAGCCGGGATCAGCCCCAAGCTTCGGTGAAGTCCTCGCAAAATCTTTGACCAGTTGTGAGGCGATTGTAAACATGGCGGCATAGACCTTTTTTTGGTTATGCCAGACTAGCGGGCGCAGCTCAAAAGGCAGAGTGACCGTCAGCATAAAATAGTCGACTGGGAGTAGCTTTTGTTGCTCTCTTTCAATCCATTGGCTAGTGTCTCGCTGTTGGCACATTGGACAGCTGCGATGACCACAAGAAAGAGGGAAGCGTTCAACCGTATTGCAATGATCGCAGTGCCATAAGCTTTTACCCGCTCGTTCAGTTCGACAAAGTAGTACCGCGTCGATTAAACGCCGCATAGCTGGGGTTATGCGATCACCGTATTCTTCTAATAGTTCATGCTTATGTTGTTTAATAATGCTTGCCAGAGTCATGATCCACCTCCCACTTAATCGAGAGGTTATTGGCAAGCTGATCAATTTTATCGCCTGTATCTTTGATTCTAATATCCGTTAGTTGAGTATAACGCGCGGTCGTATTTAAACTGTTGTGCCCCAGCAGCGACTGCAGAGAGCGTAAATCTACACCTAATTCGAGTAAGTGGGTTGCATAGCAATGCCTCAAGGTATGCGGCGACACTCTTTTAGTGAAGGGGCAATCTCTAACGACTGCTTTGAGTGCCTTTTGTATGCCACTTGAATCGATGACGGCATCCGATATAATCGATTTACTGGGGAATATCCATGTAGGGTGACGATGTGTAGCCCAATAGACTCGCAATGCTTCTAAGGTGCGCTGTGGTAGCGTGATATAGCGATCTTTACCGCCTTAGCATTACGAATATGCACTTGCATTAAGGCTTTATCGATATCACCAATGGCTAAATGTCGTCCTTCCCCTAAGCGTAAGCCTAGACTGTACAAAGTGAGAAAGAAAGGTTTGATAGCGCAGCTGTTTGGTGCGTGAAATGATCATTGAAATTTCAGTGGGTGTAAGGATGTCAGGTAACGTTCTGACTTGCGGTGGTTTAACAATATTAAGCCACTCCCAAGGTCTGTTAATGACGTATCGATAGAAAAATTGGAAAGCGTTTCTATCTACTTTGACGGTGCTCCATGAATGAGTTTCGATGAGAGATGCAAAA
>ASZJ01000146.1 GCA_000416275.1 Osedax symbiont Rs1
CCTATGTTAGATAA
This sequence comes from Osedax symbiont Rs1, assembly GCA_000416275.1. GTDB lineage: Bacteria > Pseudomonadota > Gammaproteobacteria > Pseudomonadales > Balneatricaceae > Rs1. The sequence continues at coordinate 15 of ASZJ01000146.1, forward strand.
TCTGTATTGATTACCTCATAGATAGGGTGCGCTTAATGGTTGGGGAATTGCTGTTTTTTTCTGCCGCGTAGCGGCTTCGTTCAACAATCGGTTATCACGGATCTTTCGACCTAGTAACGGTAATAACAAATCATGATTCACCTGATCAAAAAACTTCGATAGATCAATATCTAGCGCAATTCGGCGTCCTTCCTTGACGATATCTTGCGCCTGCTTTACCGCTTGTTAACCATTTAGATGAGGCCTAAACCCGAAACTATGATTCGAGAAGTTAGGATCGAAAATGGGCGTAAGGGCTTGGGCAATGGTCTCCTGGATAATGGGATCTATGTCAGCTACCTATTCCTTTAACCAAAGCCACAGCTGAGGTTTCCCGCATCCGGTTTATCGATTTAAGCACGCCTAACAGGTAATGGTAGATAACTCGCTGAGGCAGTTCGCTAGTTAGCTGTTCCCAATTGCCGGAGTCGACATCTGTTGCCCCTTTATTAGCTTGGACACGCACGTTCAAATAGATTTTCGCTAAAGACTCGCCTCATATCACTACACCTCGGTAAAAGATTAAAGATGGAGCAACTTTGGTCAGGAAAATAAATTTCAAGTGGTTAGACTACTAAGTGATTGGATAAACTGGCAGTTAATAATTATTATTAATGCCTGAATCCGTAACTTGTAAATGAATACAGAGTCTAAGATATTGGATCTCCGGTAATCGGAAAATCTTAACTGCAAGCTCATATGCGTTCTTCATTCGCTAAATAAGAACATCCATGCATAAAACCCGTCGGTTTATCGGGTGTTTTTCTAACTGAAGTAGAATCAAGAGCCTGCGCTATGTGGCGCCATTAAGTTACTGATTCAGATAATAAACAGGAAAAATTTTGTCAAATAAAGAAACGTTCTCTTCAGAGGCTTCTCAGTTTGAGGATGATAGAAGTGAAGAGAGTAATCTGCAGAGCCATGAAATGTTAACAGCTCCGGTATTCGGTCTGTTTTTAAGGATGGCTGCTCCTATTATTATAGGTCTGCTAGTCAACGGATTGTACAACTTTGTCGATGCTGTTTTTATAGCGCGAGCTGTGGGGACAAACGCTATTGGTGGGGTGACAGCGGTCTTTCCCTTGCATATGATTTTAATTAGTATCTCGGCAATGATGGCTGGCGGAATGGCGTCTATTCTCTCAAGGAAGCTAGGGGCTGGAGATAGCGAACTTGCCAATACTATTTTTAGCAGTGCTATTTTCTTAGCATCGGTTGTTGGCGGTGTCTGTGCAGCACTAGTGTTAACATTTAAGATAGCTATATTTAACTTGTTGGCAATGCCACTGGTATTGCAACCCTTTGCCAATCAATATATCACCCCAATTGCTTTGTTTGTGGTCGTCAGTTTTGTCTCGGGCGTGGTGAGTGATGCTTTTCGTGCCGAAGGCAAGTCGATGCAGATGATGAAAATGTTAGCCATCGCATCATTGCTAAATATTTTCTTAGATTGGCTATTTCTATTTGTTTTTAACTGGGGCGTTCCAGGGGCAGCATGGGCGACAGTTATCTCGATGATGGTGTCTTTAGGTTACGGTGCCTATGTATTGAAAGTATCAGATCACCTGATAAAGTTTGAATGGTCTAAATGTCATTTTCAGCCGAAATTACATTGGCAGGCGGTGAGTCTAGGAGTTCCGATATTCTTGTCGTACACCGGTTATGCGGTGATGCTAAGTGCAGTTAACTTAGCTATTGTTTCAGTGGCAACGACAGATGCTGAACTATTAATCAGTGGCAACGGTATTTTCAACCGTACTTTTATGCTGATTTTTTTGCCGGTGCTAGGGATGATGATTGCCTTCCAAACCTTTGCCGGATTTAACTATGGAGCCAAGAAATATCATCGTGTCGCCGAGGTTTTAAAAGTGTCGATACTGACTAGTGGCGGTTATGCCATTGTCTGTTCAGTGTTAATGATTCTAAAGCCTCAGTGGTTGTTTATGTTATTTACCAGAGATCAGCAATTAATTAGCATTGCTTCAGAAATTTCCAGCATTACCTTTATCGGTTTCTTTACCGTGGGTATTGGTATGATGTGCCCAGCATTGTTTCAGGCGTTAGGCTTTGCAAAACCCGCCGCTTTTCTCAATGCCTTCAGGACATATATATTACTGTTACCTATGTTGTGGCTGCTCTCGAATGAATATGGGGTGTTGGGGATTTGGTGGACTTTTCCCATCATAGATCTGCTCGCTTCGGTGGTGATAGGGGTTTATACCTATTTTTTTGTGAAGAAAATGACCGTAAAAGCCAATCATATTTAGTTTGCATTGCGCAAAAAATACCTTAGCTAATGCTGTTCTTAAAATAACAGCGGGCATGTTTTAAGTAAAACTTGAATCTGTGACTTCAAAGTGAATCAAGAGCTTGCGCTATGTGGTGCAGTGAATTCACTGATTGAGGTTAAAATAAATGCCTGTCTTTTATTTATCCATGTGAATCATATAATTTCATTATTGACGAGTATATAATGCCTCTTATTTCGATGAGGCTTAGGATAATTATGAAAATCAGTCACAACTTTGATGGTGGTAATATCCACTGCTTAGACATCAGCGATACTGGTACTATTAATTTAGAAATCAAAAAAGACAACAATTCCGACTTTAGCCAATGGTTTTATTTCCGTTTAACTGGCGCTAAAAATCAGCCTTGCCAGCTTAATCTGGTGAATGCCAGCGAGACTTCCTACGTTGAAGGATGGCAGGATTATCGTGCCGTCGCCTCCTATGACCGTGAAACTTGGTTTCGTGTTGATACCGAGTTTGATGGTAAAATCGTGACAATTAAGCACACCCCGGATTGTGACTCGGTCTATTACGCATATTTTGCCCCGTACTCTATGGAGCGTCATCATGATCTAATTGGCAACGCCCAATTAAGTGAAGCGGTTGAGTATCTGCATTTGGGCTACACACTTGATGGCCAGGACATGGATTTGCTGAAAATCGGCAAAGAGGGGGAAGGTAAAAAAGTTTGTTGGATTATCGCTCGTCAACACCCAGGCGAAACGATGGCACAGTGGTGTGTTGAGGGAATACTCAATTCACTATTAGATCCTGAAGACCCGGTTTCACGAGAGCTGCTAAAGCAAGCTGTATTTTATGTAGTACCGAACATGAACCCAGACGGTAGTCGTCGTGGTAATTTACGGACCAATGCAGCAGGTGCCAATTTAAACCGTGAATGGCAAGGTGCCACTATGGAACACAGCCCTGAGGTATTGTTAGTCCGTACCAAAATGGAGCAAACCGGCATGCATTTCTGCCTGGACGTTCACGGAGATGAAGCCTTAGCTTATAACTTTATTGCAGGCTCTGAAGGCATTGCTAGCTGGAATGATCAGCGCCAGTCGCAGTTAGATTGCTATCAGCAGGCACTGGTAAATGCCAGCCCTGATTTTCAAAGCAAAATTGGCTATGAAAAAGATAAGCAGGGTGAAGCCTTAATGACCGTGGGCACCAATTATATTGCCGAGACCTTCAACTGTTTAGCGATGACCTTAGAAATGCCCTTTAAAGATACCGAAAAAACCCCCGACCACTATGTCGGCTGGTCGCCACAGCGCTCACGCCAGCTAGGAACAGCTTGTTTAAATGCGTTATATCAAACACTAAACAAGCTTTAAGTCTAAAAGTACTCACCAAGCCTTTATTTATCAAAGGCTTGGAATTTAACCTGATGGTGGTCGAGTAATAAATTTTCATGCTGGATGAGTATTGTTCGTGCTTATCACTGTTTGAAAATGACACAAAATGGATGCTTTTGGCGGTCTGTAGTTGTTATGAAAGGATTAATTAATTTCCTGACTGCCCATGAGACTCAGCCGACTTTATAAGAGATTATATTTTTAACAGCATAATAATGACGCTACGATTATTTATAAAATATAATGAGACCTTTGCATAGCGTTAAGAGCGAAGATAAGACTAGGCAAAAGCCGGCGAGATAGCGGAGTTAGTATGCCTCTCACTTTGGGTACAGAGTGCCCTTCTTTTATAGGTATTACTGGTGTAAATGAGCATGTTTAGCCAGTTTTTAACGCCGTATTACCGAGCGCAGTTATCATACCCTCTGGGTAAGTTATACAAAGCTCTCATAATCAGTATGCAGGCTAATTATCTTATGTAAGTGTTTTCTATTAAGCCTCTTGCCAGTACGAGGGCTTGAGGTGCTTGGCCTAACCATCGCTGAAAGTGGTGGCTAATCAGGAAAAACTTTAACTGATTTCTTTTTTATGTACAAAAAGTACGGTAGGTAACGGTGACACGGATGACAGAGAGTTACAGTGTTTAAAAGTAAAAGATTGAAGTGTGGTTTCGACTATGTTGAGTCCATTTCTTTTGTGTGGGCTAAAGCTACCGTACCCTGTTATCGCCCCTTAGTAGTCTTATATGCTACTAATTTTGATATAAATTTGAATAATTTAACTTGGAGGACAACGTTAAGGTTTGCTCCTTGCGAGCCAACAGTTTCTGATTTTATATATGCTGACTAATGATTCAAACCGGCAATAAGAGACGTCAGATTTGATGCGATGACTATGCATTTTCTCCTATCTATTTTGACGCATCCTTCGTGCTTCTACAGCGGCCATAAAAATATTAACGTGGTTAAAAACCTACAAGAGCAGCAACCCTGAGGTAACAATTAACCCTTGCCCGCCCTTTAGAAACTTTGTAAATATTGTGGTTCTGGTATGGACTTGGTACGATTGTATCATCTAGACAGAGGGGTGTTTTACGATTTATTAGCATCACTAGATGGTTAGTTGAATTGTTTTTGCTCTTACTTAGGCTGAATGTGAAAAAAATTATACTTTTGATTGTCTGCTGTTTGGTCGCTTTATTTGTCATGTTATCAATTGATGATAAGTTAACAGATGACACTAAAACACTTATTAATAGCTTAATGAAAACCAATGATAGTGAGGCTTTTGTCTATGCATTAGGTATCTATGCAGCGATCGACGAAAACCCGGTTGTCGTAGGAAGCTCGCTCTTAAAAAAATATCAAGAGTCTGAGTTGAATGACTCCTATGAGATCAATGAGTATCCTGCGACCAAAAAACTTTCGCTACCTACTGGGGAATTATTTTGTAGTTTTCGAGAGGATGAATGCCTCAATATATTATTTTATTCCGGTATTAATCTTGAAAAGCTGATCAAGAAGCATGATGTATTAACACAGCGAATAGTTACTTTTTACAACTACTTTGAATATACAACGCTCACCAAACCATTTGTTACCGAACCTTTTCCACCTTTGCAATACCTCTCTGCAGCTGCGAGATTGCAATTACTGAATGCAATACATATACATCGCAATGGGAATTCTCAACTAGCGATGAGCGTACTAAATAGCCTGCTATTTCATTTAAGACATGCTTTATCACTGCAAGATACCTTGCTTGGTAAGATGTTGTTTTTGCAGGAACTTTCTGATGTCGTGGATACGATGAGTATTATATACCATCAGTCAAATACGCGAATCGATAAGATAGCGCCTTTAAATATATCTGAAAAGACTTTAGCTCAAATATTCGCACGAGAATTTGCTGCGCACTACAACACATTTGAATATATATCGAAGCAGACTGAGCATTTAAGAAAAGGAGTGAGAGTACCTTTATGGATAATTCGTTTGTGGTATAAGCCAAATATGACAATAAATGCAGTAACTCCATACTTTAAGAAATTAGCTTTGTTATCAGAACTGCCTCATGTTCAGTTTGTTGAAGATATAAAGAAGGTCAACACTGTTGACTTATCTACTTCAAATTTTCGAAATTATTACGGAAATTTTCTTATCGCCATATCGATACCAACCTATGATAAATATATTTCAAGGCTGTTGGACTTCGATGCAAAATTAATACTTTTTAATCATTTAAATAAAAATATAAAAACGACGCCTAACCCTTATTACAAATACGCAGTACCCGTAATATTGGATGATAGAGTATGTTTTGAAGGACCGCTTGAGGATAGGCATTTGATCAGGTGCTTGAGAACAAAG
>ASZJ01000147.1 GCA_000416275.1 Osedax symbiont Rs1
CAACCAAAAAGTCATCGATAATCCAGGAGAATACCTGCCTTGGAATTATCAAAAAAACAACACCTAGCCCATTGGTAACGGGCTTTTAGACTTCCATTAAAAGTCACGCTATCTTCTCGTAAGCTCACTGAGAACAAATATCTCGCCATAACTATTCTTTCATGACTTAATGTTGTTTTTGTTGATAGCTGTACTTCCCCAATATTTAATTTCTTAACCGCCGCCCCGAGCACCAACACCTCGAAAGAAAATACATGGGTAAATCAAATATTAGCTCTGCTGTTGGTGGTAGTTTTTGAAGTAAAGACTGCTAATGCCACTAGAGGTACACCAGTATATATGTACTGAACAGCCCTCCTTCTAATCCTTGTGTTAATCTGGACAATGAAACAAGCATCCAGATAAGCAGCGGTGCTTTTGTTGAAGAAATATCTTACCAGGCTGTTAACTTAAAGGCTGTCTGTAATGGTCGTCAGACTTCTGTTGTTGGCCGTGAGGGCATAGTAGTCGATTATAGGTGGGAATATTCAGGCTTGTTGCCATCGGCTATGGAAGGAATTCGTCAAAATATATGGCTGGTCCATCTTAATAGTATAGTCTTTTGCAAATCAGACATCTTGATAGTAGTGAAGAAGCACGCGAACAAAACTGCAGGACACCATATCCTCGATAGCCGATAGCCGATAGCCGATAGCCGATAGCCGATAGTGGCGGAGTGTGTGGAGATATTAATTATTATTTTTTTTAGGGATATCTGAATCAATCTTACATTTCACTGCGGGCTTACAGAGGAATTGGTGCATGTGTTACGGCTTTCCCTACCACCAGTACGCCTTAACCACGAATTTCTCAGTGCGTCAGGTGCGTGTCTGACTTGTGCAGAGGTTTGTTAGTTAAGTCTAGACCATAAAGCGTCGATCTCCTGTCGCCATATGTGTTGTTTGTCAGGCTTTTGCCTCTTGGAACTCTGCTGTAAGTCACGACGGAGTTTTTTTTCTAGCACTTCAATTTTGCTCAAAAGCTCATCTTCATAGACTTCTCCAGCAGGTAGCTTCTCAGCGGCTAATTCAATTTTTGCAATTGGTGGCTCAAGTGGGGCTGTAGCTTTGGTTAAGTGCAGGTAAAAATTGTCTGCAGAGTTTACTTCAATCAATTGGCCATCTTTAATCCACAGCCAGCGATTGGCTACTTGTTGAAGAAAATCTCGATCGTGACTAGTGATTAATAAAGTAGCACCAGATGCCATTAACTGCTCATTTAGCTGTTGCCTCCCCTGCAAATCGATATGATTAGTCGGCTCATCTAAGATTAAAAAATTGGGCTGAGTCAGTGAAAATAGTAAAAACATCATCCTAGACTTTTCACCTCCGCTGAGGCTGTTTACGCTGCGATTAAAGTCATGGTAGGCAATGCCCGCTTTAATCAGTGCTGATTTGATTTGATCTTCAGTGGTGTTTTTAGTGACATTATTTCGCAGCCAGTCAACTCTGAAAATGTTTTGTGTCAAGCATTGTAACTCTTGGTCGTAATAACCTAATTCGGTGCGGGGGTGGAAGCGAATCGGCCGATCGGTATTTGTATCTTGTTCAAATTGCTTTAAATAGGCGCTGTGGATGGCGTTAAGAGTCGATGATTTCCCCGCGCCATTTATGCCAAGCAGCGCGATTCTGTCGCCAGGTTTTACCAACAGTTCTGCTATATCAAGTAGTTTTAAATTATCGTCAGGAGTTTTGATACAAGCATTATTGATCAGTAGTAGTTGCCGGGCATGTAGCTGTAAATCGTCGAGAGTCAGTTTCAATTGAGAGGCTTGAGTTAAAGTGGTTTTGTTACCAGCAAGCTTGACTACTCTCTTTTCAATAGACTTGGCTTTGCGAGATAGCTTTTGATTGTCATGTTCCCGGCCTTGGATGGCAAGTCTCTTGGCGGTAGCCGTTAATCGAGATATTTCCCGCTCTTCGTCGACCAGTCTTTTTTTATCACTATCATCTTGTTTTAATAGTTCTTGTCTGGCGAGATTGTAAGGTAAATTAAACTTTTGACAGCTTTTATCACGCAAGAAAATTGATTGTGAGCATACATTATTAAGTAAATACTGATCGTGGGAAATAATCATAAAGGCACAGCGACAATCGTGCTTGAGAAATTTTTGTAATTGAGTCATCGCCACAATATCCATGTGGTTGCCTGGCTCATCTAACAACAGTAGATCAGGGTTAAGCACTAAGGCTCTGGCAATCAATAATAAATTCTGTTGGCCGCCGCTTAATGCATGCACTGCAATCCTGAATTGTTGGTCATTGAAACCAAGTGCTAACAATTGACTTTGAGCGCGCCAACTATTTTGCTGACGTTCCTCTTCACAAAATACTGAGCATATCGAAGCGAGCAAGCTTAAGTTTAATAGTGAAGGGGGGACAAACTGTTCGACTATCGCTATTTGAGTGCCGCCGGGTGCTCTTATCTCTCCTTTATCGAGTGGCCAGTGCCTATTTATTAAAGACAACAATGTGCTCTTTCCGCAGCCATTATGGCCAATCAGACCCAGTTTATCGCCTCTGTTGATTTGTAAATTTAAATCTACAAAAATGGGCTGTGAGCCATGGGAAAAGCTGATATTTATTAATTGTAATAATGCAGTCATAATTTTCATCTGTTATACCTGATTCCGTGACTTCAAAGTGAATACAGAGTGTAAGATATTGGTTTTACAGTGGAATTGAAAAATCTTAACTGCAAGCTCATATGCTCCTGCATTCGCTAAATAAATGCATCCATGCATAAAACCCATAGGTTCAGTGGGTATTTTTCTAACCGCTGTAGAATAAATAGCTTGCACTATGTGCTGCAGTGAAGTCACTGACTCAGGTTATAGGCAGGGGGAATTCCTGCTGGTGATTAACGATAGGGTTAATAACGCAGATGAATAAGGTCGAGCACAGGGCTCAAATGATATGATAACGTGCTTTAAAGCACGATGAGGGAGTCGCTATCCAGTCCTAATTCATCGCATTATAAAAAAGGGGACTGGTGGGCTCTGTCAGATAAAACCAGCGCAAACGCGAGTTGCTGTAGAAACATAAATATACCTCCTTATAAATACCTAAATCAGTGACTTTAATACGTCGCTTAGCATAAGCTGTTGATCCTATAAGGTTAAGGATGCAGCTGCTAAGTTTCAATGCTGCTGTAAACCAATATTTTAGGTTCTTCATCCACGGACTTAGGTAGGGGTAAATCGTGGTGAGTTGATATTGACACAATTAGTAATCTAGATTAGAACAAAAATTAAGCAGCTTGGCAAATGTATCGCAGATCGCCCTTGCTGCAGCTGATAAATTCAATTCAATGCTAAAGTGGATGATTTAGGCGCAGCATCCATATTCAATTAACGAGTATTGAATCAATGACATGTTTAGGAGACAAAAATGAGTGATTCGCAACGTGCAAGACGAAACGCAACCAGCGCAATGTGGGGGGAAGTTGAGAAAGCAGCATGGTTTGATAAGCAATCAATAAAACGTTCCTACCAAGCTGAGGTGGTGACTAAAATTGAAAAATTGTCGTCTGATTTCAAAGTTGTGGAATATGGACAGCTGGCGGTTAATGAGCTGCGCTATCCACTTTATTATCTGAAAAATGCCGATTGGCAGGCTGGCAAACCGACAGTGCTGATCACCGGGGGTGTGCACGGTTATGAAACGAGTGGCGTGCAAGGTGCACTGCGCTTCCTAGAAACAAAAGCTAATTTATATGCTGAACAATTTAATTTGGTGGTTGTGCCATGTATTAGCCCCTGGGCTTATGAAACTATCAACCGCTGGAACCCTTATTGCGTCGATCCAAATCGCTCATTTGATCAAGCTCGAAACAGTGCAGAAGCTGCGGCATTGATGTCGGCGATTGAGGCGCTGGATGGCGAGTTGTTAATGCACATTGATTTACATGAAACAACGGATACCGATAACAGCCAGTTTATGCCCGCTTTAGATGCTCGAGATGGAAAAGTGACCGAAATCACGGAGATCCCCGACGGCTTTTACCTGGTTGGGGACAGTGAAAATCCCAGTGTGGAATTTCAACGCTATATTATTGAACAAGTATCTAAAGTCACTCATATAGCACCCGCAGATGAACAAGGGCGGATAATTGGTGCCACCCTAGCGCAACCGGGGGTGATTAATTACCCGGTTAAATCGTTAAGTTTGTGCACCGGTTTTAGTCAAGCTCGCTTTAATACAACCACCGAAGTGTATCCGGATAGTCCATTAGTCGATGATGAAAACTGTATTCTGGCTCAAGTACGGGCGGTGACTGCAGCATTAGACTATATCCGGAACTAGTTACAAAGGTCTTCTGTATCCAGGGAAGATATGAAGTTTGTTTAAATATTTTGATATATAAATATAACTATTTCGCTCGGTAATATGGCTTTATAAACCGGTTAAATATGCTCATTTCCCCCAGTAGTATCCATCCACAGGGGCACTGAATTGCTATTTCGTCGGTTGTTGCCTTGTATTACCTTGGCTGGTAACGCTATGCTGAGACCCCCTCTAATATAAAAAAGCTAGTTTAGCTGCAGTACTAAATGGGAGCTGTTAATGAAAGACACGATTTATCAATTTTCCGCAACCTCAATAAGCGGTGAAATTGTCAACTTGGAAAAATATCGAAATCAAGTGATGTTGATCGTCAATACAGCCAGTGCCTGTGGTTTTACCAAGCAATACTCCGGCTTAGAGGCTTTGTATCAACAATTTAAAGCTGAAGAATTTGCTGTGCTGGGCTTCCCCTGCAACCAATTTGGCGCTCAAGAACCAGCCAGTAATGAAAAAATAGCAGAGTTTTGTCAGCTGAATTATGCGCTTAGTTTTGATCTGTTTGCGAAGATAGAAGTCAACGGGGGAGATGCAGAGCCATTATTTACTTTTTTAAAACAGCGCGCCACCGGGTTGTTGGGCAGTCAAAATATAAAGTGGAATTTCACTAAATTTTTGGTTGATCAGCAAGGTACAGTGTTAAAGCGGTATGCGCCTGCGACTAAACCTGAGGCGATAGCTGAAGATATTGCCAGCTTATTTGACTAGCCAATTTTTATCTTGAAGCAGCTAGCAACTGTGGATGTCCCGCTGGCTCGATATGCTCACAACTAGATGTAGTTATTTGGCATAGCCAAACGTCTGCAATCTAGTCTCTAGCATCTCGAACAATTGGCTCGTCCTCATTACTACCAGGGTCTGGCTATGAGCTGACTTGACTTGACTTGACCTTGCGCAGTGTAAGCCTGAGTAGTTCCGGTACTTAATCTGCTGATAAAAGGTCTTAAGCTATTGGTGTTCAGCCCATGGATCATTATCCTTGGATTGACGGTGGCCATGTTTGACTATTATTTCTAAATAAAATGATGGCAAGCCTGATTTGGCCGCTTGATCGATATGCTTATTTATTTCAGTCAAATGAATAACCTTAGCATCCGATTCTGTATTGCCATACTTACAATCAAAATCCCAATAATCGACATCTGCGGGCAGCTTCTTATTGCGCTCTCTTTTAAGGTATTTTTTGACATCGTGCTTAATAGAATCGACTAATCGATCTAGTTGTATTTTGGGGTGGGTTAAAGCTATGGTCTTTTTCATGTGTTTCCAAGAAGTACAAAAATGAAAAATTGCTCGAATATCTACTATCGGCAAAAGTAGCTGCATTTTATCACTATTGACCGCCATTGTAGTCAATTAATTTATAGAGCGAAAAAGTAGGGTGATTTAGGTGCTTAAATTGATCGGATATTGACATTAAACAGCGATATATAAGTACCTTAAGGTAATAAAATATTTATTTGAACAGCAGTGGCTGGGCTTAAAAATTTGCAGCGCTCTGCGGTGAATGAAAAATAGTTATATTCAAAGGATTTATGGTATATTAAATTTCTGAATGGTTTTATTGGATTTATAGTCCTTTCATCTATTGTTTCTGTGAAAACACTAGTATTGACGCCTTCTCTATCATCCATGAGTGGCTCTTCGACGGTTCCAACTAGTGTTTTAAAGTTATATTCGCTTTCTTTAGTTAAATTTTCAAACGTGCGTATTTACTTATTCGAGTCAACTTACTTCGAGTTGATTTCAGCGCTTTAGTGGCAGATTAGTTCATCAATAAAATTATTATTTTAATGTTTTTTCTGAATATGTGACGGTCGTTAAATCGTCGTACTGGGCTTAAACTCGTTGTTTTTGTAAGCCGTCAGTGAATAATTAGTGGTTAAGGAGTATATATTGCAAACAGTAGTGAAAAAGTGGTTTCGAGATAAAGAATCTGGATTCCTAGAAAATGGCAGTGCTAAAGATATTATCGTTTATAAAGCGGACTTACTTAATTGTCAGTTTTTAAAAGTAGGCGTCAGCGTTGAGTTTGAATGTCATGTCGATAAGCGTGGATTAGTCGCTAAAAAAGTAAAACTATTAGCACAAAACAAAAATGGCCATCGCCATAACCAAGTTAATAAGCCGTTTCGCCCGGGTGTAATGACTTAAGCTATCTTCGCCAAGCCAATGTAGATAAAAATAGCCGCGCAAAGCGGGTTTTTAGCCAGAAGCTTATTTTATATTCCGCCATCAATGATCTGCTTAAAGGTTAACATCTAGTATGCTGCGAGTATTGGCGGTGGTTGAACTTGAGTTTTCTATATTTTAGTGAGCGGCAATTGGGTCATATATTTTAAATTTTCCATGACAAAGCTTGAGCTAACGTCAAAAATGTTAGCTTTAATTAATTGCTTGTAGAGCAAGTCGTAGTCGGGCATATCACTGACGACAGCTTTTAATAAATAGTCTAGATCGCCACTCATTCTATACACCTCTAGTATTTGCGGAAGTTGCGCTAACACTGCTCTAAATTGTTGTACCCACTCATCATTGTGCTGATTAGTACGCACAGAAATAAACACCGTGAGCGGCAAGTTCACCGCTGATGGGTTGAGCAGCGCTACTCTATTGCTAATCACTTTATTAGCGACTAGCTTTTGAATTCTTCTCCAGCAGGCTGTTTTTGAGATAGCTACTTTGTCGGCAACTTGGGCAACAGACAGCGTATCATCGTGTTGCATCGAATCTAAGATTGCTTTGTCGATTTTATCCATAACTAGTAATCACTAAAATATGCAAGAATGTTTCGTCATATATTAAAAATATAGAACATTATTGCGATTATAGTTGTTTATAGCTAACAATTACAAATAATGTTTCTAAAAAAATTGTGTATAATTTTATCATTGAATTTTACAACACTATTTGGAGTACAGCATGACAATAACCTTGGAGAAAATTCGGAATAATGTGATTGGGGAAGGTATGCTGTTCAATACTGCTTTTGGCAGCAAGCCGATGGTTTATGCGGATTATACGGCCTCTGGACGTTCACTAGCGTTTGTTGAAGAGGCAATTAGTCAGTTTGTATTACCTTATTATGCGAACACCCATTCTGAAACTTCTTTTACTGGTAAGCAGAGTACCCAGTATCGCGAACAAGCGAGAGCGGCTATTCACAGTGCATTAAATACCGGGGCGCATCACAAGGTTATTTTTACTGGATCCGGAGCTACGGCTGCGATCAACAAATTAATCGATATGCTGAATTTGCGTCTACCCGCTGAGTTAAATGCCCAGTATCAATTTGAAAGTGCGATTAAAGAAGCAGATCGGCCAGTGGTTTTTATTGGCCCGTACGAGCATCACTCAAATGAACTGCCGTGGCGTGAAAGTATTGCAACGCTGGTCGCCATTCCGTTCGATGCAACAGGTCAGATAGATACTGAATATCTAGAGCGCCAGTTGCAGCAGTATCAAGGCAGACCTAAACTGATCGGCAGTTTTTCTGCGGCATCCAATGTTACAGGCTTGAAAACAGATGTGGCAAAAGTGTCTGCTCTACTGCACAAATACGGTGCAATGTCCTGTTGGGATTATGCCGCGGCCGCCCCCTATGTGACAATTGATATGAGTGGGGATCAGCTGGATGCCGTGTTTATATCGACCCACAAGTTTATTGGTGGTCCAGGTACTCCAGGGCTTTTGATCGTCAATGGAGAGCTGTTAACTAACTCGGTACCTGCAGTGCCCGGTGGAGGTACAGTGATGTACGTCTCACCTAATAGCCACACTTTTGTGGCAGATATTGAGCGGCGGGAAGAAGGTGGAACTCCGAGTATTGTCGAGTCGATTCGCGCTGGTTTAGTGTTTAAAATTCAACAGCAGATTGGCACAAAAAATATTGAGCGCTTAGAGCGCAACTATATTGAACAAGCACTACAACGCTTGTCAAAACTACAGAATTTTCAGATACTTGGCTGTAATACCGCGTCACGTTTATCAATCTTATCATTTAATATTAAGCATAATGACAGTGTTTTGCACTATGGGTTTGTGGTGGCGCTGTTGAATGATATCTTTGGTATTCAAGCGAGAGGTGGCTGTTCTTGTGCCGGACCTTATGGGCATGAATTGTTGGATCTTTCAGCGAGTAGAAGCGCCGCCATAGAGGGGCAGTTACACGAGGGGTACATGGTGTTAAGGCCCGGCTGGACCCGGCTTAATTTCAACTATTTTATTGACCAAAACACCTTTGATTACCTAATCGGAGCGCTGACTTTAGTCGCTGAACACGGTTGGCGGCTACTGGCTAGTTACCAGTTTAATCAAGAGTCTGGAACTTGGGAGTATTTAGCCGGTCACTCAGCTACGACCTTATCCCTAGATGATTTGCTCGATAGTGCGGTGCTCGACAAAATAAGTCAGCAAACGGTTAGCAGCGCTAGCTTAGCTGAATATTTAGTACAAGGTGAGCAGATACTGCTGGCGGCAAAGGCCGATAAAGATCGACAGCCTTTAAACCTCAGTGCGGCTGCTGAGGAATTACGCTGGTTCGCACTCGCTTAATATTGCGAGACCTCTACCTAACGTTGCGAGCGAAGGTAAGACAAGGAAAAAACGCTCAAATAGCGGGTTATTATCGCCGTATTACCGAGCGCAGTTATCATACCCTCTGGGTAAGTTGTGCAGAGCTCTCATTGCAGTAAATTAGTACTTGTCGAATGTTTAAAACAGGTGTAATTTCTTGCACTTGTTTGCTGTTTTAGGAAGTTTGATGAAGCGTATTAATGTAGAGCCAGCCTGGATTTTTAAAGATGAAAATGGCAGCCGTTTAGACCCACAGTTATTTTTGCTGATCAGTGCTATTCACGAGCAGGGCAAGCTAACCTTAGCTGCCGAGCAAGTCGGCATATCCTATCGCCATAGTTGGAATATCCTCAAGCATTGGGCAGCTTTTTTTGGTTGCGAGTTAGTTTATCTGCACAAAGGTCGCGGTGCAGTACTGTCGCCATTAGGCGAAAAGCTACTCTGGGCTCAGCAGCGTTTAATCGCCAGATTAGAACCGCAGCTAAAAAGCTTTGCCTCTGAAATAAATTTAGAAATTCAGCGCAGTTTAGAGGGGGTTAAACCACTGCTGAATGTGTATGCAAGTTTTGGTTACGCGGTTGAATTACTGCCTAATTTCACTAAAAATTATCAACTCAACCTGCAGTATAAAGAAGTGGAAGAGGCATTAATTGCCCTCAACAGAGGGCAGTGTGATCTAGCGGGTTTTCATTTGCCGGTAGAGTTACGCAGTGCAAAATACTTAACAACTTACCTGCGCCATCTGCGACCGCGCGCGCATAAAATAATTCGTTTTATAACCAGGCGTATGGGGCTGATGATCAAATCGGGCAATCCCATGCAAATTCAAGGTCTTCAGGATCTGTTAGAGAATAATGTTCAATTTATCAACCGCGAGCCATCATCCGGCACGCGCTGTCTATTTGAAGAGTTACTGGCGAATGAAGATTTACCGGTAGAGTCAATTAACGGCTTTGATGATGTTGAGTACACACATTCAGCGGTCGCCGCCTACGTGGCAGCAGGTATGGCGGATGTTGGTTTTGGGGTTGAAGCCGCCGCCAAGAAGTTCTCGTTAGATTTTATTCCCTTAACCACCGAGCACTACTTATTTGTCTGCCATAACAAAACCTTACAGCAAGAGGCAATGCAGCGGTTTTTAGCTGAAATACGCTCAACCGAATTTATGCAAAAAGTAGCGACTTTAGCAGGGTATTCCCCCGAGCAATGTGGCGAAGTAGTCAGCGTCGAAGATTTATAGATGACTTGACTGTGACTGCCGGCAGATAGTTTTCACTGGTTTGCGGGTTGTGGCAACCCCGGCTAAAATAATCGCTACCGCGATAAAATTACTGCTAGTTAAAGGCTCATCTAAGAACAGGATGCCAGAGAAAAAGGCGACTACTGGGATCACGTAATTAACATTTGAAATGAAACTTGGTCCGGTGCGTGCTACCAGTAAAAAGAAGAGGATAGAGGCAATACCCGTGGGAACGATACCCAGCCAGATAATGGCTGATAGGGATAGGTAGCTAACCTGATCAATATTGGCGAACCCTGAGCTGATAGCTAGCGGCAGAGAAAGTATACTGGCAGAAATCAACATGCCGGCTCCCGCTACTAACGGATCAAATTTTGGCAGTAATCTAATCACAATCGTTTGTAGCGCATAGCAAGTCGCTGCGGTAAACACTGCAAGTTGCGCTATTAGACTACCACTGCCGTCGAACTGCGGGCCTAATAGCAGTGCGACTCCGGCAAAGCTAATTACGCAGCCGATTAATTTAAATTTATTGAGTCGCTCATTTTCAACAAAAAAATGAGCCAACAGTATGGTCATTATTGGCATAAAGGTCATCAGCACGCCTGTAGTACCAGAGCTAATAGAAAGTTGCCCCCAGGAGATGAGAAAGAAGGGCAGAGCATTTCCTAGTAAACCTAAAATGAAAAAGGCAGTCCAGGACTTAATATCCCAAGGCAAGCGTTTTCCTTTGAAGAATACCGCGATCGTTAGAATAATAGCGCCGAGGCCAATTCGCAAAGATGACACTTGGATTGCGCTAAAATCGGCGACGGCAATCGCGGTGAATAAAAATGAAGTTCCCCACATAAATACCAGGGTGGAAAACAGTAGCCAGTTTATTTTTTGCGGTGACATAACAGCTTAAATCTCAGTGAAAAAGGAGTAATTAATAAAAAGGTGGCTAAGAGGCGGGTGCCTCAATAACTACTGTTGCTGGTTATTCCAGTGGATGCACTGCTCAAGAGTGATGCCTTTTCCACCAAAAATATCTAGCGCACTACCTATAGTCAAATCAATTTTCCCCGCAGATAGTTGCTGTACATACTCGAGATCAGCTAGAGATCTTGCGCCGCCAGCGTAAGTGACAGGAATATCCGCATACTCGGTTAGTTTTTCGACCAGTTTATGATCTATGCCTCCTTGCAGTCCTTCAACGTCAGCGCTATGCACTAAAAATTCAGCACAAAAATCGGCTAATTTGTGCAAAGTTTTACCATCAATAATAGTATCGGTTAAGGTCTGCCAGCGATTGGTGGCGATGCGCCAACCCCCATCAATACTTCTACAGCTAAGGTCTAGTACCAGCGAATCTTTGCCAATTCGCTCAACTAAGGCCTCTAATTTAGACCAGCAAAACTGCTGGTTCTCAAACAAGTAAGAGGTGACAATGACATGGCTTGCCCCGGCGTCTAACCAGTGTTGCGCATTCTCTAAAGTAACCCCGCCGCCAAACTGTAATCCCTTTGGCCAAGTCGCCAGCGCTAGCTTAGCCTGAGTTTCATTGTTCGGTCCTAAGGCAATCACATGACCGCCGTGTAATTGATCTTGCTGATAGAGAGCGGCGAAGTGAGCGGCGTCGAATTCGCTGACAAAGTTAGTGATTGCACCTTGGTCGTTGAGACTAGCTCCGACAATTTGCTTAACTTTACCTTGGTGAAGGTCGATACAAGGGCGAAAACGGGTCATTAGTTTGATCCTAATTAGTAGCTATTGGCAAAACAGCCATTGTATAGATAAGGCTTAAATAAGTCTCCCTAGATTGATAAGAAGAGACCTCTGTATAAGGTTGCGAGCGAAGGTAAGACCTGGCAAAAACCAGCGAGATAGCGGAGTTAGTATGCCCCTCCCTTTGGGTACAGTATGCCCCTGTTTATGGGTATTACGGGTGTAAATTAACATGTTGAGCCGGTTTTTAACGCCGTATTACCGAGCGCGGTAGTTATGGCGAGCTCTCAAGAGCTGAAACTGTATACAATTGCGAATAGCTATGCTAAAAAATGTATTTAAAAATAAAGGTATAGCGAGTGATTGCAGGATGAAAGGCTATTGCGATAAGCGCCTTTATTTAGCGATTAGGATGCTTTGATTAGCTGTCGAGCTCAAGGTTAATCGGCAGTCAAATACCAGAGTAGGATAAAATTTTCTAGCGGTGATAGGTCGTGTCCGACTACTATCTAGCCGCTCAAATTAGGATTGATCATGAAATATCCAGCGTCAAAACTGCCCGATGTAGGTACTACAATTTTTACTGTAATGTCACAGATGGCTACTGAGCATCAAGCGATTAATTTAGCCCAAGGTTTTCCGGATTTTAACGGGCCACAGGTTTTGCTGGATGCGGTAGATAAGCATGTGTCCAATGGGAAAAACCAGTATGCTCCGATGACTGGGATTATTGAGCTCAGAGAGCAAATTGCCGCCAAGGTTGAAACAATCTACCAGAGAAAAGTCTGTCCACACAATGAAGTGACTATCACCTCGGGCGCAACTGAAGCGATATATGCGGCGCTCGCCGCGGTTATCCATAAAGGGGATGAAGTGCTGGTCTTGGATCCTGCATTTGATTGTTATGACCCCGCAATAGTGTTGAATGGCGGCACTCCGGTTCATGTGCAGCTAGCCCCACCAGAATTTAAGATAGATTGGCAGGTGATCGCTGCAGCGATTACAGCTCGAACAAAATTGATCATTCTCAACTCTCCACACAATCCAACTGGCAGCATATTGACAGAGGATGACATCGAGCAGTTGACCAAGCTGGTGGCGGGGACGGATATCTTGCTGATCGGGGATGATGTCTATGAGCACATTATTTTTGATGGGGCTAAGCATTTAAGTTTTGTTAAATATGATGAGTTGTATCAGCGCAGTTTTGTGATTTCTTCATTTGGTAAGACCTACCATGTCACTGGCTGGAAAATTGGCTATTGTATCGCGCCGGCGCATTTGACCCATGAGTTACGTAAGGTCCATCAGTTTTTAAACTTTTGTAGCTCGTCACCGCTGCAGTATGCCCTTGTCGATGTTATGCAGCAGCAACCTCAGCACTACTTAGAGCTACCGGCGTTTTATCAGCGCAAGCGGGATGTCTTTAATCAGTTAATGTCAGAGAGTAACTTTAGCGGTGCGCCAGCAGCTGGAAGCTATTTCCAAGTGCTAGATTACTCCAAAATTAGCGATTTAGATGATATGGCTTTTTGCGAATACTTGACCAAAGAAGTAGGGGTCGCCGCTATTCCTATCTCAGTTTTTTGTCAAAATCCGCCGCCGATGAAGTTGGTTAGATTTTGTTTTGCAAAAAGTGACGCGACACTAGAGCAAGCCTGTAAAAAATTAGTTAGTTTGCCGCGACAAATAAGATAATTTCTAGCGGCAGAGTTTAGCGGGCTGGACTTGAATGTCTGCTTGAAGCAAGGCGCTAAAATTTAGTTGCCCTTCATTAGGAATAAATCTACTCACAAGAAAATAGGTGATTAATGACCACGATGCGCGTAACTAGTGTACAAAGTATTTTACACTGGGAGAGAGAGGCAGAGAATTTGCAGATGTTTGCGCAGCAGATAGCGCATTTAAAAGGCCATACGGATTTGATAGTGCTGCCGGAAATGTTTAACAGTGGGTTTTCTATGCAGCCGGCAAAGGTGGCGCAAAGCATGCAAGGCAATACCGTTAAGTGGATGCAGCAACAAGCGGAGCAGCTAAATGCTGCGATTTGCGGCAGTTTAGCGATCCAGCAAGAAATAGCGGGCAAGAGCAATTATCTGAATAAGTTTATCTTTGTGCACCCAGATGGCTCAGTTGATCACTATAACAAGCGTCACTGTTTTAGAATGTCAGGAGAAAATACCTTGTACCAAGGGGGTAGTGAGCGAGTGGTGATCAATTATCGTGATTGGAGAATCCTGCCTCAGGTATGTTATGACTTGAGATTTCCGGTTTTTTCGCGCAATCGAAATGACTATGATCTGGCCATTTATGTGGCTAATTGGCCTGCGGTTAGGCGGATGCCCTGGCGGATATTATTGCCGGCGCGCGCCGTGGAAAACCTGGCTTATGTGGTTGCTGTCAATCGCCTAGGTGAGGATGCCAATGCTATTGAGCACAGTGGAGATTCTCTAGTGATCGACTTTAAAGGAAATACAGTCTGTGATCATCAAAGCACTGTTAGTGTGTACACCAATACCTTGGATTTATCAACTCTACGAAGTTTTCGGGAAAAGTTTCCCGCATGGCTAGATGCGGATGCTTTCAGCCTGGAAATGTAAACCAAACTGAATCCTCATCTAGTCTTCAGTTTGACTTAGGGGGATTATAAACAAGTATCACATGCCCCGCAGGGTGGATAGCTAAGAGCTAATCTCCCCGGTCAAAAAAACTTGGCAGAAACTCGTACCTGAATCGGTGACTTCACTGCACCACATAGCGCAAGCTCTTGATTCTACAGCGGTTAGAAAAATACCCGCTGAACCTATGGGTGCAGCTAAGATTTTTCAATTCCACTGTAAAACCAATATCTTACACTCTGTATTCGCTTTGAAGTCACGGATTCAGGTAGTTCATTAACGGCGTTATCCTGCGGCTATATGCTGCTCGTTATCCACAGACAGGATCTGGGAGCTGTTCAGAGGCGTCCTTAGCTAAAATAGCTATCAATCCAATCACTAAAGATGGTATTGTTTGTGTACTGGAACTGAATTATTAGTGTTTTAGTATATGTGTAGAGGTTTTTCTCCTTGGTCGTCTACATAATGATTAGTTGGGTTGCTTGCCAACACTAAGGGTCACTAAATGGCAGTTGATGGTCATATAGTGATCCTTAGCTGCTTTGTCTTTTTTAAACGAGTCAGTAGTGCTGATTTTTGTGGACTCGTTCTCCTATCAGTATAAAATGAATTTTCCGCTGTTTTTGTGCTTAATAAGTCATCGCAGTGTTAAAAATACCTTGAGACCTTTGCATAACTTACCTTCAGGGTATGCCAGTGGGTATGATAGCTGCGCTCGGTAATACGGCGTTAAAAACCGGCTCAATATGCTCACCTACACCAGTTATACCCATAAAAGAAGGGCGCACTGTGCCCAAAGTGAGGGGCATACTATACCCAAAGTGAGGGGCATACTAACTCCGCTATTTCGCCGGTTTTTTTCTTGTTTTATCTTCGCTGGCAACGTTATGCAAAGGTCTCACCTTAATTATTCCTGTATAAAATTCCTTTTATCGAGTAAATATCTGTGTCTAAAAAATCACAAAGCCTTAAGCAAGAGCGGCAACAGCAATTGAGTTACTTTGGTAAAACTTTAGTTAGGCGCTGCGCCGCACACTGTGAATTATGTGCTGCAGGTTCTGTTTCGCTAAAAATTTATGAAATTGAGCCGGTGCCTAAAGAACCGAAAATTGAACATTGTTTGATGATTTGCCAGCAGTGCGAGCAGAATTTGGCGAGCCCTAAACATATGCAAGTCGATCACTGGCGCTGTTTAATAACAACTATCTGGAGTGAAGTAAGTGCGGCGAAAATAACCGCGATTGTGCTGCTCAATTATTTGGCAGCCAAGCATGCCTGGGCACAAGAATACTTAGAGCAAGCGTATTTAGAGGATGAAGAGCAAGCGTGGGTTGATGAGTGGCGGTTATAGCCAATGGTATGATTGCTCTTAGTTATCCACTCTACAGAGGTTTTTGACTTGTTCAGGCGTTCCTTAGAGTGCTCGAATCTGCATTAATTCTTAAATAAATATTGATTAAGTTGGCCAGTTTTACAGGTTTAGTATTGAGTTTCTAAATGCTAGCCAATAAAAAAGTGATGAGAGCAGAGCTGTCATCACTTTTTTTTAATCGAGATTAAAGTCGATTAGCTTTTGCCTTTGCCCTGGCGCGAGTAGCGCTTGCGCTCGTTCTCAGTCAATCGCTTTTTACGTAGGCGGATGTGGTTCGGAGTTACTTCCACTAGCTCATCATCTTCGATGAAATCTAACGCCTGTTCAAGAGTAAACTTGATCGCCGGTGTCAGTTGAATGTTTTCATCGGTACCTGATGCACGAACGTTAGTTAGCTGCTTACCTTTAATTGGGTTTACCGCTAAGTCGTTAGTGCGCGAGTGAATACCGAGTAGCATTCCCTCGTAAACTTCGATGTTTGGAGTGGCAAATAAACGTCCACGCTCCTGCAGGCTCCAAAGAGAGAAGCCCAGTGCTTTACCAGTGACCATTGAAACAAGTACGCCGTTTTTGCGGTAAATTACTTCGCCTTGTTTAATCGGTCCATAGTGATCAAAAACCGAGGTCATGATACCTGTACCAGAGGTCATGGTTAAGAATTTACTACGGAAGCCAATCAAACCACGAGATGGCATGATAAAGGTTAAGCGAATCCGTTCGCCATCGACTTCCATGTTGGTCATGTCGCCTTTGCGAGTGCTTAACTCTTCGATTATCGCACCTTGATGGGCATTTTCGACATCAATCACCACTTCTTCGAACGGCTCTTGAATTACTCCGTCAATTTCACGCTGGATAACTTCAGGGCGAGAAACACCTAGCTCAAACCCTTCGCGGCGCATGGTTTCAATCAGTACTGACAGATGTAATTCACCACGTCCTGAAACGATAAACTTCTCAGGTGAATCGCCTTGTCTAACACGTAGTGCTACGTTGTGAATAAGCTCGCGCTCTAGACGCTCTTTTATATTACGACTAGTAACAAATTTACCATCTTGGCCGGCAAATGGTGAGTTGTTGACCATGAACGTCATCGATACAGTAGGCTCGTCAATACTAAGCGGAGTTAGAGCTTCTACAGCCTCTGGGGAGCATAGAGTATCGGAGATAAATAATTCTTCAATACCTGAAATACAGATGATATCTCCGGCATGCGCAATTTCTAAATCAATACGTTCCAGACCCATATGGCCCTGAATTTTTTGGATCTTACCGGTACGTTCTTTGCCGTCAGCCCCGATTATGGTGACTCTTTGATTGATTTTGACCGAGCCGCGCTGGATGCGACCTACACCGATAACCCCGACATAGCTGTTGTAATCAAGTGCCGAAATTTGCATTTGGAACGGACCATCTGAATCAACCTTTGGCGATTCTACATGCTCGATAATAGCTTCAAATAACGGTGTCATATCATCGGCTAGGTTTTCGTGTTCTAAACCAGCGACCCCATTTAGTGCAGAGGCGTAAACAATGGGAAATTCAAGCTGCTTATCGGTAGCACCTAAGCTATCAAACAGATCAAAAACCAGGTCGACAGCATTGTCAGGATTCGCGCCTGGACGGTCAACTTTGTTAACGACTACAATGGGATTTAGACCTTGCTCAAACGCTTTTTTAGTGACAAAACGTGTTTGTGGCATCGGTCCGTCAACGGCATCAACTAATAGTAATACGCAATCTACCATTGATAGTACGCGTTCTACTTCGCCACCAAAGTCGGCGTGGCCAGGAGTGTCAACGATGTTTATATGGTAGCCATTCCACTCAATTGCAGTGTTTTTAGCAAGGATGGTAATACCGCGCTCACGCTCTTGATCGTTAGAATCCATCACTCTTTCTTCATCAGCATTGCGACGATCTAACGTACCAGATTGCTCCAGTAATTTATCAACCAAAGTAGTTTTTCCGTGGTCGACGTGAGCAATAATTGCAATATTGCGTAATTTATTAAGATCTTTAGCCATTATTTCTATTTAGCCTATAGTTTTTAATTTGATTCTCGTCAGTATCGTGCTGATACCAATCAAGAATTAATGCAGCTTCATTGCCGCTGTATGTATTAACCTGCGCCGTTTTACATCCTAAACATAAAGAGCTGAGCCTTAAACACAAACCTAAAGTACCTCATCTACCTATACTAGTAGCTAGGTAAACTCTGCTTTCAGCGTTTGCTTTTTAGTTCATTCAGGCGAAAAATGTGAGGTATTATACATATTCGTACCCAATTATGTGGGATTTTTGTTCGCTATCTCTAAATAATTTGCAGTCTATAAATACTTGCCGCTCAATAATTGCGGCCGCTCATTAGTATAAGGCTCACTAATTAGAGTCAGTTTGGTTGAAACGCTGCTTTCTTTGCACTAAAATAGTGCGTTGCTGTGGTTGGTGCTATACATTGGTGCTTAAAATGAGGACAGATTGCTGATGTCGGCTGGTTTCTGCACTCTTATTTGTTGGCACACCAATTGCTTTGATAACTACAGTTAATTTAATGTTTGTTACTATAAAATACGTACTTTTAGTAACTTAAGTCTGATGGAGACGTGTAATGTCTAAAACAATGAGTTTGATCGAAGAAAATGACGTAAAGTGGGTTGATTTACGTTTTACTGACTTTAAAGGTAAAGAGCATCACATTACGGTTCCTGTTTCAGACATGGGCGATGAGTTTTTTGAAGAAGGTAAGATGTTTGATGGGTCTTCTATCGAAGGCTGGAAAGGCATTCAAGATTCAGACATGATTCTTATGCCAGATGATTCCGCCACAGTTCTAGATCCTTTTACCGAAGAGGCTACGATTATTGTTCGCTGTGATATTGTTGAGCCAGCGACCGGTCAAGGTTACGACCGTGATCCTCGTTCAGTAGGTCGCCGTGCAGAAGAGTACTTAAAGTCTACAGGTATAGCCGACTCTGCACTGTTCGGTCCAGAGCCTGAATTCTTTGTTTTTGACGAAGTTCACTTCCAAGCTGATATGAGTGGCTGCAGCTATTCTATCACTTCTGAAGAAGCGGCTTGGTCTTCTAACCGCAAATATGAAAATGGTAATACCGGTCACCGCCCAAGAGTCAAAGGCGGTTACTTCCCAGTACCCCCAGTTGATTCACTGCATGATATTCGCGGTCAGATGTGTAATGCGATGGAGGCAATGGGTCTATATATTGAAGTTCATCACCACGAAGTCGGTACTGCGGGCCAGTGTGAAATTGGCGTTGGCGCTAACAGCTTAGTATCGAAAGCCGATGAAGTACAAGTGCTTAAGTACTGTGTACACAACGTGGCTCACGCTTTTGGTAAGACTGCTACGTTCATGCCTAAGCCGGTTGTTGGTGATAATGGTTCTGGTATGCATGTTCACCAGTCGCTTTCTAAAGACGGTGTTAATATCTTTGCTGGTGATGCGTATGCCGGCATGAGTGAAACTGCACTTTTCTATATTGGTGGTATCATTAAGCATGCTAAAGCACTGAATGCTATCTGTAATCCGACAACTAACTCTTACAAGCGTCTGGTTGCAGGTTTTGAAGCGCCGGTAATGTTGGCTTACTCGGCACGCAATCGCTCCGCCTCTATCCGTATTCCCTATGTGACTAGCCCTAAAGCCCGTCGTATTGAAGCGCGTTTCCCCGACCCAGCAGCTAACCCGTACTTGTGTTTCGCATCTTTGATGATGGCTGGCCTCGATGGGATTCAGAACAAAATCCATCCGGGAGAATCTGCAGATAAGGATCTATATGACCTACCTGCTGAAGAAGCGGCAGAAATACCAGTAGTAGCCAGCTCGTTAGATGAAGCGTTGGAAGCTCTGCGCAACGATCGCGAATTCTTGACTAAAGGCGGCGTGTTCTCCGATGAAATGCTAGATGCATACATAGCGATTAAGCAGGATGAAGTTGATCGTATCAACATGACAACTCACCCAGTTGAGTTTGACATGTACTATTCAGTGTAACTTTTTCATTGTAGGTACCATCTATACAGATGGCGCCTCTTTAAAGCCCTCGTTATTAATGGGGGCTTTTTTTTGTGTTTTTAATGCCATTTACTCTTGCTCTCACGCTATTGCGTCGAATAGTAACTGAGATGAGGATTGCAAGTTAAGCTTGGAATGCACTAAAATAGTGCATAGTGCATAGTGCATAGTGCATAGTGCATAGTGCATAGTGTTAGCTGCGGCTATTATATTTTTCAGCTAGCTGCGTTACTGCCCTTAAAATGACTGTCGTTACAGTGTTTTAAAGCTTGGTATACAAATTGCGCCTAATACACAGCAGAGTGAAAAAGTAGTGAAAGCTGCTCTCTCGTTAATAAATACTGCGCTCAGCTACCAAACTTAAACCCGGCTATATTTTCCAGACATTAATCCTTTAATTACAGGTGTTAATATTGACTATGTCTAAGGTTGAAGATTTTTTTTCTATCATTAGTAATCTCACCACTAGCGTGGTCGTTTTAGACGATACGCTGTGCGCAGCTTATATGAATAGTTCTGCGGAAGTGTTGATCGGGGTGAGTGCTGAAAGGCTGGCGCCACAGCCAATTTACGCGTGGCTAATTCTCAATGAAAATGAACGGACACTGTTGAGTAAAGCCCTTTTGGAAGGCCATCCTTACACGATTCGTGAGGCGTCAATTAGAACCATAAAAGGCCAAGAGTTAATCATCGATTATAGTGTCTCGCCTATCCAATTATCTGATCAGTCTTACCTGTTGTTGGAAATTCAAGGGCGTGATCGTCTGTTGCGCATTGAAAAAGAAGAAGAGCTGATTGGGCGGCACGCCACCACTAGAAATTTAGTCCGGGGGATGGCTCATGAAATTAAAAATCCGTTGGCGGGTATTCGTGGCGCCGCTCAGCTATTGGAGCGCCAATTAGCAGATCCGAGCCTGCAGGAGTATACCCAAGTTATCATTGATGAAGCCGACAGGCTCGGGGATCTTGTAGACAAACTGTTGGGGCCGAGGGTGTCGCCAAAACTCAGCGAGCTGAATGTGCATAGTATTTTAGAGAGAGTGTACAGGTTAGGCGTTGCGGAAGTTGCCGGAAAAATTGAGTTAATTCGCGACTATGATCCCAGTATTCCCGATATTAGAGGGGATCGGAGTCAGCTGATCCAAGCAGTCTTAAATTTACTGCGCAATGCGGTGCAATCGCTGACCGAGCGCCCGGTTGATCAACCTAAAATTCAGATTCGGACCCGCACTAAAAGACAGGTCACGATCGGTACCGTTAAGCACAAATTAGTCTGTTTGATTGAGATTATCGACAATGGCCAAGGTGTTGCTGAGGATCTAAAAAATAGCATGTTTTTCCCGATGATTAGTGGTCGAGCAGATGGCAGCGGTCTAGGTTTGTCAATTTCACAATCTATTATCAACCAGCATGCCGGGCTAATTGAATGTCAAAGTGAGCCGGGCAGTACCGTGTTTTCTCTGTGGTTGCCTATATCAAACTATTGAAGCGCTGCGTTAAAGCGGCGCTGTGAGCATTGTCGGAGATAAAATATATGTCGAATAAAACCAGTGAAAATAACAAAGGGAGCGTTGCATGAGTAAAGAATCGACGGTTTGGATAGTTGATGACGATACCTCAATTCGCTGGGTGTTAGAAAAATCATTAACTACGACGCAGTTAACCACCCGATCATTCGCCAGTGCCGATTTACTGATTGAGCAGTTAAAAAGGCAGCAGCCAGATGTGATTGTCAGTGATATTCGCATGCCTGGTACAGATGGGTTGCAGCTACTTGAATATTTACAGCAGCGCTTTCCGAAAATACCGACCGTTATTATGACCGCTCATTCGGACTTAGATAGTGCGGTCGCCTCATATCAAGGGGGGGCTTTTGAATATTTGCCGAAACCTTTTGATATTGATGATGCGGTGTCGATTGTCGATAGAGCGATTGCCTTTTCCTCGGAGCTAGCCGCGGAAAAGCTAATCGAACCTGATATGCAAAGCACTGAAATAATTGGTGAATCACCAGCTATGCAAGAAGTGTTTCGCGCTATCGGGCGCCTGGCAAAATCTAATATTACGGTGTTGATCAACGGCGCATCAGGTACCGGAAAAGAGCTGGTCGCGCACGCTTTGCATCATCACAGCCCGCGGAATAAGTGTCAATTTATTCCCTTAAACATGGCGGCTATCCCCAAGGATCTGATTGAATCTGAACTTTTTGGCCATGAAAAAGGCGCTTTTACCGGCGCCAATAGCGCTCGACGCGGTCGCTTTGAGCAAGCTGATGGGGGGACTTTATTCTTAGATGAGATCGGTGATATGCCCGCTGAGGCGCAAACTCGATTATTGCGAGTGTTGGCCGATGGCGAATTTTATCGTGTCGGCGGTTATACCTCGGTAAAAGTCGACGTGCGGATAATTACCGCCACTCACCAAAATTTAGAAGAGCTAGTGGCAGAGGGGCGGTTTAGGGAGGATTTGTTTCATCGATTAAATGTGATCCGTGTGCACTTGCCGAGCTTGTCAGCGAGGCGAGAAGATATCATCAAACTGGCCAATCATTTATTACATCGTGCGGCTAAAGAGCTCGAAGTTGAAACTAAAATACTCTCTGTTGAGGCCGAACACTTTTTTTGCTCGCTGCCGTGGCCCGGTAATGTCCGACAGCTGGATAACACTTGTCGCTGGTTGACGGTGATGTGCGCTGGGCGTGAAATTCTAGTCCAAGACATGCCGCCTGAACTTAAGTTAGAGCACAGTGATAGGGTGCTGGAGGATGCTGTCGGTACGGGTAGTTGGCAGCAATTATTGGATACTTGGGTGGGTGATCAGCTGAATATGGGTCAAGAAAACATACTCGAGAGTGCATTGCCAAGTTTTGAACGGGTGCTGATTAATGCCGCTCTTAGTCATAGCCAAGGTCGTAAACAAGAAGCGGCTAAGTTATTGGGATGGGGGAGAAATACCTTAACCCGCAAGCTTAAAGAGCTAAAAATTTAGCCGCTGCCAGATGCTCAAATATCAGTGTTGCTCTGATTGATTAAGTAACCTTAGCTGGAGAAATGTTTACGCAAGTATTCGATCAGCTGCTGACTCACGGTGCCGTTGGCACTGCTTCTTTTTTTAATGATAGAGATAGTAGAGGCCGGTGGTGAGCTAAACTCCTTTACTTTTAGTTCGGTTAAATCTCGGCCAAACAACGGTTGTTCAACGATGTTCTTCGGGATGATCGCCCACCCTCCGCCCTGCGTGACTAAAGGTAAAATGTAATAATAGCTATCTAAATACCAGCAGTTAGCAGAAATCGGGCGATTGTAGGCGACGCCTTGTTTATTGCAACTTACATACTGTCGATACTGCTGTAAATCTAACACACTGACTTCCTCTAACGCGGTCAGAGGGTGATCTTTAGCGACCACTAATTGATAATTTAAATGGCCTATTTCAATAGCGTATAAGGCTTCATCAACCGGATCGTGCTGTACCAACAAGCCTAAATCCGCCTGCCCATTGCTGACATAATCAACGATATCCCCTTGCGTACCATTAATTAAAGTGAGCGTGAAATAGGGGAAAAAGTGTTCGATTTCTTGCAGTGCTTTATCCAGAGCTGTCTCCGGAAAGGCCTCGTCCATCGCCAGGGTGATTGCCGTTTCGCTGGCGCTGGCCAAAGTGTTTATCTGGGCTTGCAAGTGCTGGCCCTGCTGTAGCAGTTTCAAAGCCTGCGGGTATAGGCAGCGGCCTTTTTCCGTCAGTATTGGGTAGCGTTGCCCTCGGTCAAATAGCTCAAAACCTATGTCTGTTTCTAAATTGGCAATCGCTGTGCTGACTCCCGATTGAGCGCGATTAAGCTTGCGGGCGGCGGAGGAGAAAGAGCCCTGTTGTACGGTGCTAATAAAAGCTTGTAATTGATCTAAATTCCAGCGCATTACGTTTATCCATCTGAATTTCGTATGGTATCTAATTTTATCTATCTAAACTTAAACTATAGCATGCTTTTTGTGACTTTTAGAGCCTGAAGGTGATTTGGCACCGGCTGATTCATCGAGGCTAGTTGAGGTAAGTGTGATAGATATTAATGGTAGCAATGCCCAGCAGCATACTGAGCTGGAGACGCAGCCCAGTGTCTTAAAATTGTTCGTGAAAAATATTTTTGCTGCGATGGTTGCGGTGGTAGTCAGCGGGGTGTACGTGATAACGGACGGTATGTTCGTTGGACAATATGTCGGTAAAGAGGGATTGGCGGCGGTGGGTATCGCCTATCCCATTTACATGCTGCTACCCGCATTTGGCTTGATGCTCGGTATCGGTGGCGGCGCATTAATGTCGATGCACCGAGGGGCTGGGCAGCTGGGGTTAAGCAGGCAGGCGTGTATAGCGAGTTTGCAGTTGATCTTACTCGCCAGTTTATTCTGCTGGATTTTTCTGGGACTGTTCTCCCCTTGGTTGCTCAGTGTGCAGAGTGCGCCATGGCCGTTGATTGTCATGGCGCAAGAATATTTAGATGTGTTTCAATACGGAGCCGTCAGCGCGATAGGAGCGGGGACGTTAACTTTATTAATCCGCAACGACGGCAGTCCTAATATAGCGATGTTTATTATGATTTTCGGCGCGCTGTTAAACATCGCCCTAAATTATTATTTCTTGGCTATCTTAGATTTTGAAATAGCGGGGGCGGCCTACGCGACAGTAATCTCGATGAGTTCGGTCTGTGTTGTCAGCGGCATGTATTTTTTATCCGCTAGCGCCAAAATCAATTTAAGTACTGGTTTGTGCGCTTTTAACTACAAAATGTGTCTAACTATTCTACTGACCGGCAGCTCGGTGTTCGCGATGTATCTGTACAGTGGGTTCGTGATAGCGGTGCACAATAAGCTATTTGCCAGCTATGGAAACAGCAGTAGTTTAAGTGCCTTCGCCATAGTCGGTTATCTGATGAGCATATACTACATGTTGGCTGAGGGGATTGGCGATGGGGTGCAGCCTTTACTCAGTTATTTTCACGGTCAGAAAAGAGCCGATAAAAATCGACAATTAATGCAGCTCTCAGTGTCGGTGGTCCTGTTGCTAGGGGTATTTAGCTACGGCTTGGTAAACCTAGTACCGAGCTTCTTTATTCACTTATTTAACAGCGATCCAGAAGTGGCGATAAAAGCCACCACTGGACTGAAATATCACTTAGCTGCACTGTATTTAGATGGTGTGATAGTAATGGCTACTGTCTATTTTATGGCGTCTGGGCGCGGTTTATTGGCGCTGTTAATCTCGATAGTGAACATGGTTATTCAATTACCTTTTTTATATCTGCTGCCGCTATATTTTGGAGAATTTGCTATTTGGCTGGCGCTGCCGATCTCCAATGTAGTGATGTTTATCTGGATAGCGCCGATGTTATGGCGCGATATACAAACACGGAGTGCGCACAGCTCCATTTCGACAACGGTAGTCGGCTGAAAATTTAAACTTTAGCTCTAGGTTGACAGTCACTTGATATCGATCGAGCACCTGCCCACGTGCCGCTAATTTTAGATAATAAGCCGGATTTTTAGAGAAATTAAATTCACTGCTAATCCTAGTTTGATATAATCAGCGCTATATAACCTACCTGAATCAGTGACTTCACTGCATTACATAGCGCAAGCTCTTGATTTTACAGCGGTTAGAAAAATAGCCACTGAACCTATGGGTGCAGTTAATATTTTTCAATTCCACTGTAAAACCAATATCTTACACTCTGTATCCACTTTGAAGTCACGGATTCAGGATCTAATAAGAGATTTCATGGTAGTGCAACGCAAATTTTGGCTTTGCTTTTCTTCGTTTTTATTAGTTTCGCTAAAAATTGTGGGTGCAGTAATCAAATCTAAAGCAGCGCGTGTTGTAGGATCTAATTAATGTTAAACGTCGTACTTTTTGAACCAGAAATACCGCCTAATACCGGTAATATTATTCGTTTATGTGCCAACACTGGCTTTCAGTTACACCTTATTGAACCTTTGGGCTTCGCTCTAGAAGACAAGCGGATGCGTCGTGCCGGCTTGGATTATGCGGAATTTTCCAAGCTGATTGTCCATCCTAATTTAGATGCCTGCCTAAACTCGCTACCTGGCGCTAAGGTCTGGGCGATGACCACTAAGGCCACCGGCTTTCATACTCAGGCGCGGTTTAGTCGCGGTGATATTTTGCTGTTTGGTCCTGAAACTAGGGGTTTACCTGAGGCGGTGCGTGCCGCTATTCCGAGTGAGCAATGGTTGAAACTGCCGATGGTGGAAAACAGCCGCAGTTTGAATTTATCTAACGCCTGTGCCATCACTGTGTATGAGGCGTGGCGACAACTTGATTATATGCAGTCGACTAATGCCGACTAGGAGTCTGGCAGACTCCTAGATAACTTTTAGCGCTCTACAAGCGCTTCTTTTTAGTCGTTTAAATATTTTTCACTGATGGTTTTTGCTCTTTGGTCGCTAAGCTTAAGAGCGGATTGAACGGTGAAAATTCAGTCATATGAAATAACTGATAGTCTTCCCCTGTGTCGAATGTCTATAAATGAGTGCATCTTGAATGTTTTATAGTGCAAAACCAACTGGCAAAGTAACCGCCAAAAGTCCTTTAAATAGTGCATCAATATTAGTTTTTTGGGTGATGGCATCTCTGTCTAGTTTAAGTTTGGCGGAAGTGTACAGTGTCGATCAGCTGTGCAAAAAAATCGGTGCGAAATTATCCAGTGTCTCAGCCAGAGAATGTCGGCGCTTAAAATTCGACCCGCCGCGGTTTTACTCAGTGCGGGGGCTGCCTATTTTAGAAAAGCATTTTGCTGCGGCAAAAAATCGAGAATATGCGCCGAAGATTTTGTTTATTGGAGGGATTCATGGGGATGAATACTCGAGTGTTAGCGTCACCTTTAAATGGTTGAAAACCTTAGCTAAGCATCATAGCGGTTCCTATGATTGGCACTTTGTGCCGCTGGCAAACCCCGATGGTTTGCTAAAAAAGAAATCCAGTAGAGTGAATGCTAATAAAGTTGATCTTAATCGAAATTTTCAGACCAAAGAAAATGCGATTGCCGCTATCGATCACTGGCGCAACAGCACCAAACAGCGGACTCGCTATTTTCCTGGTCAGCAGTCATTGAGTGAGCCGGAATCGCGGGCAATACACACATTGATTGAAGAGCTAAAGCCTACTGTTATCGTGTCGGTGCATGCTCCTCATGGTATTTTAGATTTTGATGGTAAGGTACAGCCGCCACGGCGATTAGGACCATTGCATTTAAGACAATTAGGCACTTATCCTGGCTCTTTAGGTAATTATGGTTTTTATATCAAAAATATTCCGGTGATGACTATTGAGCTTGAACACGCTGGTATTATGCCGAAAAAAGCACAAATATCGGCAATCTGGGCGGATCTAGTACGCTGGATAAAAGTTAAAACTAAATCTAAAGAAATTATTGTCCACATCGCTCGCTAAAAGGCAAAAAAAACAGAGCGACAGCTCTGTTTTAGTTGGGTGCTAGCATGCTTGGTTCTCAGTGCTGAGTTTCTTCCGCACTGCTAGTTTCTTTGATTTCGTTTTGTAATTTTTCTAGCTGCTGAGCAAAGAGTGCGTCGAAATTAACCGGCGCTAGCATCAGGGCAGGGAAGCTAGCCTTTACCACTAAGCCATCAATAGTTTCACGTGCGTAGGGGAAGAGGATGTTAGGGCAAAAAGCACCTAAAGCGTGATGCTTCTCCGCTTCTTCCATGCCTGATACTACAAAGATACCCGCCTGTTGTACTTCAATTAAGAAAGCGGTTTCAGCTTCGTTTTTAGCGGTCACTGTCAAAGTCAGTACAACTTCATAGACATCTTCGCCAAGCTCTTGAGATTGAGTGTTCATCTCTAAGTTTATTTCAGGCTTCCACTCTTGGGTGAAAGATTGTGGGCTGCTTGGAGCTTCTAAAGAAAGATCTTTTAGGTAGATGCGTTGGATGCTGAATTGAGGTGCTTGTTCTTCGGCCATGGTATATCAGTCCTTAAAATTCTATTGGGTAAGTAGTTTGTCTAGTTGCTGTGTACGCTCTAAATCATAGAGTTCATCACAGCCACCAATATGTTGATCGTCGATAAAAACCTGCGGAACGGTGTGACCTCCGCTTCTCGCGATCATTTTTTTACGTAGACCAGGTGTTTCATCAACTGCAAGTTCTATAAAAGTTACATTTTTTTGCGTGAGTAACATTTTTGCCCTGACACAAAAAGGGCAGAACACCGTGGTGTAAATTTCGATTTTTGGCATAACTTAACTCTGCAGTGCTGGGAGTAAAGGTTATTATTTTACCAGAGGTAAACTCTGCGCCTTCCACTCAACAATACCACCTTTTAATCGGGTGATTTTTTCAAAACCGGCGGCCATTAATTTCTTACAGGCAGTACCAGAGCTCTGACCCATGTTACAGACCACTACGATGTCTGTGGTTTTATACTTATCAAGCTCTGTGAGGCGTTTGTCTAGATCAACTAGAGGAATATGAGTCGAGTTAGTAATCGCTCCAGTTTCCCACTCCTTTTTGCTGCGGATATCTAGTACCAGCGCATCTTGTTTATTGATTAGCTGTACCGCTTCGGTGGTGCTTACAGAAGCACCGGCTTTTTTACTTTCACTGAATAGCAACATACCTAGTGCTAATATGAAAGCGATGACTAGCGGATAATTGTTAGTAACAAACTCGATTAATTGTTCCATTTTTTACCTTAATGTTATCAAAGCTGAAAATTCACAGCGCCCAAGTATACATGGCGAGCTCAAAACTGATAAGTACTAGCAGAATATTATCGCCAATAATAGGCAATATAATACTGGCTGTAGCAGTCGATCGTAAAAACCTAGATCACATTTAACTACCGCGAGTAACCGGTTGCGCGTTTGTAGAGGCAAATTGAGTGACGCAACTCTAACAGCTTGACCGAGAACAGACTTGCTCACAGTGGTTTAGCCTATGCACTGTCCTACTCCAAAGTGGTCGCTAATTAATGGCGCTGAAACTGTTGCAGTAAGATGCTAATAAACTGGCGTATTACTCTTTGATCGCTGTTAGCCAAGCGCTTTTTTAGGTAGGATTAGTTTCTCGTTAAATATCATTAAATTGCTGAAAATAACCGTACTCATAAGCATCCCAGAGGGAAATGTCAGAATGACCAGCTCAAACACGACCACTGCTTTAATTATTTTGGATGGCTTCGGCATAGAAATAACTGATTCATCGGCGATTGCCGCTGCAAAAACCCCAGTTTGGGATCAGCTGATGGCTGAAAATCCTAACTGCTTAATTAAAACCTCAGGCGCCGCTGTGGGTTTGCCCGATGGACAAATGGGTAATTCTGAAGTTGGGCACATGAATATAGGGGCCGGGCGAGTTGTCTATCAAAATTTAACCCGCATTAGCAAGGCGATTGCAGACGGCAAGTTTCAAGAGAATGCGGTGTTAATCGCCGCTATTGATCGGGCAATAGCCGGCAATGGGGCAGTACACTTTACTGGATTGCTCTCTCCCGGTGGTGTTCACTCGCATGAGCAGCACTGTTTTGCCGCGATTGAAATGGCGGTTGTCAGAGGGGCTAAAAAAATCTATCTACACGCGATTCTCGATGGTCGTGACATGCCGCCAAGATCGGCCAATAATTCACTGTTACTCGCTGAGGCACTGTTTGAAAAATTGCGGCCAGAACTTGAAGAGGGGGGAGTGGCGACGGTGGTTGGTCGATACTTTGCGATGGATAGAGATAACCGCTGGGACAGAGTTGAACAAGCATACTTAGCGATGGCTAATGGCGTGTCTAACTATCGTAGTACCAGTGCGGTTGCAGCATTAGCCGACGCTTATCAGCGCGATGAAAATGATGAGTTTGTCAGCGCCACTTGTATCTCGGGCTTAGATGGGCGCGTCAAAGATGGCGACAGTATCATTTGTTTTAATTTCAGACCCGATCGATCGCGTGAGATTACCCGCGCATTTGTTGAACCAGAATTTAAGCACTTTTCCCGCGCTGCGCAGATACAGCTAGCCGACTATGTGATGATGACTGAATATGCAGCGGATATTCAGGCACACTGTGCCTATCCTCCCGCTAAAATCAGTAATGACATAGGTGAATACGTGGCGAGCTTAGGTAAAACTCAATTGAGAATTGCCGAAACTGAAAAATATGCCCACGTCACTTTTTTCTTTAATGGCGGGCAAGAGCAAGAGTATGCAGGGGAGCAGCGAATTTTAATACCCTCACCCGATGTCGCCACCTACGACTTGCAACCTGAAATGAGCGCTCCTGAATTGACTGAAAAGCTCTGTGCGGCAATTCGTCAAAACAGTTTCGATTTGATTATTTGCAATTTTGCCAACCCCGATATGGTCGGGCACACCGGAGTCTTTGCCGCGGCAGTGGAAGCGGTGGAAGCCGTTGATTTGGCGTTAGGTAAAGTATTGGCGGCGATGCGGGAGGTGGCTGGCGAAACTTTGGTCACTGCAGATCATGGCAATGTAGAAATGATGCGCAACCCTGAAACAGGACAGGCGCATACCTC
This sequence comes from Osedax symbiont Rs1, assembly GCA_000416275.1. Lineage (GTDB taxonomy): Bacteria > Pseudomonadota > Gammaproteobacteria > Pseudomonadales > Balneatricaceae > Rs1. The sequence continues at coordinate 30,480 of ASZJ01000147.1, forward strand.
GCATACTATTTTCCCGGTTGGCTTGGTTTACGATGGTCCGCGAAACCAACAGTTAATCCTCAATGATGGGGCGCTCTGTGATATTGCACCGACTTTACTTGAATTAATGCACTTAGCTAAGCCGCGCGAAATGACTGGGGCATCCCTTGTTCAAAACGGTTAACGCTTGGTTGCAAAAACCGACCCTATTAACCATTGCCTTGGTGATACTTTGTACCGTAAACCCGCTGTCAGTTAGTGCTGCGCAATCGGCTAAAAAAAGTGATCTGAAACAGTTGCAGAAGGTATTACAGCAGCTGCAAGTTGAATTGAAAAGGGAGCGTGCAAAGCGCTCTAAGGAAGAGCAAGCGCTGCAAAAAAATGAGCAAAGTATCGCGGCTCTAAATAGTGATGTTGCGGCGATTGACCGGCAGTTGGGGCGCCTGAGTAAAAATCTGCAAGGCTATTTGGTGAGTAAAGAGGGTCTGCAGCGCCAGCGTGAAGAGCTTCGCCAACAATTGCAAAAAATGCTTCAGCAGCGCTATCAAATGGGTAGGCAAGTACCGTTAAAATTACTATTGAACCAAAAAGACCCTGAGGATGTCTCAAGGATGCTGATGTATTATTCCAAGATACAACAGCATCAAATTGCTCAAGTTGAGACATATAGAGTGCTGTTAGCCAAGCAGGATTCGAATAACATTAATATCGATAAAACTCAGGTGCAATTACTAAAGGAAAAACGGCAGTTAGTTAGTCGTCAGTCAAAGTTGCAAGCGACAAAAGTACAACGTAAAAAGAATATTCGCGCGATTGATAAAAAAGTAAATAATAAACGTAGTAAAATTAAAAAACTGGCCGCGGACAAGAAAAGGTTGGCAAAAATTTTGGCACGTATTGCCCAAGTGGTAAAAACTAGGGCGTCTAAAACTGTTGATAAACGCCCATTTAAAAGTTTGAAAGGGCAGTTGCGCTGGCCGGTAGAAGGTAAAATTGTACGCCGCTTTGGCTCAATCGGAAATAATTTAGCCTATGATGGGGTGCTGATCCGCACTCGGCAGAATAGCCCGGTTAAAGCTGTTCATACTGGAAAAGTAGTATTTGCCGATTGGCTGCGCAGCTATGGCATGTTATTAATTGTAGATCATGGCGCTGGCTATTTAACGCTCTATGGTCACAATGATCAACTGAATAAAAAAGTCGGTGATGCGGTGTTTCCCGGTGAAGTTATTGCGCTGGCCGGTAGCAGTGGGGGCAATACTCGCCCGGGGCTGTATTTTGCGATTCGCCGCAATGGTAAAACCACCAACCCAAGCGGCTGGTTAGCTAGACCCTGAATCAGCGACTTCACTGCAGCACATAGTGCAAACTATTGATTCTACAGCGGTTAGAAAAATATCTACTGAACCTATGGGGGCAGTTAAGATTTTTTAATTCCACTGTAAAAACAATCTCTTACACTCTGTATTTACTTTGAGGTCACGGAATCAGGTAGATGATAATGCGCTAGTTAATAGATCTGAACTAGTTATTTATCCAAATAATAACTATCGAGTATCTATCTTAAGTTAAATTTCCCCACTAGCGATGGTGGGCTTGTTGATCAAGGATTTAAAGATGAATAAAGCGTTTTCCAAAGTACTGCTGCGTCCTGTACTTGTCCTGAGTGCCTTTACTTTTTCAGTGATGCCTTTTGTCGCTCAGCCAGCAGTAGCAGCAAAGATTGATGCTAGTACAGAAGCGCGGGAACGACAAGTTGAAGAGAGTTTGCCGCTCGCCGAAATTCGCCGCTTTAGTGAAGTATTTGATCGAATAAAAGCCGCTTACGTCGAGCCAGTGTCTGACAGTAAGTTACTAGAAGATGCGATTAGAGGAATGTTGATTGGTCTCGACCCGCACTCTAGCTATCTGGTAGAAGATCAGTTCTCTGACCTGCAAGAGCAGACCTCCGGTCAGTTTAGTGGTGTGGGGATTGAGATTAGCCAAAGTGAGGGAGTTATCAGGGTTATCACCCCCATTGATGATACGCCTGCGATGCGAGCAGGTATTAAAGCGGGTGATTTGATCATTAAAATAGATGCTAAAATAATCCAATCGATCGGCGTCGAAAAAGCTATTGGGATGATGCGCGGTAAACCGGGCTCAGAAGTTGTTTTGACTATTGTTCGCGACAGCGAAAAAGCGCCTTTTGATATCAGCATTGAACGAGCTATTATAAAAGTGACCAGTGTAAGATCTCGGACCCTCGCAGAGGGAATCGGCTATATTCGCATTAGTCAGTTTCAGCATCGCACGGCTGAAGATATGAAAAAAGCTTTGGATGAATTCCAGGCTGATATTCCGTTATCTGGCTTGATTTTAGATTTACGAAACAATCCCGGTGGCACATTACGTGGTGCAGTTGATGTGACTGATGCGTTCGTCAGTGAAGGTATGATAGTGTCAACCAGAGGGCGCATTGCCAATTCGAAAATGACTTTCGAGGCAACTCCTAAAATGTTGGTAGCCGATATTCCAATTATTGTATTAATCAACAGCGGCTCTGCTTCAGCTTCAGAAATTGTCGCAGGAGCATTGCAAGACAAGAGTAGAGCGTTGATTATGGGTACTACTAGTTTTGGTAAAGGTTCAGTGCAAACCGTGCTACAGCTAACCGGTAGACGCGGTATAAAACTGACCACTGCCAGATACTACACGCCGAATGGGCGCTCTATCCAAGCGAAGGGCATTATTCCGGATATTATGGTAGAGCAAGCTAAAGTTGAGCCGCTTAAAAGACGCAAGCTTGTTGCTGAAAAAGACTTAACTGGTCACTTAGAGGCTGATAATATCGATATATCGGCGGTCTTAAACAGCAAGTTAATTGAAACTGATTTCCAGCTTTACGAGGCGCTTAACCTTATTAAAGGCCTGATTATAGTAAATCAGTCTCGCCGCAAGTGAGATCTTTGAAGCTGATTTGGCTTTAACTGCCAGTAAGTTTGGCCTGTCGCATAATATTGAAAATGGATAATTATTATTAACCTTAGTAAAAGCTTATTGTTGCTGGCTTTGAGTGTGCTTAGTGTGGGCAGTGCTGTGGCTGCTGAAAAAATAACTGCTGTAGAAAGGCCGTTTGTCGATACCGCGAGTCCAAGTTCAGCCAAATTAGTGATTTTGATCGATGATATGGGGCACTCACTCTCTCTAAATATCGCGGCGCTTAATTTGCCCGGTGCATTGAGTTTTGCTTTCTTGCCTCATACATCCCATAGTAAAAAGCTAGCTAAAATTGCGCAGGCAAGCGGTAAGGATGTCCTCTTACATGCCCCCATGGAAAACATCTATAATTTGCCTTTGGGGCGTGGTGCTATGACATCCAGCATGTCTGAGGCAGATTTTAAAAGTACCTTAGAGAAAAACATCGCTGCTATTCCCAGTTTGATTGGTGTCAATAATCATATGGGGAGTAAGTTGACCGCATTGAATTTACAGATGCGTTGGACAATGGAAGTGGTTAAAGAAAAAGGCTTGTTTTTTTTGGATAGTAAAACAACCAGTAAAAGTGTGGCTTGGCAACAGGCTAAAAATGCCGGTATAGCAGGGTTAAAGAGAGATATCTTTTTAGATCATGATTTGAATTTAACAGCGATCAATAGACAGTATCAACGCGCTATTGCCTTGGCCAAACGACGAGGTTACGCCGTTGTGATCGCCCATCCCCATGCCATCACGATTAAGTTTTTACAGCAAAGACTCGGTCAATTAAAAGCACAGAACGTGCAATTAGTATCGGTGTCTGCGATGATCAATCAATTGAAAGTACAGCATATTTCTCTTGGGGAACTTAATAAATCACTGAATAAATCTCGCATTTTGCCGGTGCGTTAAGCGACTTTAGTTACTCCCTTATGAGCTTGATAAGGTATTTTCAATATCACTGTAGAACCAATATCTGACACCCTGGGTTCACTTCAAAGTCACGGATTCAGGATGTAGCTATTGCAGTGGCAATTCTTATTGAGTGGTATTAAGTCTGACTTTTATATTGAAAACACTGATGTTATTACCGGCCACTTTAATCTTCCAATGAGCGTCAGCAGCCTGTTTTTTGAACAGGGGATAAGTGCTGTCGATTATTTTCCAGCTTTGACCAAATGTTGCGCTTAAGTCCAAAATTTTCTCTTCTAACGAGCTATTGTTCAACATAAATTGAATCCCCACTATAACGCCATCGAAGGTTTTTTCGTGGCTGGTTTGGCGATGGCGGATTGAAAAGTCAAAGGCTTGTCCCGTCTCTAATTTTATTTGTTCATTTAGACTGCTTTGGTTAAATAGGCTAGCGCCGACAAATTGAAACTGATGACTTTTATCGGGATTGTAGACCCGCGCCTGACCGCTTGGTAAAGGTATTCCCAAGCCGCTTTTTTTGTCATTATAAAAACTTAAATAAGAGCTAGGGTTGGTTTTAGTCTCATGACTATCTATATACGGGGTGACGTGGAAGTCATAGCGATAGCCAGCAACAACGGGTATGTTTTTTGCGCTTAATAAAGGCACTTGGGTTTGTTGATGAGGAAATAAAGTAGTTGCTTGGGGAAGGTTGTAGAGCTGTAAATCGCCCACGTTTTGTGGGGAGGGCTCTAGTCCGGCAGTGCGATCCATCATCATGGCGATTGGCGCAGTTGCTGCAAATTGGTTTTGAGAAGAGGTTGCGATGGTGCCAGCTAAAAGTTTAATATTGGCCTTTTTGTAGAGAGTGTCGGTACGATTGAATAAAGAGGCTAATCCTTTCAGGCTTAAAGTGTTTCGCTTTGCATTTAATTCAAGGACATAGTCCATTTTCCACTCAAGTCCGCTGGTCAAATACTTAAGCTGGATGTTGTTGGTGGTCTTTTTTCCTTGGGATTTAAACGTTAGGCTAGGCCTAAGTTGCATGTTAGTGGGCTTTTTAGGGAAAACAAAGCGCCATGTTTCACTGTGTAAAGGAAAGGACTCTATAGCGCCATCTATTTCTACAATAACCGTCTGCTGGTCAATATTGAGCAATTTTACGCTTCGTCTGATTTCTCGATCACTACTTTGTAGCGTCTTAACTAAAGTAACCGTTTTGCCAATATAGCTATTCATTAAGCTTTCGTAGCTGATTATTGCCTGGTTTAAAGACTGCTCGGTAATTATTCCCGCATTTTTAATTTGCAGGCTTTGAGTGTGCATTTTTGGGCTGATATCTTTGACAATCACCTGATCATCAGGGGTCAGTGGGCCTAAAATGCGCGTATCTTGAACTAAAGCTAAGTTGTTAGAATATAAAGTGATAGATAAATTGTTTTGATCAGTTTGGGTTAGAGTGAAGGTCTCAGCGGCTAAACTACCGATCGTTGCGTTGCTCAATACTAAAGATGAAATTAACAGTATATTCTTTTTCATTAAACTTATCCTTATTTAAACAAAGGGTTAGGTGGTTATGTTGTCTTAGGTTTAGCTGTGACCCCGAAAAAGAGTTAAAGTTTACATAAATTTGCTAAAAGACAGCAATCTGTTTTCAGGTTTTAAATAGCTAGCTGTTGACTAAACTCCATTTAAAAGTAAGTTGATGATGAGCTATATCTTATCCATAGACTAAGTGTCCGGCTGCTTTTCGTTTGGGAAGTAAGCAGCGTTAGTCTACTGCTAACGCGACTCTAAATCCCCAAGAATTTCGCTTGGTATCTGGTGGGTGTCGATAGCGACTTGCCGAGCGCGTTTCCCTGGCGATATCGAACCAGGATCCGCCACGCATCGCTCGGTTGCTACAGCCGGGTGTCGGGCGTGGCTCGCCGGTTGTTGAGGCCTTGCTATAGTCTTCGCTAAAGCAATCTATCACCCATTCATCGACATTGCCATTTAGGTCATGCAGTCCCCAGGGGTTGGCTTTCATTGAGCCTACTGATAGAGGTTGCTTGCCGCCTAGGGGGTCGCCACAGTCACTGCAGTGGGAGTAACCTGTTAGATTCTGGTCTCCCCACCAAAAATTAGTAGTAGTGCCCGCTCTCGCTGCATATTCCCACTCCGCTTCTGTCGGCAGTCGATAGTCGAGGCCGCTTTCTTTGGCGAGCCAGCGAGTATAGGCCCTAGCGTCGCGCCATGTGACATTGATTACCGGTTGCAGCTCGCGGCCCCAGCCCTCATCGTCCGGTAATTTTCGACCGGTCTGCCGGGCGAAAAAATCATACTGAGCGAAAGTTATTTCATAGCGGGCGATGGCGAATTTACGAGTAAGTGTGACTGGGTGAACCGGCTTTTCGTTATCATTCCCCACTTGGCCTATATCGCCCATCTGAAAGCTGCCAGGCGCTAGTACCACCATATCAGGACCGTATTGACCCTCGCTAAGCGGGTCTCTAAAGACGCTTAAAGGCCTTGCCCCCGCATCTATTTCAGTGCCTATTTGCTGTTCTAGGGATCTGCTTTTTATTTCTAAATTGGTCGCTTTTGCCTGTACTTTGCTCAATTGTTGCTGATTAATGGCTATTTGTTGCTCGTGCTCTATAGCTTGCGCTTTCCACTTTTCTGTACTGGCGTTCGCGCTGTCAATTTTACCGGCGCTGGAAAATACCCCTAAGATGAAGCCAAACCCCTATACCTAGAACCAGTAGTAGCGAGGGTATGACAAAAAAAGGCAGTCTAAAGTTAATCGCTTTTTTGCCTAAGTTGAAGCTGATCTGAGTGCCTGCTGTTGCAGAGTTGGCGCTACTATCAAGTGTGATTTCTGCTGGAGGCTCGGAGCTTTCCGCCGGGTCATTTTTTTCACTGGCGAAAAAGCTTTTTATAAAATCAGCAGCATTGGCAAAACGTTTTTTACTGTCGCCAGATAATGCTTGTTGCAGGTGATCCCACTGCTGATCGCTGATTTCACTCGGTCGACTGAGTTTCACCTCATCGCGTTGCTCTTGGGTATCAGTGCTGGGGAACTTTTCGCCACCGAGCAGGCAGTAAGCTGAGTAGGCAACTGCATAACTGTCAGAGCTGGCGTCGATACTGGCATTGTCTAAAGCTTGAGGGGAGCAGGAGCTCTTATAAGAGTAGACGCTGCTGGGCACGTTTTCAGCCTCGTGGAAAAACTCGCGCATCGAAATTGGTAAAAATTTAACGCCGCCCTTTTTGTTGACGAAAACAAACTGGTTGTCGATTCCTCCCAAAGGTAAATGCCAATGTTTGCTGCAGCTGATAATGGCGGCGCTTAGCTGGGTAAGCAGTCCTTGTATTTGCTTAATATTAATCCGGTTTTTATTACTCGAGGCGATTAATTGATCAAGACTTAGTCCTTCAACAGCTTCAAAAGCAAAAAACAGTAATCCTCCTTTATGAATAAAATAGCCATAAATATCGGCGACATGAGGATGAGATATCCCTTTAGAACGGACGATTTGTTTTTTGAAATTGGCTAGAAAAGGTTTGTTCTGTAAAAAAATCGGGTCGAGCATAATGAGGCTGACATCCACCGGGGTGGTGGTGCTCACATCATCAGCTTGCCATAATTGACCTAGGGAGCACTCTACAGCGGTGCCTCTAAGCTGAAATTTATGATGATCGGGACCTACTTGCTCGCCTTCGGTGAGTTTTTTATACACTGCTTCTCTAGTTTGTGTCATATCGTCTACGTCTATGTTGGATAGTTCATTAAGCCTGAATGTTATTCAATGAGGCCTCTGTATAACTTACCCAGAGGGTATGATAACTGCACACGGTAATACGGCGTTAATAACCGGCTCAATATGCTCATTTACACCAGTAATACCCATAAAGAAGGGCACACTGTACCCAAAGTGAGGGGCATACTAACTACGCTATCTCGCCGGTTTTGCCTGGTATTACCTTCGCTCGCAACGTTATGCAGAGGACTCCCAATATAATTGGGTATATCACAATTGCTGATTTTAGAGCGAATATCAGGGTTTTAGTTTCAGCCTGTGGTGTCTAAAGGTGGAAAACTTTTAATTAAGGTGTCGACGGCTTTCATCTGTGCTAAGTAAGGCTCGAGCTTGTCTAGAGGCAATGCACAGGGGCCGTCACATTTTGCCTTGCTAGGATCTGGATGCGCCTCTAAAAATAAACCTGCGATCCCCTGGGCGAGTCCCGCTCTGGTCAGCTGAGCGACCATTGCCCTGCGGCCATCTGCGCTATCATTTCTGCCACCGGGTAATTGCAACGCGTGGGTCGCATCAAAAACAATCGGATAGCCGGTTTCTTTCATGATGCTAAAACCTAACATATCAACCACTAGGTTGTTGTAGCCAAAACTGGTGCCGCGTTCACACAAAATAAGCTTGCTGTTACCCGCCTGCTCAAATTTGTTGAGAATATGTGCCATTTCATGGGGTGCCAGGAATTGTGCTTTCTTGATGTTGATGACCGCGTTTGTTTTTGCCATCGCCTCCACTAGATCAGTTTGTCTGGAGAGAAAGGCTGGCAGTTGAATGACATTGCAAACTTCAGCCACTGCCGCTGCTTGCGATGGTTCGTGGACATCGGTGATAATAGGTAAATTGTAGGTGGATTTTATTTCCTGTAAAATTTTTAAGCCCTCATCTAAACCTGGGCCTCTATAAGAGGTGAGAGATGAGCGATTGGCTTTGTCAAAAGAGGCTTTGAAAATATAAGGTATATTCAGTTTTGTGGTGACTTCTGCGTATGTTTCAGCAATTTTCATTGCCAGATCTCGCGACTCTAAAACATTCATTCCGCCAAATAAAATCATAGGCTTGTCGTTGGCGACTTCGATATTACCAATATTAACTATTTTTTGCTGCATGTTTGCGCCTGCTCTGTTGGATGGTCAATAAAATCATTGATGTCGATGAATCTAAAGAAATGCTGAATATAGTATTACAGGTAGATTGATTTTTCATTATAGTAAACAATACTTTATTTAATTTAAGGCTAATTACTAAATGATTTGCGACTATATTTCGCGATTGTTAGGGAATTGGTGCTCTATTGTAGAGGATAATCATCCTTGGGAGACAGTGGTTTGGATAATAACTCAGAGGAAAAAACTTTATTAGAGGGCTGTCAAAAGCTCCAGCAAAGTTATCGTTGCCTGCTGCTATCAACAGTTAGTGAGCAAGGCGTACCCTTGGCTAGCTTTGCTCCATATGTGCAGTATCAAGATGACTTTTATATACTGGTGAGCGAGTTAGCTGAGCATACAGGTAATATGTTAAGCGTGCCAATTGCCAGTGTGATGTTTATCGAAAGCGAGCAGAGTGCAAAAAATATATTTGCCAGGCAGAGGGCAGTCATACAAGTGAGTATTCGGCCAGTCACGCAACCGAGATCTTTAGTCGATGAATTGTTAGCATTAATGCAAGAGCAGCATGGCAATACAGTCACTGTTTTGCAGGGCTTGGCGGATTTTAAAATTCTGCAACTCAAGCCGGTAAAAGGCCGGTATGTGGTGGGTTTTGGTAAAGCTTATGATTGGGATGTGAAGGGGCGGAAAATGACTCACATATCGGCGTCTAGCAGTCGCTAAATTGTGCGATTGTCCCCTGGTTGTTAATCATCAGGTGGGGCCGCTTATGCCGCGGCTCCATTACAGGGGCGAGCAAATAGCTAAATAGTTAATTAAGATTCGAGCAGAGCGATGGCGATGGTTTTTATTAAGAAAGCACCCAGGCCTAAGCCGAGCACAGAGAAAAGAATAATAGTACCAAACTTTCCGGCTTTAGATTTTTTAGATAAGTCATAGATAATAAAGAAGACAAAACAGGCGAGGCCAATAATTCCAATATTCAGCATGATGGATTCTATTTCGGCTAATCGCATTTCTCAATTCCTCAACAAAGTGCACTAGATTATTCTTTTATAAGGGTGTGGCAGGTGGCTTTAAATAGCAGCCATGTCGGTGGCGTTAAAAATGGTGGTGGGAGGTGGATTCGAACCACCGAAGCTTACGCGTCAGATTTACAGTCTGATCCCTTTGGCCACTCGGGAACCCCACCAGGGGATTTTTAACGTTAATACTCGAATTTTTACTTTACACTGACCAGCTACTGGCTGGTCAAAAGTGCAGCTGGCTTGGCTAGAAACTGCTGCTGTCGAGGGCGCGTATAATAGATATACACAGCGCATTTGTAAACAGTTTTTTTTATTATTTTAGCGCTTTCTTTTCGCTGCTTAATTGAGCGGCAAAGCGGCGGAGTTTAGTGAAAAACTAGCGATAAATTTGATCTTAAAAAAAAGCGAAAATAAAATTAATAGTCGCTTCCCGCACCAGCTCTGGACTGGGGTTGATTTTATCAATCAAGGTTGAATTATCTCAAAAGTCAAGAGTTGAAATTCAGTGTAAAATCTCTATATTTAGTGTCTGTTCTTGGGATTATTTACCACATATGGTGTTTTTTGACTTTTGCGTTCATTATTAGTTAAGTTAGGCCGAAGAGTTGCCAGCTAAGTTCAGTACAGTAAAGTTTTCAGTTGCAATCATCTAGCACTGGATGTTTCAAATGAGTCCCTCTTTAAAATATATTTTCTTTTAAAGAGGCGAAGTCTCAAATAATTAATGACGGGGTTTATGGTTAATGCAGCAAGATTTGATGGTTACCAAGCGGGATGGTCGACAAGAGAAATTAGATCTTGAAAAAATTCACCGGGTTGTCATTTGGGCAGCGGAAGGCTTGGATCAAGTCTCGCCATCGGAAGTTGAATTAAAAGCACATATTCAATTCTTTGACGGTATGAAAACCGCAGACATTCATGAAACACTGATTAAATCAGCTGCTGATTTGATCTCTGAAGAGACGCCAGATTACCAGTATTTGGCGGCTCGTTTAGCGATTTTCCATTTACGTAAGCGAGCTTTTGAACAGTTCGAACCCCCATCACTGTATCTGCACACTAAAAAATTAGTCGCTGCAGAGCGCTACGATCAACATTTAATAGAAGATTACACTGAGCAAGAATTTGCTGAGTTGGATAAGCATCTAGATCACAGCCGCGATATGAGCTTCTCCTATGCGGCGGTTAAGCAGTTAGAAGGCAAGTATTTAGTGCAAAACCGGGTGACTGGTGCCATCTACGAAAGCCCGCAAATATTGTATATGCTGGTGGCTGCGTGTCTGTTTGCAAACTATCCTAAAGCGACTCGTCTGGGTTATGTAAAACGCTTTTATGACGCCACTTCTACTTTTAAGCTCTCACTGCCTACCCCCATTATGGCGGGGGTGCGTACGCCTACTCGTCAATTCAGTTCCTGTGTATTAATTGAGACTGGGGATAGCTTAGATTCGATCAACGCAACATCGTCAGCGATCGTCAAATATGTCTCGCAAAGGGCGGGAATTGGTATCAATGCCGGGCAGATAAGAGCACTGGGAAGCCCGATTAGAGGCGGCGAGGCATTCCATACTGGATGTATTCCGTTTTATAAACACTTTCAATCAGCGGTTAAGTCTTGTTCTCAAGGTGGGGTACGCGGTGGCGCGGCCACGCTGTTTTACCCGATTTGGCATTTAGAAGTAGAATCTCTGCTGGTGTTGAAAAACAACCGCGGCGTTGAAGAAAATCGGGTGCGGCATTTAGACTATGGTGTACAGTTAAACAAACTGATGTACCAGAGATTGATAAAAGGGGGCGATATTACGCTGTTCAGCCCTCATGAAGTGCCAGGTTTATACGATGCGTTTTTCGCAGATCAAACTGAGTTTGAACGTTTATATGTGCAGTACGAACAAGATGAATCGATTCATAAAAGCACCATTAAAGCTGCTGAACTATTCGGCATGCTTGCGTCTGAACGCGCATCAACGGGTCGGATTTACATTCAAAATGTAGATCACTGTAATACACACAGCCCCTTTGATCCATCGGTTGCTCCAGTTAAACAGTCTAATTTATGTCTTGAAATTGCACTGCCAACTAAACCGCTTACCCATATCAACGATGCAGAAGGCGAAATTGCCTTATGTACTTTGTCTGCATTTAATTTGGGGGCGCTGGATAGCTTGGCAGAGCTTGAAGAGCTATCTGAGCTTATCGTTCGCGCTTTAGATAGCTTATTAGAATATCAAAACTATCCAATTATTGCGGCTAAATTGGCGACTGACAACCGTCGAACGCTGGGAATAGGGGTGACTAACCTCGCTTATTACCTCGCTAAAAACGGTGTTAAATACTCTGACGGTTCGGCCAATGCACTAGTACATCGTACTTTTGAAGCGATTCAATATAATTTGTTGAGAGCGTCGCATAAACTCTCTAAAGAATTTGGTCCCTGTCTTAAATTTAACGAGACCACATACTCTCAAGGTATATTACCTATCGATAGCTATAAGAAAGCGGTCGATGAATATTGTGATGAGCCTCTACACTATGATTGGGATACGCTGCGCAGTGATATCGTCAAAGACGGCTTGCGCAATAGTACGTTGATGGCGTTAATGCCCTGCGAAACATCCTCACAAATCACCAACTCAACCAATGGTATAGAGCCTCCAAGAGGCTATGTTTCAGTAAAGGCGAGTAAAGACGGTATTCTTAAGCAAGTTGTTCCCGAGTATCTGCGGCTAAAAGATCAGTACGAATTACTTTGGGATATCCCTAACAATGAAGGTTATTTACAGTTAGTGGGAATCATGCAAAAATTTGTCGATCAAGCGATATCTGCAAATACCAATTACGATCCCAGCAAGTTCCCAGGCGACAAAGTACCGATGAAGCAGCTGTTAAAAGATTTGCTAACGGCGTATAAATACGGTTTAAAAACACTCTACTACCACAACACTCGAGACGGGGCCTCGGAAAATCACGCTGAAGAAGACTGTGATTCCTGTAAGCTCTAGTCGCCGCCGGATTACATTTCCAGTGGCTCACTACTAGCTTGAGCCGGTGGTTTTAAAGTGGAGCAATAGCCTTATGCTAAACGCCGCTAGGATGTCACTGAATCAGATGCTAGCTAGGTTTTGTTAGTAAAAGATCTGCCCCCGCTGTTGAGAGCGGGGGTTCAATTTAAATATAGCCAGTCACGCTGGCTATATTCACCTTTATATACGATATTGGCAATGACTCATGGCTTATACCACCTTTAATGCGAATAATTTTGACTCTACTAAGGAGCCAATGTTTTTTGGCCAAAATGTTAACGTAGCGCGTTATGATAAACAAAAATACCCGATCTTCGAAAAGCTAATTGAAAAACAGTTATCTTTTTTTTGGCGTCCGGAAGAAGTTGATCTGTCGACGGATCGCAAAGACTTTATCAATATGCCCGAACATGAAAAGCATATTTTTCTGAGTAACCTAAAGTACCAAACCTTGTTAGATTCTGTGCAGGGCCGCTCGCCGAATGTGGCGTTTTTGCCAATAGTGTCGATCCCCGAGCTGGAAACATGGTTGGAAACATGGGCTTTTAGTGAAACAGTGCACTCTCGTTCGTACACGCACATTATTCGCAATATAGTTAATGATCCCTCAGTGATCTTTGATGAGATAGTCACTAACCCTGAAATCACCAAGCGCGCCGAATCTGTTACTAAATTATATGATGAGTTAATTCATTTGATCTCAGTGCAAAATGTGCATGGCTTTGGTGTGCATACCATTAATGATCAAGAATTCGACTGTACTTTATGGAACCTGAAGTGCAAGGTTTATCTGACCATGGTGTCAGTAAATGTATTAGAAGCGATTCGCTTTTACGTTAGCTTCGCCTGTTCCTTCGCCTTTGCGGAACGCGCTATTATGGAAGGCAATGCAAAAATCATTAAGCTGATTGCTCGCGATGAGGCATTACATTTAACCGGCACGCAAAGTATTTTAAATATTTTAGCTTCAGGTAGTGATGACGCTGAATTCAAAAAAGTGGCTATCGCCTGTCGGGAAGAGGCCATCGCTCTATTCGCTGAAGCTGCTGAGCAAGAAAAAGAATGGGCAGTCTATCTATTTAAAAATGGCTCAATGATTGGTTTAAATGCACAAATTTTGAGTGATTACGTGGAGTATATTACCAATGTGCGTCTCAAATCAGTTGGCTTTGATGAGATTTTTCCCGCAAGGCAGAATCCACTGCCCTGGATGAATGCTTGGTTGAGTAGTGATAATGTGCAAGTCGCCCCCCAAGAGTCAGAGATAAGCTCTTATTTAGTCGGCCAAATTGATAGCTCCCTTGAAGATGGCGACTTTGATGATTTTGATTTTTGAGCGATAAAAAAATCAGTATGGGAATTCCTAGAATTAAAGTCGGAAATCAAACGTTTTACTATCAGTATGAGCCTAGTTTGCTTGATTCGCTAGAGGCTCAAGAGATACAAGCCCCTTATAATTGTCGCAGTGGATACTGTGGTTGTTGTAAGGTGCGTTTGCTAGAGGGGGAGGTTACTTATACCGATGAAGGTATGGTCGATCTTAAAGAGGATGAAATCCTCACTTGTATATGTGTACCTGAGACACATATTGAGATTGAAATTCCGGATGATTAGCCTCACATTCAAATGAATTTTTTTCGGTGCAGGGATTTAAATTTTGAAACTTTGTTGTCTGGTAAAATAAAATTTTCGCCAGAAATTCCGGTTCATTATCACAGCTGTGTCTAGCTACTAACTTTGTCGATTAATAAAATTTAGTTTAGTTTGAATTACCTTCTATTCAGTTTAATTTTCTACGATCAAAATTTAGTCCACAGCTAAAGTTTTCTGCTAAGGACTGGTGTTGTTTAATCTGTATAAAATTGATTTCATACTTTATAAATAGCTATCTCATTGATATGTTGGTTATTTTTTGAGCGTTAAGTTAGCTTTAGCTACTGTTCAGCTTAGGATAAATTGATTTTTTGATGATCGCTAAATAAAGTTATCCCGTAAACTATCCACAATGATTTTTGTTTGAATAACCGACAAAATTATAAATTTTAATCGTCGATGGGATGAGTTGTGCTCAGTTTTTGAGGTGAGAGCTGCCTACTAAAGTGCAGTTTTGGCAGTACAATTAAGGATGGTGGCTTGATTCCTGCCTTTCTTTTTCGATTGATAAAGTGCTTTGTCTGCCATATCAATCCATTGGTCATGGCGATCGAAAGATTTGTCTATTTCAGTTAAGCCAAAACTGAGTGTGATGTTGATTGGTTGCTTTTCGTAGACAATTTTTATTTCACTGAGCGCCTTAGTGAGACTGTAAACTAAAGCTAGTGCTTGTTTGGTGTCGGTATCTAATAATAATATGCCAAATTCTTCGCCGCCATAGCGACCAATAATATCCGTCATTCTATATTGCTTGGTTAGTAGATCGCCTAGTGATCTCAGCACTTGATCACCTGCTTGATGACCATAAGTGTCATTCACTTGTTTAAAGTGATCGATGTCCAGCATAATTAAAACCGAGGTTGAATTGCTCCTTGAATAGCGATGGAACTCATCTTTGAGTCTACTTTCCCAGTGGCCTCGATTAAATATGTTGGTTAGAGGGTCAATTCGACTGGTTAATATAAGTTGTTCATTTTTTTCTACGAAGCCAATTTGTGCTCTCGCTGTTTCAGTGACATCGTAAATAACAATTGCGACATTCTCGACCTGTTTATCTGTATCAAGCAACGGCATTATTCTGATGTTTTGATACATGTACTTACTAGCGCTACTAATAGGACGGTAACTAGTCATTTTAAATAAGTGTGGCCGCTGTCCCCAAGTAATTGTCAGCGTGCTTTTAAGGGAAAATACTGATTGCAGTTTGTGTCTTAAATAGATTTCAGGGACGTCGGGGCATACTTTGAACAGATCTTGATTAAGTGCATCAACTGCTGGAAGAGCACGATGGTTACTCATGAAATTATTCCACAACTGCACTTTGAAGTCGCAATTTATTACAATTAAACCAACATCTAAAAATTGTAAAAGCTCAAGTTGTTGTGCAGAATGAAAATCAGAGCTAGTTAAATTGGCCATGAAAATAGCTCCGAGCGCTCATCCATTAGCTCAATCGATTCAGTGGTGAATAACAGTAATAAGTCGCAGTGTGTTTCACTGTTAGATACCTGATAGGACATTTCCACAGCCATTATTTTTTCCAAATCCTGTTCATGTTTAAGATGGGTTAGCTGTCCTTCAAAGTCTATAATTGAAGGTATACCTAAATTCATATGGTGGATATTTAATTGTTGCAAGAATGCTTTGAGAAAAGAGCTGCTTAGCAGGCCTGCTACGTCAAATAAGATATCTTGCTCCAAGTCGCAATCAATCTCCGATGAGCAGCCAAGAAATTGTGAGATATGAGGTAAACCGCTTTTGTCGGTAATGATAATCGATTCACCACTGATGCCGCCGCCGACAAAGCCTTGGCTGATTGTAGAAGTGAAATCATCGGAACCAGAACTTTTTAACATCATATAGAGTTCAGGTTTGGTAATTAGGTTTACTTTTGGGATGGATAGGCTAATAAAAGAATCAAACAGTTCAGCTAGCCGATCAGCGGTCTTACCCATTGCAATATTAGCGGTTTCTTGGATGCGCTCTAATAGTGTGGGGCATGAATTATTCTTTTCAAACTGTGCTCTGGTCTTAGGCTCGTTTATTGCAGGTACTAGTTGTTCAAACAAGCCTAGATCTTTGATGATATCAGTAAGATCTTGCGGGATGATAGGTTTGGAAATAAAGGCGCAGGCGCCCAGCTCCATTACTCTTTGCAGCGATTTTTTTTGAATATCACCAGAGACAACAATAACCTTAGTTTTTAAGTTGCTGTCTCTGATTTGCTGCAGAACTTGGAAACCATCTAGCACAGGCATGTTTAAATCTAGGAAAAGAAGCTCTGCCTTTTTATCGTGAATAGCATTAATCGCCTGTTCGCCATTTACTGCATAAGAGATATCTACATTCCAGTCTTTTATTGCCCAAGAGATTTGCCTTTGGGCTAAGCGGGAATCATCGCAGATGGTAATTTTAAATAAGGGCTTCAAATGGACCACTATGCTTATTAATTATGTCTACATAGTCTAGTTAATAGTAGCAAACAAATCCATCATATCAGAGTGTTAAACTGTAAACGGTTGTTTTTTTATAGATGAATATTTTTAGTTGAAAGAATTGTTTTTCACCTTGAAATATTATTTATATTTTTTCGAGGATAGATGATTAAATATCGTTACTTGTCTCTAACCTTAAAACTTGATTTGTTGAGGTTTTTCCAGTTTTTTTATCTATTCGCTGATCAAAGAGATTTTTTAAAGCGATTAATAAACCTAAACCGACAAAGGCACCCGGGGGGAGTATCGCGAACAGGAAGCCAACATAGTCATCGATAATCACGATTTTCCAGGTGCTGGCGATTGGGCCGAATAATAAATGCATGTCGGCAAATAGGGTGCCTGATCCTAATGTTTCACGGATAGCGCCTAGTAAAACTAACACAATAGTAAAGCCTAGTCCCATAATGAAACCATCATAGAGAGCGGCGCTGATGGTGTTCTTAGCGGCAAAAGCTTCCGCACGTCCCATAATAATACAGTTAGTGACGATCAGTGGGATAAAAATGCCTAGAATTAAATACAACTCATAAGTTAGCGCTTGCATTAACAGTTCGATAGAGGTGACTAAGGCGGCAATAATCATCACATAAATAGGCAGCCTTACCGCGTTGGGGATTAAATGACGGAACGCTGATACGGCAAAATTAGAGCCGATCAATACTAGCATGCTGGCAATCCCTAAGCTAAGCGCATTAACCACTGATGCGGTAACGGCCAGTAGTGGGCAGAGCCCTAAGAGCTGTACTAATGCAGGGTTGTTCTTCCATAGCCCGTTGATAGTTAATGTTTTATAATCAGTTGCCACTATTTTTTGGCCCCGCATTTTGCTCGGCTAAAAGCGCTGTTTTATTGGTTGAAAAATAGTCTAAAGCTTGACCAACCGCATTTACCACGGCTCTCGGTGTGATGGTCGCGCCGGTGAACTGATCGAATTGTCCACCGTCTTTTTTGACCGCCCAATCAGCGGCGTTATGTTTAGTTTTACCGTTAAAGATAAGTAGCCACGCTGATTTCTTTAGCTCTAGCTTGTCGCCGAGCCCTGGAGTTTCTCTATGGCTGATCACTCTGACGCCCGCGACACTGCCATCGATATTAATCCCAACTAACAGGCTGATGTTACCTGAGTAGCCCCGCGCGGTTATCACTGGAAATACCAAGCTGGTTAACTGGCCTTTAAAGGATGCACGATGTGCGAGAATCTCTTGCTCGTAACCAAAAGCTGCGCCCGGCAAAGTTATAGTATCGGAAAAAATGTCATTATCAATTTGGCTGTCGCCGATTATTTCGAATAATTTAGCACTTTTTTGCTGGCGAATATTGTCTGCTATCGGCGCTTTAGTTAACACAAAAGTAATGGCGATCATCGCTGCCGTGATTCCCGCAAATATACCGATACCGACAGCATTGACCCGCAGCGACTGAGACATGTTCACGAGTGATTCTCCTTGCTTGGTTGGCCGCTATTGGGCTTTTTGTAGCCGTAACTGCGCGGTTGTGTATATTGATCGATGAAGGGTGCGCATAAATTCATCAGCATTACGGCAAAGGCCAGTGCATCGGGGTAGTTGCCCCAAGTGCGGACAATATAGACCAGTATTGCGATACCTGCGGCAAAGACTACCTTGCCGCGATTGCTGGTCGCGCTAGAGACCGGGTCGGTGACAATAAAAAATGCCCCGAGCATAGTCGCTCCAGTGGTTAGATGGATCAATGGGTCGGCGTAATTGTCAGGATCTATGGCAAAGAAAATCGCCGAGATGAGCGCCAAGGTGATCAGTAAGGTGAGCGGTGCATGCCAAGTGTAGATCTTGCGATAAATAAGAAATATTCCCCCGACAAAATAACATAAGCTGACCGCGTACCAGGCCCCGACATTCGCCATAACCTCGCTGGATTGCCACACCTCTTCAACGGTGAGGCCATTGCGATGCTTTAATGTGTCTAATGGGGTAGCGCTGGTGAAGCTGTCGATGTATGGATGTGCCTGGATTATTTCCTGCCAAGAGCCAAAAATAACGGTTAGCGTGTCGGCAAAGCCAAGCACCTCCCAAGTATTGCCGTTTAAATCAAAGGGGGCAGTCCAGCGGGTCATTTCCACCGGAAATGATATCAGCACTAGTGCGTAGCCAACCATCGCTGGATTAAAGGGGTTTTGGCCTAGACCGCCATAGATTTGCTTGGCTATGACAATCGCTACAAATACCGCGGTCGCTGTTACCCACCAAGGTGCAAAGGGTGGCAGGGCCAGTGCTAATAAAATAGCGGTGAGTAACGCGCTGTTGTCTCGCACATAAAATAATACCGGCCGACGGCGTAATTTTATGCAGATCGCCTCGAGGGAAATCGCCATAACCGAGGCTAAAACAACATTGATTAAGGTTCCCCAGCCAAAGAAAAAGGTCATGCCAAACAGCCCAGGCAGGGTCGCTATAATGACCAGGCGCATAATGTCGGCGGTCTTGGTCGGTCGCTGCACATGTGGCGAGCTAATTCTGATGTGTGGCATGTTCTATTCCTGATCTTGCGAGCTGTTATGCTGTTGTAAAGCGTGCTCAGCCGCGGCGAGTTTAACAGATATTTTTTCAATACTGATGCGCATTTTTTGCACGGCTGGGCTTTTATTTGCCTCGGCTTTTTTCAAGGCTTGTTGCGCTCTGTCGAATAAAGTTAAGGTCTTTTGCAGATGTTCTTCAAGGCTCGCTTGTTTAGCGGCTTTGTTTTGCGCTGCATCTGGTTGGCTGGCGCTGGCGTCCTTGGCTTGTAAATAGGAGGCTTGGGTTAGCAATACTTTTTCTTCTAAGCGAGTGATCTCTGCCAACAGCTGATGATCTTGTTGTTCTTCAGCTGATAATTTTTCAAGCCGGCTGTGCGCTTTTTTAAGTTTGGTGCGGGCGATAGCAGCCATAGTTTTGAGGGTTTTGAGATCCGGTTGATCTCGACTGGGGTGGCTATCACTGGCAGGCTGGGTCTGGATCGGCTCGGATATGACTTTAAAATCAGCTTCTGCAGTACTGAGTTTAGCTGATAAATCAGTCACTGACTGTGCTAGGTCGGCTAAGTTCTTAGTCCCCTCTGCTGTGGCTTTGCTCAGTTGCGCTTGTGCCCTCTTTAGTTTAGTGCGAGCAATCGCCACTGCTATTTTAAGCTTTTTTGCAGCGCCTGTTGCCGGCTCTGTGGATGCAAGGTTGGTACTGCTGGTCGCTAGACAGTGGTTACTGGCGTCGCTATAGGCGGCGTTGGCGCTACTGGCAGTTTTTTCTAAGGCAAGAATAGTGGTCGTCAGTAGCTCAATTCCCGGTTGAGATTTTTCCTGTGCATTTTTTAATGCCTGCTGGGCTTTTTTTAATTTTGTGCTCGCCATGGCGGCAGCGACCTTGAGCTTTTTAATATCTATGTCCGGTGCACAATCAGCTGGTTGATAGCTGAGTAAGGCCTGTTCGGTCCTCTGTAAATTTAGCTGGGCTTTTTTAAGTTGTAAATCGCCAAGCTGAATAGCTGATGCCTCAGTATTAGACTGCGCCTGTAAAACAGCAAACTGCTGTTGCAGTTGCTCGACATTCAACTTTTCGGCGCTCACTTGCTGTTTCAGTAGCTGTTGCTGTCCCACAGGATCTAGCGGTGGTTGCTGTGCGACTTTTTGCTTTTCCGCCTGGGCTTTTGCCGCCTGTTCAGCGCGCGCTTTACGTTTAGTCGCCTTTTCTTCAATGGCGCGTTGCTCGCGCATTTGCTTAGCTTCAAACCTCTCTCGGGCTATATCTGATTTACGTTTATCTTGCGCCTCTTCTTTTATCGCAGTTTTTGCGTGTCGGTAATACTGTACCAGTGGAATATTGCTTGGGCAGACGAAAGAGCAGGCGCCGCACTCTATACAGTCGAATAAATTATGCTGCTGAGCTTTGTCATACTCTTGACTTTTGGCGTACCAATGTAGTTGTTGAGGGAGCAATTGCACTGGGCAAACTTGCTCGCATTGACCACAGCGAATACAAGCTAGCGCGGGATCTGGCGCCGGCATCTCCCGGGGTGATGCGGCGATAATGCAGTTGGTGGTTTTGCTGACGGGGATCTCAAGGTCGTCAATGGTGTAACCCATCATCGGTCCACCGACAATGAGTCGCGAGGTGTTATTCTGCAGATGCCCGGCGGCTTCCAGTAAAGTGCAAAAAGGGGTGCCTATTAATGTTTCAAAATTTTGTGGTTTGCTAACCCCATCGCCGGTGACAGTGACAATCCGGCTAATCAGGGATTCGCCATAGGCGATTGCCCGATGAATCGCGTAAACAGTCCCGACATTTTGACAGACAATGCCGACATCAGCGGGAATGCCACCGTGTGGCACTTCAACATTAGTCAGCAATTGAATGAGTTGCTTCTCCCCACCTGAGGGATATTTAGTGGGGACGCTGACCACATCAATATTATAGCGACAGCCAACGATGGCTGTTTCTAGGGCGCGAATTGCCTGTGGTTTGTTGTCTTCGATGCCGATGATGATATGGCTGGCTTTGATTAAGTGCTGCAGCACATCAATGCCGGCTATTATATGCTCAGCGCGCTCGCGCATCAGCAAGTCATCTGCGCTGATGTAAGGTTCGCATTCTGCGGCATTGATGATCAAAGTGTTGATAATATGATGGTCGCCTAAATGTAGCTTTACGGCGGTTGGAAATCCGGCGCCACCCATGCCGCAAATGCCGCGGTCACGAATATAATCAATCAGTTCGGCGGTTGATAGCGCGGTGAAATCTGCAAGTCCAGAATGCGCTATCCACTGCTCCTGGCCATCGGTTTCAATGCTGATACAAGTGGCGGGCATTCCAGAGGGGTGTGGCACTGCATGGTTGCCGATCGCCGTGACTATACCTGAGGAAGATGCGTGTACTGGGACGCTAAAATCCCCTTGAGCATCACCGATGCGCTGGCCTTTTAATACCTTGTCACCAACTTTAACACACGCCTTGGACGCAGCGCCTATGTGTTGTTGCAAGGGAATGTGCAATAGCTTTGGCAGTGGAGCGGTGGCTATTGGTAACTGTGTTGACCGGTGCTTGTTTTCGGGAGGGTGAATACCACCGTGAAAAGTAAATACTTTACCCATTAAGATTGCAGCTCCACATCAGGGCGTTTATCTGTCGCTATAATTTGCTGAAAAATTTGGCTTTGATCGACTGGTGCCTGCCATTTCCAATTAGTGATGCTGCTGGCAATCGGCAGCATATCGATACAGTCGACAGGGCAGGGTGCTACACATAAATCGCAGCCAGTGCACTCATCGATAATCACCGTGTGCATTTGTTTTGCCGCGCCTAAAATTGCGTCTACTGGACATG
The DNA here is from genome assembly GCA_000416275.1 of Osedax symbiont Rs1. GTDB lineage: Bacteria > Pseudomonadota > Gammaproteobacteria > Pseudomonadales > Balneatricaceae > Rs1. The sequence continues at coordinate 52,764 of ASZJ01000147.1, forward strand.
CTTGAATGCATTTAGTGCAGCCAATACATTCATCTTCTCGAATGTATGCGACCGTTTTGATAGGGATGTCAGCGTGTTCGCCATCCAGTTCTAATACTTCCACATCTAGCAGATCGGCGAGGGCCTCGATGGTTGCCTGTCCGCCGGGAGGGCATTTATTAATCGCCTCACCATTGGCTATGCTTTCTGCGTAAGGCCTACAGCCTGGGTGCCCGCATTGGCCGCATTGAGTTTGTGGCAAAATACCGTCTATTTGATCGACAATTGGATTGCCAGCAACGTGGAATTTGATCGAGGAAAAACCTAATATTAAACCAAATAGCACCGCTAATCCGAGCAGTACCAGCACCGCAATCACAATACTGATCATATTTGCACTAGCCCTGTGAAGCCTAAAAATGCCAGTGACATTAAGCCAGCGGTCACCATGCCAATCGCGGCGCCTTTAAAAGGGTTGGGTACATCGGCCACGGCAATTCGTTCGCGAATTGCCGAAAACAGAATTAATGCCATAGAGAAGCCAACCGCTGCGCCGAAACCAAAGACGATCGATTCCATAAAGCTGTTCATTTTTTTGATGTTCAATAACGCGACCCCTAGCACCGCACAGTTGGTGGTGATCAGGGGTAAAAAGATGCCTAAAACTTTATGCAGCATTGGGCTGGTTTTGCGCACCACCATTTCGGTAAATTGCACGACAACCGCGATGACCAGTATAAAGGCAATGGTCTTCATGTAAGTTAGGGAAAAGGGGATTAATAAGTACTGGTGGACCAAATAGCTACACACTGAGGAGATGGTCAGTACAAAAGTGGTGGCTAGAGACATGCCCATCGCCGTTTCTAGCTTGTTGGACACACCCATAAAAGGGCACAATCCTAAGAATTGCACCAACACAAAATTATTAACTAAAACAGTACTAACTAGTATTAGTAAAAAGTCGCTCATACGGCTATTTCCAGTTAGCTATCTGTCACATAGCTTTTTCTTAATATACGCAGTCGATTCAACTAACAGCGCTGTCATTTATATTAATAAGAATTATTTAATTATTATGAGACCTAAAGAAATAGTCTTCTTAGAGGTCTGCTGTGTCTTTAACCTGAATCTGTAGCTCGATAGTGGATCGAGAGCTGATGCTATGCACCATTTGCAGGTCACTGATTCAGGCTTTAAACAAGGATAGACCGAAAAACAGCAGCTTGCACGGTTTTACATGATCGGTCACTGGCGCGGGCTAGCTCAACTAATCGCTGTGCCACAGCGCCGCGCCTATTATATCAGATTATAATCATGCAAATCTGTAATAAATTGCTCAATTCGCGCATAATCAATGGCTTCACTGCAAAGATCGAAGCAGTAATCACTTTGTAAATCATCACTTTCACAGCTCAGTACGATCAATCCATTAGCAACTAATAAATTAGCTTGGGCGGCAGTGCTCATCGATGTCGAGTTTTTCGCTGTGCTATCCAGTAAAGTAGCCACTGCTCGACCTTCATCGATCAGTCTTTTTTCCAAGCTATAGATGGCTTGTTTAAGAGTTAATTGATCGTTCGCCTTAAAGCTGATAATTGCCGGTTTTTGGCCAAAGCGCTGGGCTTTTTGACTGGCGCTATACTGCGATTGACTGACTATTTGCTGCAGGTCAGCAGTTGTTTCTGACACAATATATTCAATCATCCCAGCGGCAACAGTGGCATTGCTAAAACGATCTATGATGATGAATGATCCAGTCGCTGGAAGCTGCTGATAAGTGTCGGCGATAATCGGCCGCTCTAGCTTTATCTCACACAGTGCTATTTCGTTCAATAATAGCTTGTGACTGGAGAGTTTTTGCAAAGTGTTAATATCAATTTTATGCACAATATTAACCACAGAACCAGCGACGCGCCCAGTCAGCAATTTAATATCGTAAGTGCTGCCAATGCTGAGTGGTTTTTCTGACATCCAGACTAAAGTCGCAGCGATTCTATCGCTAGTTTGAATATGATCTTTAGTATGAGTGATGATGTCACTGCGCGAGATGTCAATTTGATCTTCTAAAGTGAGCGTGACCGACATCGGTGGGAAAGCTTCTTCAAGTTCGCCATCAAAAGTTACAATAGAGGCAACCTTAGACTTCTTTTTGGAGGGGAGTACCGTAATTTCATCACCAACTCTTACCACTCCAGAGGTGATAGTGCCACAGTAGCCTCTAAAGTTTAAATTGGGTCGGTTAACGTATTGTACCGGGAATCTTAACTTCTCAAAATTGTGATCAGTGCTAAGTTTGACGTTCTCCAAGGCTTGAATTAAGGTCTCACCTGAGTACCAGGGCATATGCTTGGATTGGTTGACCACATTGTCGCCTTTCAAGGCAGACATCGGAATAAACTGTAAATCAGTTTGCTGTAACTGGCTGGCAAACTCAAGATAGTCGGCTTTAATTGTTGCAAAGCGCTGTTCATCAAAATCTACTAAGTCCATTTTGTTGATGGCCACGATAGTGTGCTGGATGCCCAGTTTACTGGTGATAAAACTGTGTCGTTTGGTTTGCATTTGAATGCCGAAACGCGCATCGATCAAAATAATGGCCAAGCTACAGTTTGAGGCACCGGTCGCCATATTGCGGGTGTATTGTTCATGACCCGGAGTGTCGGCAATAATAAACTTTCGCTTATCGGTCGAAAAATACCGATAGGCAACATCAATAGTGATGCCCTGTTCACGCTCTGCCTGTAAGCCATCTACCAGTAAAGCTAGATCTAACTCATCTCCGGCATTACCTACCGAGGCATTGACTTTTTTGATCGCCGCTAGTTGATCTTCATAGATCATTTTTGAATCGTGTAATAAGCGCCCAATCAATGTTGATTTACCGTCGTCGACACTTCCGCAGGTCAAAAATCGCAACAGTTCCTTGTTCTCATGTTTGTGTAAGTAGCTTTCAATATCTTTACTGATAAGTTCTGACTGATGGCTCATGATACTTCCAAATTTTAAATTTTTGCCGATTTTAAATGGCTGAAATAGGCGCTATAAAGTCACAAAATGCTGTCGTTATTGATGGTTATAAAAATTGCTAACGCAGCACAAATTGATGAGTTTACTGTGAATGTTGGCTTCTCAATTGCGCAGTGAAACCAATTGCTGGTGCGCATAATCCATCCTCAAGTCTCGGGTTTAGGTGACCGATTTAGCTATGCTGGGGCTTAAAAATAGCCCTCTATTTTTTTAAGCTCCATGGAACCAGCGCCGTCGTGATCGATTGCTCTGCCCTGTCTTTCCGAGGTTTTAGTGAGCAGCATCTCCTGAATAATTTGCTGTAAATTATCGGCATCTGACTCGACCGCACCAGTTAAGGGGTAGCAGCCTAACGTTCTAAAGCGAATGTTTTTAATCACCGGTACCTCCCCCTCTTTTAGTGGCAGGCGATCATCATCGACCATGATCGTCATTCCGTCGCGTTCGACAACGGGCCTAGGTGCGGATAGATAGAGCGGCACGATGGGAATGCTTTCAAGGTAGATATACTGCCAAATATCCAATTCAGTCCAGTTGGAGAGGGGGAATACTCGGATACTCTCGTCTTTTTCGACGGTGGTATTGAATATGTTCCACAATTCAGGGCGCTGATTTTTAGGATCCCAGCGGTGATTAGGGTCGCGAAATGAAAATATTCGCTCCTTGGCCCGCGATTTCTCTTCGTCGCGGCGAGCTCCACCAAATGCGGCATCAAATTTGTACTTGTTCAGCGCTTGTTTGAGTCCTTGAGTCTTCATGATGTCAGTGTGCTTGCTCGAGCCGTGGACAAAAGGGTTTATGCCCATATCCACCCCATCTTGGTTGATGTGAACAATTAATTCCATCCCCGATTGTCTGGCCATTTTGTCGCGAAACTCAATCATTTCCTTAAATTTCCAAGTAGTGTCTACGTGGAGTAAAGGGAAGGGTGGAGTGCCGGGGAAAAATGCTTTTTTGGCGAGATGCAACATTACCGCTGAGTCTTTTCCTACGGAGTACAGCATAACTGGGTTATTAAACTCAGCGGCGACCTCGCGAAAAATCTGAATGCTCTCTGCTTCTAGCTGCTTGAGGTGGGTGAGTTTTCTCATCGATAAGGCCATTGGGCAATCCCGTACTTTAAGAGTGTGAATATGATCATCGTAGAAATTATCTGCATGTGAGGCGATTGAGTAAACGAATTTACTCGCGGTTTTTTTAAACAGCGCTCCTAGCAGATCTTAAATTTCTATCTCTGGTGTTTGAGTGGATCATTATTACAAAAAATCATAAAGAATAAAAAGAATAAAAAGAGATTTTAATATAACAAAAAGTTATTAGCGGTAATATTCTATCCCATTTTATTTTTAAAATACGCACTTTGCTTATCTCTAATAACCAAATAGAATAACAAAAGTATAAAATGATATTTTGAGTTATATAAAGATTACATTAAGCTGTCTCGAAATTAATTATTCAAATAAATACTGTCATGAGTTGCCCTAGTAATTAGGCGTACCATTTTAGTGTTGTAAGTGTGTAGTAGCGGTGGCATGGATTTATATTATAGCTTAGCGGGTTTTATCGTCGGCCTTTTAGTTGGTTTAACCGGCATCGGTGGAGGTGCGCTGATGACTCCGGTACTGATTGTTGTCTTTAAAGTACCGCTGGTAATCGCGGTTAGTACTGACTTACTGTATGCGGCGATTACCAAATGCGGTGGCGTGATTAACTACTACCGGCAAAAAATGATTAACTTCCCGGTGGTTTTACTGATGTTGGTCGGGAGTTTACCCGCCAGTTGGTTAACGCTTAATTATTTACAGCAGCTAGAGAGCTTGGCGAAGGTTGAAGCGCTGATTAATACCTTGTTGGGAGTGTCTTTACTACTGACTTCAGTGGCGGTTTTTTTAAGATCAAAAATTCAGCGCTTCAGTACTAAAATGGCTGAGCAGAGCACTTTTAGAGCACTCGCTAAATACCGCCCTCTAATCACTGTCCTGGCAGGCTTTGGATTAGGTGGGCTGGTGACTTTATCGTCAGTGGGGGCAGGTGCGCTGGGTACCGCTCTATTGATTGTGTTCTATCCAAAAATGAAAATGCCCGAGATCGTCAGTACCGATTTATTACATGCCGTGGTATTGACCACTGTGGCGGGAGTGGGCCACTACAGTATGGGCAGTGTCGATTTGAGCTTGCTCTTTTATTTATTGATCGGCTCATTACCCGGGGTGTTTATTGGCAGTTACTACGGTGTAAAACTATCAACTTCGGTGATGCAGCCGCTGATAGGGACTGTTTTGATGCTGATTGGCGGGCACTTTTTGCTCTCCTAGGAGCAAAAGTATCCAGACAAAGAACTTACCCTTTTTATTAGCTGTGAAAAGTAGGGCTTAGAGTAGTTGTAATCAATAACATTAATAATCAATAGGGACTCTTGCCTCGCTGAGCTTTAATCGGAAGATCAGGGTAGTAAAAGTTTAAAAAAAGAACCGAGCAAGCGTGGCTTATGCCGCAAATATAGGCAAAATTATGTATTTATATAATAATGATGATCAGCAATTGGTCGAGCAAAGGGTCGCGCAATACCGCGATCAAACCAATCGATTTTTAGCGGGAACCCTCGCCGAAGATGAGTTTTTGGCACTGCGTTTAATGAATGGCCTATACATACAGCGCCAGGCACCGATGTTACGTGTGGCTATACCCTATGGATTAATGTCGTCTGTTCAATTGCGAAAATTAGCAGATATTTCGCGTAAGTATGATCGCAATTACGCACATTTTACTACGAGAACTAATATCCAATACAACTGGCCCAAACTAGAAGAAGTGCCAGATATTTTAGCAGAATTAGCCCAAGTGCAAATGCATGCTATTCAAACGTCAGGTAACTGTATCCGCAATACGACAACCGATCCGTATGCCGGTGTGCACCGTGCTGAAGTTGAGGATCCGCGTCCCTACTGTGAAATTATTCGCCAGTGGTCAACGCTGCATCCTGAGTTTGCCTACTTACCGCGTAAATTTAAAATTGCTGTCACTGGAGGGCCGGAAGATCGTGCCGCCTCACAAGTGCATGATATAGGTTTACACTTGCTAAAAAATGAGCGAGGTGAAGTTGGTTTTGAAGTGTTGGTGGGTGGCGGTTTAGGGCGTACGCCGATGATCGGTAAAGTGATTAAAGATTTCTTACCTGCCGAACATTTGCGCTCTTATCTAGATGCGATTTTAAGGGTTTATAACTTAAATGGCCGTCGGGATAATAAGTATAAAGCGAGAATTAAGATCTTAGTCAAAGCGCTGGGCATTGAAAAAATGGCGGCTCTGGTCGAAGCGGAGTGGTTGAGTTTTACTAAAGACTCCGAGTTGCATTTGAGCGTCGCTGAAATTGAAAAATTCAAAGGCTATTTCTCACCGGCTGACTATGATTTGAATATGGCAACATATACCGGCCTATCGGCAGATTTTGCCCGAGATGAAAGTTTTAAGGCCTGGTATGAGCGCAATACCGTAGAGCATAAGATCAATGGCTATCGCATCGTGGTTATTTCTTTAAAGCCCTACTTGCTGCCGCCGGGAGACGTCACTGATAGCCAAATGGATTTGATTGCCGATCTCGCTGAACAGTATAGTTTCAGTGAGATTCGCTCTACCCACGATCAAAATTTGGTGCTCGCTGACGTCAAAATATCTGCGCTTTTTGCTCTGTGGCAAGCACTGAGTGAGGCCAATTTATCGAGGGCCAATATCGGTACATTAACCGATATGATTTGCTGTCCTGGCTATGAGTTTTGCGCCTTGGCAAATGCTGAAACTCTGCCGATTGCCGATCAAATAAACCGTAAATTTGATGATTTGGACTATCTGTATGACCTGGGAGAAATCCAATTAAATATGTCTGGCTGTATCAATGCCTGCGGGCACCACCATGTCGCGGATATTGGTATTTTAGGCGTGGACCGAAAAGGTGAAAATTATTACCAGTTCACCTTAGGTGGCAGCTCAAAAACAGATGCTTCTATAGGAAAAACCATCGGTAAAGCGATCGCAGCGGGAGACGTGGCTAATACGGTAGAAAAGATACTGCACGTTTTCGTCACCCATCGCATTGCAGAAGAAACATTTCGCGATGTGATTAAAAGAATAGGCTTAGAGCCTTTTAAGGAGTATGTATATGCCACTTCTCATTGATGGTAAGGCCAGCACAGATCACTGGGTGTTTTTAAACAGTGAACGGCTAGCTGCGGATGTAGAGCGAACGTTGACCCTCGCTCAACAAAGTGCAGACGCCGTGGTTTATCCGCTCGCCGTCTATTTTGCACACAGAGAGCGGTTGAACTTAGATCCTGAAAAAACCGGTATATTGGTGAAAGGGGATGACGATTTGTCTGAATTAGCCAGTGTTTTACAAGAAGTCTCGTTGATCGCGATCGATTTTCCAGTACTGAGAGACGGGCGGGGCTTTAGTATTGCAAGAAATGTTACCCGTCGTGGCTTTAAAGGCCAAGTGCGTGCCGTCGGTGATGTTAGCTACGATCGTTTAGACCACATGCATCGCTCTGGCTTTAATGCTTATCAAATTGCGGATGAACTTTACACGGAGCAAATTTGTAATGCATTTAGCGAAATCACGGTTAATTATCAACCGACACATTTGCGCTAGTGGCTAGTTAGAAGCTAAAAGCTACAAGTTTAGCTTTGGTGCGGATATAATATTTTTGGAGTTGTCATGAGTATAAATTTAAGTGCAATCAACGAGCAATTGGCTGGAAAACAGCCGCAACAAATCATTGAATGGGTGCTAGATAAAGCTGAAAACCCAATACTAACGACTAATTTTCGTCCCTATGAAGTGGTTATATTGCATATGGCAGTGCAAATTCGGCCCGACTTGAAAATATTATGGGTCGATTCTGGCTACAATACCTCAGCTACCTATCGTTACGCCCAGCGGGTAATTGCTGAATTGTCACTCAATATGCTGACTTATGTTCCCCAGCAGAGCACAGCCTTTCGAAATGCGCAGATGAAAGGGGTGCCAGATGTTGATAATGCACTGCACAGCGAATTTACCGAGCAAGTCAAGTTGGAGCCTTTCAGGCGTGCCCTCGCTGAGATTAAACCGGACTATTGGTTGAATGCTATTCGCCAAGAGCAAACTGAATTTAGAAATACGCTAGATGTAGTGTCTGCGAGTCAAACTGGGATCATCAAAGTGGCACCTTTATATCATCAGTCAGAAATGCGCTTAGACGACTACATGTTTAAGCATGATTTAACGCATGAATTCGCCTATTTTGATCCGACCAAAGCGCTAGATAATAGAGAGTGTGGATTGCACACTAAAATTTAATCAACATTTGATCGAGTCACTGTGTTTTAAATAGGTTGCTCAACATAGTGGCTAAATACTGATTGATTATCACTAAATCACCTTGCAGCGACGGCTAGTTCGTCAGTTGCGACTTTGGGTTAAAAATTGTCGTCTATTTACAATTTGACTGCCATAATGCCGACACTCAGCTCTTTACATATAGCATCCTTGAGCACTCTTAGCCGACTCTTGGATAAATGCTGTACAGTGCTACCCTTTAATTGTCACTTACAGAAAGTATGCCGCCATGGATTATTTACCACTATTTTTCAAACTTGAAAACCGCAATGCTCTATTGGTAGGTGGTGGACAAGTCGCATTGCGCAAGGCGAGGTTACTGGTGCGTACCAAGGCGATTGTCACGGTGATAAGTCGAGAGATCGATCCGCAGTTGGCGCAATTGCTCGCTGATAATAATGGCACCGCCATGATTGGCGAATACTCTGCTGATCTGCTGGATGGCAAGCTGTTAGTCACAGCGGCAACGGATGACCAATCGCTAAATAGACAGGTTTACGAAGATGCGTTAAGTCGCAATATACCGGTCAATGTAGTTGATAACCCACAGCTTTGCACCTTTGTTTTCCCGGCGATCGTCGATCGTTCTCCGATAGTGATCGCGATTTCATCCGGTGGACAAGCACCGGTATTAGTGAGGGTTTTAAGGGCTAAACTAGAGACGCTAATTCCAAACGGCTACAGTAAACTGGCACTGTTAGCCGGGAAATTTAGATCGAGTGTCAAAGCTAAATTTAAGACCATTAACCAAAGACGCAATTTTTGGGAGAGCGTCCTGCAGGGACAAGTGGCAGAAACAATGCTCGCGGGGCGTGAAAAAGATGCCTATGCGTTGATGAGAGAAAAATTAGAGAATGCCGATACCAAACTCCCCGCGGGAGAAGTGTATTTAGTGGGGGCTGGCCCTGGCGATCCAGAATTACTGACTTTTAAAGCACTGCGACTGATGCAGCAGGCAGATGTGGTGCTCTACGATGCGTTGGTCTCTAAAGAAATAATGGAGTTATGCCGCAGAGATGCCGAATTGATCTTCGTTGGAAAAAATAGAGATAATCACAGTGTGCCACAACATGATATCAACAAAATGTTGATTGAACAGGCATCTAAAGGTCGGCGTGTGGTGCGCTTAAAGGGAGGAGATCCGTTTATTTTTGGCCGTGGTGGGGAGGAGTTGCAAAGTTTAAGGGCGCAGGGAATACCCTTTCAAGTGGTACCGGGAATCACCGCCGCGAGTGCATGCTCTACCTATGCGGGCATTCCACTGACCCATCGAGATTATGCGCAAAGTGTCACTTTTGTCACCGGCCAGCAAAAAAATCGCAGTAGCGAATTAGATTATTCACAGTTAGCTAGAGGGAATCAAACGGTGGTCTTTTACATGGGGCTACACAACTTAGCTGATATCTGTTCTAAACTGGTCGATGCTGGGCAAGATGCAGAGACTCCCGCTGCAATAGTCTCCAGAGGCACAGCCATTGATCAGCAAGTCTTAGTTGGCACGCTCGCCTCTCTAGAGTCCTTGCAGGCAACCGCTAAATTACCGGCACCCGCTTTAATCATTGTCGGACAAGTGGTGCAGTTACAGGACCAGCTACAGTGGTTCTGCGAAAATCATCTAGCTGATAAATCTGCAATTTGACCAGTCAAAGCACTGAGCCGGACAGAGCGGAAAAATCACAGTGGTTTGTGTACTTGGTTCGCTGTGCGGATCGCTCTCTGTATGCGGGGGTCACCACCGATTGCGTGAGGCGTGAGAATGAACATAATGGGCGCGGCAGTGGCGGTGCTAGGTACACTCAAGCTCGACGACCTGTGCAATTGGTATGGTTTGAAAAATGTGTCGATCGCTCTGCAGCATGTAAACGTGAAGCGGCGATTAAAAAACTCTCCCGCCCTAAAAAACTTTTATTGCTGCAGGCAGTTACCGGTTGAAAGCAATTACCGGCTGTTTGTATAATTAGCTCTTCGTTCAGTGGTAGTGTAGGTTATAAAATGGAGGGTAAAATGTTACACAGTATTAACTCTAAAACTCCCAATTCCCGTCACCTATTGGCAGGTCTTGGTAAAAATCTAGTGGCTATCGGTAGCGTCATATTTTTCACCGGTAGCGCGATGGTTAATGCCGAGCAAATTGGCAGCGTAGATACTACTTTTAAGCTGATAGGCGCCAATCATAAAATAATTATTGAAGCGTTTGATGACCCGAAAATCAGCGGCGTCTCCTGCCATTTATCACGGGCTAAAAAAGGTGGCATTTCTGGTAGTTTTGGATTGGCAGAAGATACCTCTGATGCATCTATCGCCTGTAGACAGGTGGGACCGATTAAAATCAATACACCACTAAAAGATGGCGAAAAGGTCTTTAAAGAGCGAACTTCAATCTTGTTCAAAACTATGCAAGTGGTGAGGTTTCTCGATAAAAAACGCAACGTCTTAATCTATCTGGTGTACTCCGATAAACTAGTCGATGGCTCGCCTAAAAATAGTCTCTCAACAGTGCCAATCAGGCCCTGGTAATGCTGCTGCAATGGAAAGATTATTTATGGCCTAAGCAATTGATTAGTGATTCCAGTGCAACTTGGATTATTGACTGTGTTGACTGGGCTACAAGACACTTTGATAGCGCTGAGTTTTACCAGCGCTCGCGCTTGATTTTACCCAACAATCAGTTTTTTCCCGGATCTATAGCGAGTGTTGAAGCGAAAGCAGAGAATATATTTCAGCACAGTCTCAAATATGCAGGTCTTGCGCACTGGCCTTTCGTGCTGAGCCACGCAGCGCCGATAAGTATTGCGCAACCTGATCAATCAGCTCCTGCAAACTTAGTGTTCGACCATATAGCCAGAGACTCGCAGCGCGAGCTGGCTCCGCTGGCGGCTTGCGAGCCAATCAATATCAACTACAATCGTCAACAGACGGTGAAACCAGAAGATTTGTCTGCAACTTATGCTCATCTATTTGCGCAACATTTATTGATACGCTCAAAACAGCTGCCACCAGGGGGAGATTCGCATTTACTAGAGGCGAGTGAAGTACTCGCTGTGTGTATGGGGTTTGGGGTGATGTTAGCTAATTCTGCATACACTTTTAGGGGCGGCTGCGGCAGTTGCTTTAATGCAGCGGCCAATAGACAGTCAAGTTTGTCCGAACATGAAGTAGTTTTTACCCTGGCGCTGTTTTGTCAATTAAAAAAAATAGACCAGAAACAGGCCACTCAATATCTAAAAAAACATTTGCGGCCCGCTTTTGCGATCGCCAATAGGCAGCTTGCAGCGCGGCACTTAAATTCTGCAACTAATTACATTAAAGCCCAATTACCGCTAAACTAAAATGAATCGCTTAATCTTTATACCTGAATCCGTGACTTCAAAGTGAATACAGAGTGTAAGATATTGGTTCTACAGTGGAATTGAAAAATCTTAGCTGTAAACTCATATGCGTCCTGCATTCGCTCAATAAATGCATCCATGCATAAAAACCATAGCTTCAGCGGGTGTTTTTCTAACCGCTGTATAATCAAGAGCTTGCGCTATGTGATGCAGTGAAATCACTGATTCAGGTTATAGTGACGGTTTTATTGATGGGAGAGCTCTGCATAACGTTGCGAGCGAAGGTAAGACAGGGAAAAAACCGGTGAGATAGCGGAGTTGGTATGCCCCTCACTTTGGCTAGAGTGTACCCTTCTTTTATAGGTATTACTGCTGTAAATGAGCATAATGAGCCGGTTTTTAACGCCGTATTAGCGAGCGCAGTTATCGTACCCTCTGGGTAAGTTATACTGAGGTCTCGATGGATAAATACTAACTAGGATGTGTATGAATAACTATGTTCGATTCGGCTTATCGGCTGTTCTATTATTACTGGCTGGCTGTCAATTAATTAAAGTAGAACAGGCAAATTTCACGCCTAAAACGCCGCTGAGATACGACTCCAATGCCGAGCATATATTTAATCCGCAGGGCAAAGAAACTTTCGTACTAAAATCAAAGCCGCTTGAGTTACAAAAAAACGGTTTTCTCAGATTTTGTCAAACTAGCCGCGTTGCAGAATGTAAAAATAAACTTCCCTACTTGAGATTTGTTGGCATGAAAGGCTACTTTGACCAAGATAGCCCGGTCGAGACCGATCATAAAACTTACGAGTTTTATCCCGTTGTTTTAGAAAATGGTAATCGTTATTTTTTATTATCATTAAAGAGCGAAGGGGGGAAGTACGGAAAATCCTCGCCGATAAAATCACTTTACCTTGCTGATAGTTACGAAAAAAAGCCATTATTTGAAAATTCATCAATACTCATCGTTGGAAAATACCAAAGTTTTAAGCGGCAGTTTTTGCTGCTAAGTAACGGAAATGTCATAGAGCAACAGCACTTAAAGTACATCCGTAACATCAGCTCGAAGTATAAACAGCCCGCTAAAATTCGCAATTTACTACTCGGCGCCAAAATTGAATATAACGAAATCTACGACTCTTATCTTATCTCGCCTAAAACACGAGCGAGTAAAAGTGATTTTAAACTGATCATTGGACTAAATGATACGCGGATGTGGTTGAGATTAAATATCACTCATACCGCAGCGACGCCTTCGCATTTTAATGCCTATAGCATTGTCGCAGATCAGTTGCAGTGGCGCTCACCGATACTGCACTTTGCCACTAAGAAATATGCCGATTCATATACAGAATTCTTTGAAATTTCAGCAAATACCCTAGATATAGCACACGTTAAAGCGATGTCGAAATCATCTCGCGCCGTGTTTAGGTTCCACGGGGGCAATAAAGTTGTCTATCAATTAATGAAAGCGCCACAGAAAAAAAGCTTGGCCGATATCATTGCACTTTATCAGTTATTGGCGCCCCCACTGTCGTAAGCTCGCATTGAGCCCGATCGACAATAGTTTAAGCAGCCGCTAAATCTGTTTGCCGAATTAATGGCAAATTAAGGATCGGAAAATTCATGCGCTGCACTTTTGAGCTGGCGAAAGTTGTAGCGTCTACCGCTCAGAGAAAACCCTCACTAACTATGCTGCAGATTCGCTTTGCCTATTGTGTAGTAAAAACTCATTAATAGCTGAATCAGTTACCCGCTCGTATATAAACTTCGCTTGCTGCCAATTTTTAATCCATCTAATCGTAAAAACAGACACTTTGTGAGCTCTGAAAAAGAGACTAATTTGTTATAAAAGTAAAATATTGGTCTATAGTTATTAAAAGGTTACCCAATCTAAGCATGCTATTCAGGTCTTGATAGCACTGTAAAACCAATGTTTTACACTCTGTATTGACATTGAATGCATGGATTTAGGTAAATGTTAGCACTGAGCGATATTGGCGATACAAATAATTAAAGGCTGCTTTCAGCCACTGCTAAGGATCATCTTAACAAGTCAGACCCGCCCCTGGCGCACAGTGAAAATGTGGGGCTTGTTCAAAGGTTCCCTAATTATCCTAGTGACTACTCTAATCTGGCAGCTATTTTTTAGGTTGATGTTAAGTGTGTTCAACAAATCTCAGTGAGCTAATTAAAAGGTGAATATGCGATATTTGAAGAAATTTAATGATTTAAAACTATCCAAACGACTGCTGATTACGATGCTCATAATTGGTCTAGTCCCTTTAACTATGGTTAGTTTGATAGATTTGATTTCCGCTAGAAATTCCATCTTAGCAGCACAGTACAGCATTTTAAATGTGGTCAGGGCCTCTAAAGCTCAGCAGCTAGAAAGTTATTATGCAGAGGTTGGGAAGCAGATTAGCTTGCTGTCTAAAAGTCAGTCGATCGTTACAGCGATGCAAAAATTTTCGACATCTATGAGCAGCCTGTCTACAGAACTTGATCTAGATCGGGATAGCTATCGAAGCTATCAGAAAAGCGTTAAAAACTATTATGCAACAAGTTTTAATGACTCATACGTTGCCCGCAATGGTGCAAGTATAGCAACTGAAAAACTGTTACCTTTGAGCAAAAACTCAGTGATCGCCCAGGCACTGTATATTAGTAATAATCGCTTTTCGCTAGGCAATAAAGATAAGCTTGATCGGGCGGAAAATAAGAGCTCATACAGTCGTGTGCATAAAAAATTGCACCCTGAGTTAAGACGACTGATTAAAAACTACAACTATCATGATCTGTTTTTAATCGAGCCGATTAATGGCGATATTGTCTACAGTGTTTTCAAAGAAGTGGATTTTTCCACGAGTTTGAAAAATGGCCCCTATAAAAATTCTAATTTGGCTGATGTGTTTAACAAAGCACTCAAGTTAAAGAAAAACATGCACTCTGTGCTGGTGGATTTTTCAGAGTATTTACCTTCCTATATGGCGCCGGCATCATTTATCGCATCGCCTATTTATTCAGAGCATCAGCTGATAGGGATTTTGGTTATTCAACTGCCTGTTTCGGTGGTTAATAATATCATGCAAGACGGTGCAGGTCTGGGTAAAACCGGCGAGACCTATTTAATAGGGGAAGATCGATTGATGCGTTCGCAGTCTCGATTTTTAGAGAGTGCTAGCGTTTTACAACTGGCGGTTAACACCGTTGCCAGCAATGCGTTGTCAGAGGTAAAGAGTGGCCAAGCCACTTTGACTAGCTATCGGGGAAATGAGGTGCTTTCATCGTATTCTAGGCTGAAAATTAAAGGATTAAACTGGGGGATTATTGCAGAACTTGACCGGGATGAAGCCTTAACTGCCGTCACTAGCGCTATATATTTAAATTTACTGATTTCTATAATATCAATAATTTTAGTCAGCGTGACCGCGCTATTGATAGCAAGAAGTATCTCTACTCCTATCGCTGAGTCAGTGGCGATCGCTGAAAAAATTGCGGCGGGTCACTTAAATAATAAAATTTTAGCTACCACCCAATGTGAAATAGGTGATCTGCAGCGTGCTTTAGCGAGTATGCAAAACAACTTAAATATTCGGATAAAAGCCGATCAAAAAGCTCTAGCTGATAATACCCGTATAAAACAAGCTTTGGATAATATTAGTAGCAAGATGTTAGTGGTCGATGTCGAGCAAAATGTTTTTTATGCCAACGATGCTATGAGTGACTTTTTTGTGGTGGCTGAAGCGCAATTTAAGCTCAATAATGCCGACTTTAGCGCGCGATCAATTAAACATATAAACCTGCAACAAATTCTGCCTAATGCAGAAGGGCAAATCAAAGCGCTTACCAGTGGCGATCAAGAAGCTAAAGTGGTCATCCAAGTGGGTGATTTAGAGCTGCTGTTGTTAGCTAATCCGGTGTTAAATAGTGAGGGGCAGCGCTTGGGAACGGTCTTGGAGTGGTTGGACAGAACCTTGGAGTTAGCCACTGAAAAAGAGATGCAGCTTGTGGTGGATAAGGCGCTCGCTGGCGATCTTTCAGAAAGAATATCAATGTCGGATAAAAGTGGCTTTTTTGCCAGTTTATCTGCGGGGGTAAACCAGTTAGTTAGTGTCACAGAAAAAATAACTAGTGACACTCTGCGGGTTATGACTGCGATGGCAAATGGTCATTTAAATGAAAAAATTGAGGGCGTATATTTTGGAGACTTTGAAAAACTAAAAACAAATGTCAATGTCACCAGTGATAAATTAACAGATGTTGTTACTCAAATTCAAGAGGCTGCAAATTCTGTAAAATCCGGTACCGCAGAAATAGCACTGGCTAATTTAGATCTAAATAAGCGCACTGAAGAACAAGCTGCCAGTTTGCAACAAACCGTGGTCAGCATGGGAGAGATAAATCAGCAGTTGCAGAAAAATGCCGATTTCTCGATGAAAGCCAGAGACGTAGTCAATCAGACTCGTCAATTTGCAGTAAAAGGCGGGGAGGTCGTTGAGTTAACTTTGCAGGCGATGATAGGGATTAGTCAATCCAGTAAAAAAATATCAGAAGTCATTAGTGTGATTGATTCTATATCCTTTCAAATAAAGCTGTTGGCTCTCAATGCAGCGGTGGAAGCCGCAAGAGTTGGAGAGGCGGGACGTGGTTTTAGTGTGGTGGCAAGTGAGGTCAGAAACCTAGCGGGATTGAGTGCTAATTCAGCGAAAGAAATAGCCGCTTCGATTAAAGACAGTAGAGATAAAGTAAAACAGGGAATGCGACTTGCTCATGAGTCTGGAGAAATGCTCAGTGATATAGTCAGCAGTGTCAGCCAAGCGTCAGAATACGTTGAAGAAATCGCTTCGCTGAGTAGAGAGCAGTCCTGCAGCGTGGCGGAAATAAATGAGTCTATTAAGCACATCGATGAGCTGACCATTCAAAATGCCTCGATGGTCGAGGAGGCATCCAATGCCAGTTATCATTTAGGTGATCAAGCGCAAAAATTAGAAAAAATGACAACCTTCTTTACCGTTAAAAGCCGCCAATTTGAACAGCGCTAGTGATTCTCAGTGCTAAGCAGTTAGACGTTTTAGGAGCAGAGGAGTTGGTAGAAGAGGCTACAGCCTAAATTTACTATCTGGCGCACAAGGGTGTGCTAGTTAGCACGGCAGGTAGCAAGCTGAATGTATTCTAAAGGAGCTCTTGCACTATACATAAGCCCGAATACTGAATATAATATTAACGCCTTTTGCGATCGTACTTTATGAAGTAGATAGGTCCTTTTTAATCTTCTTTAGTCCGTGGCTTAAAAGCGAGTATAGAATGTAAATTGTTGTTTTTACAGTGGAAATTAAAAAATATTAACTGCAAGCTCAAATGCGTCCTGCATTCGCTATATAAATGCATCGATGCATAAAACCGATAAGTTTAGTGGGTATTCATCTAACTGCTGAATAATCAACAGCTTGCACTATGTGGTGCAGTCAAGTCAGCTATTTATAAGCATACTAAGGAAAGTGTATATAAGTTTACTACGCCGCCTGTTGGTAATAGTTGGTAATAATAGCTATCTGCAACGTCTCCCATTTTGTCTGCACGATATAAAGGAAATTAATCGACAGTCAAAATTTTATCCGATAACAATAATAGGTCTCTTATGTCTTTAAATAAAAAATCAATTAAAAACCAACTAGCCACGGCACTTCTGTCAAGTAGTGTAGCAATCGCTGCAGCATTTTCAGGTTCAATTGCTGCCGCTGAAACTTACGTAACTATCGGCACCGGGGGTCAAACAGGGGTGTATTATGTGGTCGGGGGTTCAATTTGCCGGCTGGTCAATAAGAAAACCAAAGAGCATGGAATTAAGTGTACTCATACAACGGGAGGATCGGTAAAGAATATCAATGGTATTCGCTCCGGAGATTTGGACATGGGGGTTGCGCAGTCAGATGTGCAGTTCAATGCCTATAATGGGACTAACGCTGATCAATTCCCAGATGGAGCATACACCGATTTACGCGCTGTTTTCTCTGTACATGGTGAGCCCTTCACCGTGGTTGCCCGCAAGGACTCCGGTATCAATACTTTTGCTGATTTAAAGGGCAAGCGCGTCAATGTCGGCAATCCAGGGTCAGGTCAATTGGCGACGATGAAAGTGGTGATGGGTAAAATGGGTTGGACTATGGACGACTTTAAGTTAGCTTCGCAATTAAAGTCTGCAGAGCAAGCTCAAGCACTATGTGACAATAATGTAGACGCTATCATTTTCACCGCCGGGCATCCTAATGGCTCGATCAAAGAGGCGAGTACTTCTTGCGATGTACAGCTGATTAATGTCGAAGGGCCAGTGATTGACGCGTTGATTGCCGATAATGCATATTATGCCAAGGCGACAATACCTGGCGGTATGTACAATGGCACTGACGTTGACGTGACTACATTCGGGGTTGGTGCTACTTTCGTCAGCTCTACGGCGACCAGTGAAGCGACAATGTACCAAATGGTTAAAGCTGTCTTTGAAAATTTTAAACGCTTTAAGAAATTACACCCGGCATTTGCCAACCTAAAAAAAGAAGATATGGTGGTTAATAACCTTTCTGCACCTCTGCATGACGGTGCTGTGAAGTATTTTAAAGAGGCGGGATTGCTTAAGTAATAATATTCCTGAATCTGTGACTTCACTGCAGCACATAGCGCAAGCTCTGTATTCACTTTGAAGCCACGGATTCAGAATATTGTTCAATAGGGCAGCTTGGCTGCCCATATTTTTTTATGCCGAGTGATACATATCGTAATGATGTAATGGTTTTACTTTATTAAATTAAATAATAATTTTTTGTAAAATAGCCACGCGTCATAGACGTGCCTTCTTTAGTACACGGAAAATCTCAATAAGAGCATGTAACTGAGGATAATTCATGAGTGATTCAACTCAACAGCAACCAACCAGTAATACCGAATTAGAGGACTTAGTCGCCTCAACTGATACAGGTGGTCGCAACCCTGGCGGGCCGATCGGCAAGTTTTTAGCGGGTGTTGCCCTGGTCTGGGCACTCTTTCAATTATGGATAGCATCACCTTTACCTTACATTATCGGGATCGGCGTGTTTAATGATACAGAGGCGAGATCGATTCACTTGGCGTTTGCGATTTTCTTGGCTTTTACCGCATTCCCCGCAGGAAAAAAATCACCTAAGGATTATGTCCCCGCCATCGATTGGCTGCTGGCTATAGTGGCATCGGCGTCTGCCGCCTACCTGTACATTTTTTATGAGTCGCTATCCTATCGACCAGGTAACCCCAATGAATATGATATAGCGGTTGCCTGCGTAGGTATCGTGCTCTTGCTACTGGCCACTATTCGCTGTCTGGGGGCGCCGCTAGCCGTAGTCGCGTTAGTCTTTTTACTCTACTGCTTTGGTGGTCAGAGTATGCCGGGGATTCTCGCCTGGAAAGGAGCTTCGTTTGGGGCGGTAGCTGATACTCAGTGGATGTCTACCGACGGTGTATTTGGCGTGCCTTTAGGAGTCTCGACTAAATTTGTCTTCTTATTTGTGCTTTTTGGTGCACTGTTAGACAAGGCTGGTGCCGGTAACTACTTTATAAAAATCGCGTTTGCCAGCTTAGGTCATTTGCGTGGTGGACCGGCTAAAGCGGCGGTTGTTGCTTCAGCAATGACCGGTTTGATCTCTGGATCATCGATAGCCAATGTTGTGACCACTGGTACATTTACTATCCCAATGATGAAACGGGTTGGTTTCTCTGCAGAAAAAGCCGGGGCAGTGGAAGTTGCATCTTCGGTAAATGGGCAGCTTATGCCTCCTGTTATGGGGGCCGCTGCTTTCTTAATGGCGACCTCACTCGATATGGCATATTTTGATGTCGTTACCCATGCCTTCCTACCTGCAATTATTTCTTATATTGCATTAGTTTACATCGTACATTTAGAGGCGATGAAAGCCGATTTGAAAGGCTTGCCACGTCGGGGTGAGCCAAGCCCATTGATAGTATTTGTCTTTAAGTTCCTATTTGGTTTTGGCTCGATCGCAGCGGTTGGATTTGCGGTCTATTACGGTTTAGGTTGGCTGAAACCTATCGCTGGTGGAGCGGCAAGCTGGATAGTTGGGCTGCTGCTAGCGTGTGTATATATAGGATTAGCTAAAAGCTGTTCCCAATACCCTGATCTAGAAATTGATGACCCAAATGCTGCTATCGTCGAATTGCCGGAACTTGGTCCAACAATAAAATCAGGCTTCCACTATATATTACCGGTAGTGGTCTTAGTGTGGTGCTTGATGGTTGAACGCTTAAGTCCAGCTTTATCAGCCTTTTGGGCAACGGCGTTAATGATCGTTATTTTACTGACTCAGCGACCTTTATTTGCTTTTTTCAGACAAGATAGTGATATTAAGGGAAAAATGATTCAAGGCTATAACGAGCTAATTGACGGTCTCATCAGTGGTGCCCGAAATATGATTGGTATCGGTATTGCAACGGCCACAGCGGGGATTATTGTCGGTGCGGTTTCTCTGACTGGTGTCGGTTTAGTGCTGGCAGAACTGGTTGAAATAATGTCGATGGGCAATGTCATGTTGATGCTGCTGTTAACAGCAGTGTTAAGTTTGATATTGGGAATGGGGTTACCGACCACTGCTAATTACATTGTGGTGTCGTCATTGTTAGCTCCTGTGATTGTCGAGCTAGGGCAACAAAATGGCTTAATAGTACCGTTGATCGCCGTGCATTTATTTGTCTTCTACTTTGGTATTATGGCCGATGTTACACCGCCTGTAGGATTGGCGTCCTTTGCTGCAGCAGCAGTTTCAGGAGGCGATCCGATCAAGACCGGCTTCGTTGCTTTCTTCTATAGTTTAAGAACTGCCGCCCTACCATTTTTGTTTATTTTTAATACCGACTTATTATTAATAAATGTAACTTGGCTGGAGGGTATCTTCGTATTTATTGTCGCGACAGTGGGGATCTTAGTGTTTGCCGCTTCGACCCAAGGTTACTTTTTTGTACGAAATAAATGGTATGAATCTATTACCTTACTGTTGATAGCATTTACCTTGTTTAGGCCTGGCTACTGGATGGATATAGTCTCCCCGCGTTTCGATGTGGTCGCTCCCGCTGAAATATCCGAGAAGCTTAAAGACACACCGGCTGGCGAAGAAATGCGCTTTACGGTGTTAGGTGAAAATGACGCAGGTAGCGAACGAGAATTCGTGATTTTACTAGCGGTAGGTGAGGGGGCATCCGCCAGTGATAAGCTAGAGAGTTCAGGATTGACTATCGTAAAAGATGATAGCGGCAATTATGTGGTCGATGATATTGGCTATGAGAGTGCTGCACAACTAGCGGGACTGGATTTCGATCAGCAAGTACTCAAAGTTTGGGTTCCTATAGAACACTTGCCGAAGCAATTGATGTATATTCCCGCGCTATTATTGTTGGGTTTAGTCGTTGTCGTGCAACGCCGACGCTATCGTAAAGAAAATCAGCAGAAAGGATCGGGAATCGCTAGCGTTAGTTAGCGTTAGTTAGCGTTTATAGAGATCATCGCCGCGAGAGCGGCGCTATGATTCGAGTAAGGTCTTTCTATCTAGTTACCTGATTAGCCTTGTGTCTTTGCCACACAATGCAAAAGCAAACCATGCTTTTAATCTCTTCTCTGGGTCACAGAGGCACTATGCTGCACAGATAAAACCTTAGAAGCCTAGAAAGAGCAAATACTTAGTAATGTCGAACAATCAAGATCTTAAGGGCTTTTTCACCACAGAGGTCACAGAGGCGCTGCGCTGCACAGAGAAAACACTAAAACCAAACACCTAGTACCTAGTACCTAGCTAGTAATAGACAAAAATTTTCTAGCTCTTAATCTTTAAATCCCTCCTCTGTGTCCTCTGTGACCTCTGTGGTAAATCAATCTTTTAAAGTCTTTTTTCACCACCGAGATCATACAGTCAACTACGCTGCACAGAGAARACCCTAAAAGACTAGAAAGACCAAASACTTAGCAAGACCAACAATCAAAACCCTAAGGGCTTTTTCACCACAGAGGTCACAGAGGCGCTGCGCTGCACAGAGAARMCCCTAAAAGAATCGAAAGACCAAATACTTAGCAAGACCAACAACTAAGATCCTAAGGGCTTTTTTCACCACAGAGGTCACAGAGGCGCTGCGCTGCACAGAGAAAACACTAGAAGACTAGAAAGGCCAAAGACTTAGCAAGACCAACAACCAAAATCTTAAGGGCTTTTTTACCACAGAGGTCACAGAGGCGCTTCGCTGCACAGAGAAAACACTAAAACCAAACACCTAGTACCTAGTACCTAGTACCTAGCTAGTAATAGACAAAAATTTTCTAGCTCTTAATCTTTAAATCCCTCCTCTGTGTCCTCTGTGACCTCTGTGGTAAATCAATCTTTTAAAGTCTTTTTTCACCACCGAGATCATACAGTCAACTACGCTGCACAGAGAAGACCCTG
>ASZJ01000148.1 GCA_000416275.1 Osedax symbiont Rs1
GTGACTATTGTCAAGTGACTAGTTGGTGCAACATGCGGGCTAGGTCTTAGTCTTTTAAATTCCTCCTCTGTGCCCTCTGTGACCTCTGTGGTAAAACAATTTTTTAAAGTCTTTTCTCTACCGCAGAGGCGCTACGCTGCACAGGGAAAATACTAAAACCAACGAGCCTAATACCTAGTAATAGACAGCAATCATCTAGCTCTTAATCTTTTAATTCCCTCCTCAGTGACCTCAGTGCCCTCTGTGGTAAAACAATCTTTTAAAGTCTTTTCTCTACCGCAGAGGCGCTGCGCTGCACAGAGAAAACCCTAAAACCAACAAACCTAATTCTTAGTCAAAACAACAATTTTCTAGGTTTTAGTCTTTTAAGTCCCTCCTCTGTGACCTCTGTGCCCTCTGTGGTAAAACTAATCTTTTAAAGTCTTTTCTCTATCGCAGAGGCGCTTCGCTGCACAGAGAAAACGCTAAAACCGAAAAAATCTAATACTTAGCAAGGACTCAGAGGAACAACAAAACACTACCTGATTAGCGCTGTATCTGCACAGACTGATCTAAAGTAAAGAGTTTTTTACAAATAAATGACTTAGCTATAATCTAAACCATTATCTGATTGGTAAAGTTAGTCGTTGGTTTATGGTTCTATAAAATCAAAATCTTGTGCTATATTCTAAAATTAGACTTTAATTATTGTCGGTAGTTAAGGCCTGAATTCATGGCTTCATAGTGGATCAATAGCTGATACTAAGTGTGACTTGCAAGTCACTAATTTCTGAGATAGAGAGCGTCTATGTTAAATAAGCTGAAAATTGAAATCTCCGCTGCTCGAATAGCTGATTTTGAGGGGGTTAAAGCCCTGTATTTATTGAGTGATGACTATCACTATCAAGCGGATAGCGAAGAGTTTAAAGCGACCACAGAGATGGCAGTGCTCAGAACAAAAGCAGGCTTTGCTGAACTGTTGAAAGCTGATCATTACAAAGTACTGATTGCGAGACTCGGCGCAGAGATTATAGGGCTAGTGGCAGGGAGCGTTGCAGTGCAACAGTCCTTTATTTTAGCCGAGAAAGTCGTGGCCAATATTGATGAAGTAGTTGTAGATCGCCAATACAGCGGTAAAGGTTTGGCTAAAGAACTGATTGCCAATATCGAGAATTATTTTCAGCAGCAAGGTGCAGTAGAAATTTTGCTAACTGTGTATGCCTTTAATGGTAAGGCAAAATCTTTATATGAGGCACAAGATTACCAAATAAAAAGTTACAAGATGAGTAAGAAGTTAGAAGTTAGAAGTTAGAAGTTAGAAGCTATCTTTACAGCTAGTGGGGTATTGACCGTCGGCAGCTGTTTCTGGATGGGAATAATTTGAGAATCTTGGTCTTTAACAATTATTATAAATGTGTGCAGAAGTTCCTTTATTAACTTGGATAGGCAGATTTGTTGCTAGCTTATCCTCCGCTCAGAGAAGTGTAATTCAGCATCGGCTAGATCATCGATCGAGCTATATGGGCGCATTCTTCTACCGGTCACTTCGGTCACTAATAACTGTTGTAATAATTGCTCGATGGTCGAGGTTTTTCCTTTGGCACTTTCGCTGAGCGTCGCATCGGCGACGAAATATTCATCGGCCATTGGGAAGGTCTCGTCAGTGGGGGTCCAGCTTTGGCCGTCTTCAATGATCACTAAGCTGTTATTATTAAGAATGATTTCTACTTTTTCGTTGGCTGTAGAAAAAATTCTATCACCGGCGAAGATTTGATTGTGTTGGTAGAGTCGCCAGCGCCGACCGTTCGGAGCTTCGACAAAAATAGATTTGCTTAAAGACTTTATTTTTCCAATGGCGGTCATCGTCTCTCGTACCATAAAATTAGTGGGACAACATGAAGGTCTGTAAAACGGATACTTATTCGATAGCAAAATACAGATGTTTAGCTTTGGGCTATCTTCTGAGGAGCTTCTGCGGGCGTACCGAGAAATTAGAGCTTTGTGTTGACGGCTTTTGCCAGACCACCAGTATACTTATTGTCATTGCCTTAATCATCAATTACTCAGCAGCTAAGCGGAAAATTTTTAGTCAGCAATCGATATTGCTTTCTATCTCTAAATTAAGCATAGCTAACAGATCTGTAAAATCAACTGTTGGGCAGGCTTGGTCTGCTTTGAGTTGGCCCATTTGAAATAAGTGAGTATAGCCCTGTATGAGAGACCAAACTGCGTACTGAGTTGCCAGAGGCCCTTTTGGCCCGTCTTTAAATGGCGCGCAACTATCGACCAAAATGTTGAAGGCGGCGTTGGCGTTTCTGCCCTGTTGTTGGTTTTCCATAAAGTCATTTTTTTGATTGAACATTAAATAGGCCAGGCCTTCATTTTCAATGGCGAATCCTAAATAGCCATCACACATCGCTAAAAGCCGTGCAATCGGCTCATTATCAGCCTGATCAATTTTCTTTTGCATGGCGCAGGCAAACATTGCCATGCCTCGATCGACAATAGCTGCAACGAGTCCCTGTAAACCAGAAAAATGATGTGCGGGTGCTGCATGTGATACACCGGCCGCTGCCGCGCATTTTCGCAAGCTTAGCGCGTTCATTCCCCCCTCATTTAACAGTTGGATTCCGGAATTGATAAGCGCTTCTCGCAAGTCACCATGGTGGTGTGATTTAACGGTTTTATTTGACATATGTAAATTTAATGACAGCAGCTTGACAGTGTCAAGATTATTGTGTTTAAATCGCAATCTTTACAGTGTAAAGTTTTCGCTGAAGTTAACCTTTTGTATCTTAGGATACTTTGCATAATCACAAGTGCCACACTCATCTGGCTAAAGGTGATGCAGGGTCGGTTTTGAGATCTAGAATAGGCAATAAAAATGAATAGTGAACAACGTATCCGTCAGATTGGCTGGATTGTGATGTGTCTTTTAGTCTTGATCTTATGTCTGTATTCAGCGGCATATTTTATTCCGGGGATGCCCTATGGTTTTCGCCCCGAGGTTTACCCTGCAAGTGTCCTAACAATTTTTTTAATCTCACATATAGCAGCTGCGATACTAGCCGCGCTGGCCGGTCCATTGCAGTTTTGGGGGGAGTTTAGAAAGAAGAGAGCCAAGCTACATCGCTGTTTAGGCTGGTTGTACTTGCTCGGTGTCGCTATAGCAGCACCCTCAGCATTGATCATTGCTCCGATCTCTCAGGGAGGTCTGACCACGCATATCGGATTTTCCTTACTGGCTATCTGCTGGGGAGCGAGTACTTTGATCGCCTATTGGCAAATTGTAAACGGAGATTGGCAGTCGCATCGGCGCTGGATGATTCGCTCTTACGCTCTGACCTTAGCTTTCGTCACACTGAGGTTGTGGCTTGGGGGGCTAACGGCATTAGGCGCAGATTTTGCAGAAGCCTATCAGACTGTCGCCTGGCTGTGTTGGGTGCCAAACCTAGTGATTGCAGAGCTATATTTGGGAAAAATGGCCGCTAAGCAGAATGTCCAAGCGCCGCTCGTTTATGCCAATTAATATTGCCTGAATCAGTGACTTCACTGCACTGTGTGTAACTTCTCAATAACACGGGCCAATCTACTATAGCTTACGCCAATTAAAGCC
>ASZJ01000149.1 GCA_000416275.1 Osedax symbiont Rs1
CCGTGTTATTGAGAAGTTACCTGTATTCACTTTGAAGTCACGGATTCAGGACTCTGTATTCACTTTGAAGTCACATATTCAGGTATCAGTCTTGAAAATTTTTGCTTAGGAGACGACTCGGACTCAATAGATGCTCGTTAATTATCTGCTTTGCAAGTGCCGAATCTCGATTGAGGAGGGCATCGACCAGTAAGCGATGGTCATTTTGATTATCATCAAAGGTCTTGGGATCAACCATATTGGTATTCAACCACAAGTTTCTATAGCGAGCCGCTTTTTCGTACAGTGAACGGCGTACCTGCAATAGTGTAGGCGACAAGCAACCCTCGGCTATCGCAGTGTGAAAAGCTTGATGGCGCAGCTCCCACTCCTGAGGTGATTTTTCAATCTGTTCGGCAAACTTATTCATCTTATGAGCGCAAGCCAAAATATTTGCCTCCCATTCGTCATCCCCCTTTTCGATAGCCAACCCAATGCAAAGCCGCTCAATGCTTGCTCTGGTTTCATAGATATCTAACATTTCTTGTTTAGAAATCGGGTGAACCCTAAATCCACGCTGGTTCTCGACTATGACTAATTGCTCTACGAGCAGTTGGGATAGCGCCTCTCGAAGCGGGCTAATACCTACTTGATAACGCTCTTTCAAGCGTGCCATCAGTAACTTTTCTCCGGGCTTGAAAAAGCCAGTCAAAATATCTTGTTTAAGCTGGATCAGCACTTGAGAGGCAAAATTATCGCAGCTTACTAAATTGTTGGTTTTAGATAATGGCATGTAAAACGAGTTCGTCTGAAGAATGATCAGAGCAGTTTAAGGGATAGCGAGACAATAGTTAAGTAACAAATATCAAAATAAATGTTGACGAATTATAATAATGTCGACATTATGTAGTTATGACGATTTATTTACACCTATTTCTATAGCGGAGTGCAGCAAATGACGAGTTTACATCTTTCAAAAGTTGAGCAATTTTCAACTGCAGGTTTTAGCCTTAGCGCCTACCCGGGTAATAGCCGTTTGCAAGTGGTGAGTTTGAGTCATGATTTAATGAGTGAATTCGCGCAGCAGACACAGCAATGGCCAGTGCAGGCATTGGAATACAAACCATTTTTGCGTTTTGCAGTGGCGGATATTTTAGATAAACTGACTAACAATACGCTGGGTGTGTGCCTGCATGATATTATGCGCGACAGAAATAGAGCGGCTTTCCTGCTCAACTCTGAATATCAGCATGGCGATACGAGTGATGGTGATGCAGCTATTGATGTAGAGCTCTCTATAAAATTGTCGACAGCGATCGCTCATTTAATTGGTATCGCTGATCACGACGCGATGTTCGGTCATTATTATGCGAGATTTACTGTCTCTAACCTGGATGACTCTGATAGCTATTTAAGACAGGCCCACCGGCGAATGGAGTTACATAATGATGGCACTTATGTACAGCATCGGACCGATTTTGTGTTAATGCAAAAATTGGCGGAAGAGAATATGCAGGGCGGCGACTCACTGATCCTACACCTTGATGACTGGCAGGAGCTAGAGAAATTTCAACAGCATCCACTGGCTAAAGAAGATGTTGTTTGGTCGGCGCCGAAATCAAAAAATGTCACAGAAAAAGTGGTCCATCCGGTCTTTTTCGAGGAAGATGCGCAGGGCAAGCCACACTTGCTGTACATCGATCAATTTGCCGAGCCTAAAGATAGAGAGCAAGGACGTTATTTGTATGAAATGGGTGAGTCTTTAGAAGCTGAGCCAAATTATATCAAAGTAAAACTTCCACTGGGATCAATGATAGTGGTACAAAACCACTGCTGGCTACACGGTAGAGATAAATTCATCGCTCATCCTGATTTAAGTAGAGAATTACTGCGCCAGCGCGGTCATTTCACTCGTTGATATAGAGTTTTGGTTAGTGCAGGTATTGGAAACTTGGCATGCAGAAGTACAGATTTACAGTGTGCCAAGTTAGTATCTTATGATTAAAAGAGGGGTGTTAAGGTTAATGATCTACGATTACATTGTGATAGGGGGGGGGATTGTCGGTGTCTCCACTGCATGGCAATTACAGCAGCGCTATCCGCAAAAGAAAATACTATTATTAGAAAAAGAGCAGTCGTACTCTCAGCATCAAACTGGCCACAACAGCGGGGTGATGCATGCTGGGGTGTACTACGCACCGGGCAGCTTAAAAGCCAAGTTTTGTAAATTGGGTATTCAGGCTACCGCCGCTTTTTGCGAGGAGCACAAAATACCTTTTAATCGCTGCGGTAAATTACTGGTGGCGACCACTGAACAAGAAATAATCAGAATGCAGGCGCTACTGCAGCGCTGTCGTGAAAATGACATCGATGTTGAACTGCTCAATGCAGAGCAATTGCATGAGAGAGAGCCAAACATCACCGGGCTAGGGGCTCTTTTTGTCAAAGACACCGCGATTGTTAATTATCGACAAGTGACGATTAAAATGTCCGAGTGCTTTTTACAACTCGATGGCACTGCTCTGTTAGGGCATGAAGTGGTTGGGCTGCAGGAAACAGCAGATAAAATCGTGCTCGATGTTAACGCTGCCGGTAAAAAAATTAGTTTTGAAACTCGTTTTCTAGTGACCTGCTCAGGTTTAATGGCGGATCGTGTGACTAAAATGTTAGGTATTAAAACCGACTTTCAAATCATCCCATTTCGCGGTGAGTACTATCAACTCCCCGCCAAGTATAACCAGATAGTCAACCATCTAATCTATCCAATCCCCGATCCTGAACTGCCTTTTTTGGGGGTGCATTTAACGCGGATGATTGACGGCAGTGTCACCGTCGGCCCAAATGCGGTACAGGGATGGAAACGCGAGGGCTATGGAAAAATAAATATTAATATCCGAGATATTTGGCAGATGCTGACCTTTGCTGGCTTTTGGAAAGTGCTGAGAAATAACTTTAAGACCGGATTAATTGAAACTAAAAATTCCCTCTATAAACCGGGTTACTTAAAGCTGGTACAAAAATACTGTCCGCAATTGACCAGCCAAGATTTACAGCCATACCCTGCGGGAGTTCGCGCGCAAGCGGTGCTGAGAGATGGCTCTCTAGTACATGATTTTTTGTTTGCCAGCAGTGCGCGCAGTTTGCATGTGTGCAATGCACCCTCACCTGCGGCAACCTCGGCAATCCCGATCGGAGCCTATATTTGTGACAAAATAGAGCAGGCTTAATGCACCCGGAAACAGCGGTGAGCAGCTGTTTCTGAGTGCAAGCGAGCAAAGCGCAGAAATTCTATTCCGAGAAGCTCAGTATTGATATATTATAGCGACTTAATTTATCAGCTCAGTTTTATCTGTAGACGGCAGAATAGGAAAAAATGAATAGAATCGAAGGAAGTCGCTTAATTTTATGGATGTCAGTGGTTTTTGGGATATTGGCGGCGCTAATAGCGAGTCTCTATTACCGAAGCTTTGCTTTTCCCAGTGATAACTTAGCCAAAGTCTTCGTGCTGTTAGCATTTTTAGGGCACTTTATCTGCTTTGCATTTTTGGCGTCGCTGCCGATTCATTTAGTTAATTTGCTGCTGCCTTGCCGGCGGTTGATTTTCTCTATTTCAGCGCTGGTTTTTGCTGCATTTATTGGCGCTGTAATATTTGACGTGCAGCTTTTTACGCTCTATAAATTTCATATAAATGCCATGGTTTGGGGGCTTGTTACAGGCGGTGCCGCAGGCGATATATTTGAATTTTCCAATCAAGATTACTTTTACGCTGCGCTTTTTGTGGCCTTCGTCATTAGTACGGCGCTATTGGGCTTGTATCTAGCCGAGCGCATCACTCAGCGCAAAGGTAATCGTGGCTGGTTGTTTTTTTTGTTAATTATCGTGATTATGGGGGCTGGACAGGGGATTTATGCATGGTCAGACGCGCGCTTATACCAACCTGTGATGCGCCAGCTGGCGGTCATTCCCTGGGCTCAGCCATTAACTGCCCGCAGATTCTTTCAAAAGTACAGCTTAGTCGATACCAGTGATGTCGGGGTGACAGTGGATGCCGCTGTCGAAGGAATATTTAACTACCCTAAACAAGCTGATTTTTGTAAAAAAGAGACCGGAATAAGAAAAAATTTGCTAATTATCATGGTGGATGCGCTGCGCTTTGATGCAATGACCGCAGATGTGATGCCCAATACCTACGCCGTTGCTAGCTCAGGCTCGCAGTTCTTAAATCACTACAGTACCGGCAATGCTACTCGATTTGGCTTTTTCGGCCTTTTTTATGGGGTTTTTAGCAGCTACTGGAAGACCGCCTTGAATGAAGGTGTTCCCTCGATTTTGATTGATTCACTAGACAAAAATAATTATCAGTTTGGAGTGTTTGCCAGTGCCGCCCTGACTAGTCCTGAGTTTGATAGAACGGTGTTCTCCAGCGTTAAGGACAAGATTGATCTACGTACAGTAGGTGCTAACAAGGTAGCCAGAGATTTAGAGATTACTCGAAAATTCAAACAGTTTTTAGAGCAGCGCGATCGCAGTCAGCCATTTTTCAGTTTACTATTTTACGATGCTGCCCACGGCTATGCTATGCCCAGTGATTTTGAACTTAAGTTTAAACCTAGCTTGCAGTCGGTTTCCTATGCGTCACTAGACAACGATTCCGATCCTCTAGAGTTTTTTAATCGCTATAAAAATTCATTAAATTTTATTGATACACTGATCGGTGAATCGATTCAGAACTTGAGAGATTCAGGCGAGTACGATGATACTATTATTGTCTTAACCAGTGATCATGGGCAAGAATTTAATGAGACGAAAAGTAATAGCTGGGGGCACAATAGTAATTTTTTTGCATGGCAAAGTAAGGTGCCAATGGTGATTGTCTACCCCAATAAAAAGGCTAAAACTTACCGACATTTAACCAGTCACGTCGATCTAGTACCTACGTTGATGCGCGACGTTTTAGGTTGTGAAGGTGGATTTGATAAATACAGCAATGGCTGGCCACTTGACTTACAAAAGAGTCATCCGCTGCTACTCATCAATAGCTGGAGTAAAATGGCGGCATATGATGGCGATAGAACCACGGTGTTTTATCAAACCGGTATGATTGAAGTGTACGACAGTAAATACCAGCGATTAGATAGCGCTAGAGCTAAGCAAGCAGATGTTTTAAAAGTGATCGAGCTGAATTCAGATTTTTTAGATTAACAGCGCTTAGATTAAACAGCCCTTAGATTAAATCGCAGCAGCATAGCGAAGAGTGAGCTCTTGGGCTATTTAGAAAAATCGCTCTCAATCAGGTTTGAAGTAGTCAATTGATTGATCAAAAACAGATTGTTTTAGTGCTAATAACTCGCCTATAAAAGTTCTATCTTCAAAGGAGGCGTCTTTAGCACTATAATTTGTCGCGAATTGAATAGTAAGTCATGGCTAAGACTAACCCGGGCCACCGCAGTAAAGTGCCCCCTGGAAAAGAGTGGGTTTTAACCTTGGCCATAATATCAAAGCGCTCTACTTGACCTTGGATAACTTCGCCCATCAATTTTCCTCCTAAAGTCGCCATGCCTATACCGTGTCCTGAGTAGCCCATAGCACACAACACATTAGGCGCTAACTTATCAAAGTAGGGCATGCGATTAACCGTGATGCCTAGTGTTCCACCCCAAGCGTAATCAAGTTTCAGCCCTTTTAACTGCGGGTAAATTTCCAGCATTGGTTTAGTGACAAACTGCTTGATATCGCTGGGGAATTTAAAGCGATAACTTTCACCGCCGCCAAACAGCATCCGATTATCGGCGCTAAGTCTAAAATAATTAATCACAAATTTTGAATCGGCAACCGCGACGTTATCTCTGATTAGCGAGCGTGCCAGTTGCTCACTCAAGGGCTCAGTAGCGGCTATATAATTGTTGATCGGCATTATTTTTCTGGCGACTTTTTTATCTAAATCATCCAGGTAGCCATTGCAGGCTAAAAGTACGAATTTCGCGGTGATAACACCGTTTTTTAACGTGACAATCGCCGGATCTGTTTTCGTATAGCGAAGTACTGCTGATTGTTCATAGATAGTAACTCCTGCTTTAAGCGCAGCTTTAGCTAAACCTAAAGCAAAGTTTAAAGGGTGGATATGCGCAGATTGGCTATCTAAGCTGCCGCCATAGTAGGCATTTGAGCCGACCATCTCCCGCACTTCCTCTCGATCGACAAAACGGATCTGGGAATAGTCGTACTGCGTCTGTAACTTTTCTACATATTCTTTCGTTTCAGGCACATAAGCGGGCTTGTGATCAACGTGCAAAACTCCCGGAGTTAAATCACAGTCTATCTGGTGTTCTTTGATGAGCTTTTTACATAAAGCGACCGACTCTAAGCTCAAGTCCCAAAGTTTTCTGGCATCTTCCCTGCCAACCATTTTTTCTAGAGGGCCCTGCTCTACTCTCTGCCCGGTTGCAAGCTGGCCACCATTTCTACCAGAGGCGCCCCAACCGACTCGGTGCGCATCTAATAGTATGACTTTTAGGCCCGATTTAGCGAGCTGCAGGGCTGCTGATAGGCCGGTAAAACCGGCGCCAATAATACAAACATCAGCGGCTTCCTCCCCTTGCTGGCAAGGCAGATCTAAGGCTGTATTGGCGGTCGCTGCATAATAGGAATTAGGATATTTACCTGCAGTATCGTTGTCATGTAAAAAACGACCAGAAAATTTCATAATATTATATTCACCTAATTCACCTATATGCAGCGTACGATTATGCAGCGAAAGTTTGCAGCGCTAGACAATCGAGCTATTAAGAGCAGTAGCCAGCGTCTTTGGCTTGTTGCCAAGTAAGATCCAAACAGCGCTTAGCTTTTTCAATTAACTCATCGACTTCTGCGTGGCTGATGGTCAGTGGTGGAGAGATTATCATATTGTCCCCGACATGGCGCATCACTAAATTGTTGGCAAAACAATTCTCGCGACAGAGTAAGCCCACTGTTCCCTCTTTCGCTTTAAAAGCGGCGCGTTTGCTCTTGTTGCCACTAAGTTCTAGTGCTCCCATTAAGCCAACCATGCGCGCCTCCCCAACAATCGGGTGCTCGCCTAGCTCAGCCCAGCGTTTTTGCATGTAGGGGCCGATGCCATCACGCACTCTGGCGACTAAGTTTTCGCGCTCAATAATTTCGATGTTTGCCAGTGCAGCTGCACAGGCGGCGGGGTGACCTGAGTAGGTAAAGCCGTGATTAAATTCTCCGCCTTCATCGATTAACACCTTGGCAACTCTATCGCTGAGTAAGACACCACCAATCGGCAGGTAGCCAGAACTTAAACCTTTGGCTATCGGCATAAAGTCAGCTTTGATGCCAAAAGTATCACAGCCAAACCAATTGCCGGTTCGGCCAAATCCACAAATCACTTCATCGGCAATTAATAAAATATCGTATTTATCGCAAATTCGTTGAATTTCAGGCCAGTAGCTCGCTGGTGGAATAATAACCCCACCGGCACCTTGGACTGGCTCGCCGATGAAAGCGGCCACTTTATCTGCACCGACTCGCAATATTTCAGTTTCTAAATCTTGTGCGCGGCTCAAACCAAAAGCTTCTGGATCAGTATCTCCGCCTTCAGCATACCAGTAGGGCTGACTGATATGGAGAATGTTGGGAATCGGCAGATCGCCCTGCTCGTGCATGCCTTTCATGCCACCTAAACTGGCACCGGCGACCGTGGAGCCATGATAGGCATTTTTACGCGAGATAATAATCTTCTTTTGTGGCTGTTTTAAGCTCGCCCAGTAATGGCGGACCATGCGTAGCGTGGTGTCATTTGCATCGGAGCCAGTACAAGTAAAAAATACATGGTTGATGTGCGCGGGGGCTATTTCTGCCAATTTTTTTGCCAGGGCAATCGCCGGTGGATGGCTGGTTTGGAAAAAAGTATTGTAATAGGGCAGCTCACGCATTTGCTTGGCAGCTGCGTCGGCAATTTCATCTCTACCATAACCCACATTGACACACCATAAGCCGGCCATACCATCGAGAATTTTGTTGCCGTTTGAATCCCAAATATAACAGCCGTCAGCTTTGACGATAATGCGCGCCCCTTTTTCAGCCAGCTCTTTATTGTCAGAGAAAGGTTGCATGTGGTGAGCTGAGTTGCTGTGCTGCAATTGTTGAGTATTGAGTGTCATTGGTTGGTTCTCCTGCAATAAAATCAATGGGATTCTCTGATCTTTGAATAAATTTAGATGATCAGAAAAAAACTGGATAAGGTAAAGTGCGTAGCTAGCGTACAAGGTTAGCTACGCGGATGATTAGAATTAGACGGTCAGCAGTAAGTACTCTCTTTCCCAAGGACTTACCACCTGCATGAATTCATCAAATTCATGTTCTTTAAGTTTTAGATAGATATTGGAAAACTGCTCGCCGAGAATTTCCTTGAGCTCGGTGCACTGATCAAATTTAAGCAGTGCCTCCTGTAGGCCGCGGGGCAGACCGTAATCGGCGTTATAGGCTTCACCAATAAATTGATCGCGAGGCTTGATGCAGTTCATCATGCCTAAATAGCCGGTTGCTAAACTGACAGCAATCGCGTTGTACGGGTTGGTATCGACTCCGGCAATTCTATTTTCCACTCTTCTGGATTCTGGTGAGCTATTGGGCACGCGGATCCCCGCCGATCGGTTGTCAAATGACCATTCCAGATTGATCGGAGCAGAGCCACTAGGTACCAGTCGGCGATAGGAATTAACATAGGGCGCTAAAATACAGGTTGCCGCTTCTAAGTACTTTTGATGACCGCCAATAAAATGATAAAAGTGATCGGTGGGCTGGTTATTTTCATCATTAAAAATGTTCTTGCCAGTCACAGAATCAACCACCGATTGATGAATATGCATGGCGCTACCTGGCTGATTGGTCATAGGTTTGGCCATGAAAGTCGCATAGCAACCGTGCTTGAGTGCCGCCTCACGAATTAAGCGCTTAAACAAAAAGACACTGTCGGCTAAAACTAGCGGATCTCCGTGATCCATGTTTATCTCAAGCTGTGCGGCGCCGCCCTCCTGGATAATAGTGTCAATTATCAGCCCCTGTGCCTCGGCAAATTGATAGATATCTTCAATGATTGGCTCATACTCATCGATAGCCGCCATTGAATAAGATTGCCGCCCTACACTTTGCCGGCCAGATCGACCTACCGGAGGCTCGAGTGGCATGTCAGGATTAATATTTTTCTTGGTTAGATAAAACTCTAATTCGGGGGCGACGACTGGTTGCCAGCCCTGTTTTTTGTACAGCTCAAGAATGTGTTTAAGTTGGTTTCTTGGAGCGCATGGTACCGGGGCACCACTAACGTAATGGATATCGTGAATAACATGTAAGCTGGGGTAGCGGGCCCAGGGGATTTCGCGGATGGTGCTTAGATCAGGGATTAACAGCATGTCTATTTCAGTATCGTATTCAGCCGACTCGTAATCAATGTACTGGCCGGTAATGCTTTGGAAAAAAATGCTGAAAGGTAAAAAAGTCGGGCTTGATTGGGCGAATTTCACCGCTGGCATCGCCTTGCCTCTAGCCACACCATGGAAATCGGGAATGGTGCATTCAACTTCGTCAATTTTATGTCGCGACATAAAAGCGCGTAACTCATCTGGTTGAGTGGGTAGCTGTGTAAGATCAATATTCAATTTACTATTATTATTTTCCATAAAACATCCCAAATTTATTGCTGATCGTTAGCGACATTTGACTTTTTATACTTAATTAATTGTGTTTTGTGATCACATTTTGTGGCTGAATAATCAAAAAGTCAAACTTTTTTTAACGGGTAAAATAGTTTAGTAATGAATATTACTGATTTATTATCTGGGATCTGCCTCGTCCTTGAGGAGTAATAGCTTGATATACGGGGAGTGTTTGGCGAAAGAAGAGATGTTTATAAAAGAGTGTTACTCGCTCCGATAAATGTCATTCCCTGCTGTAAATCTTCCATAATAGCGTTTTTAAAGGCAATAGAATCTCGGTTTTCCAGTGCTTTGGTGGCCATTCTATGTTGATCATCGAGTGCAGTTGTCCCTAAGTGATTGTAAACTTGACGCATATAAGGGGCGAATTGTAGCCATAAGCTTTCCACTAAACTGAGCAGCACATCGTTGTTTGCGCGACGATAAATAGTGAAATGAAAATCATAGTTGCCGCGCATATAGCCAGAGAAATCATTTTTATACAAAGCTAAATCAGTTTTTATATCTATATCAATCAATCTTTTAATGGTTTTTTTGTCAATATTGATCATCGCTAAAGTAGCTAGCTCTGGTTCAAGTATTAAACGCGCATGCCTAATTTCTTGAAAGCGTTTGGCGGTCATCTCAGGGATAGAAACCCTGCGGTTATCTTGTAGATTTAATGCGCGCTCTGCGGTTAAGCGCCGTACTGTTTCACGTACCGGTGTTGGGCTAACGCCAAGTGATTCTGCTAAACCGCGCAATGTCACAGGTCGACCGGGAAGCATCTCACCAAATAGTATTTTCTCTTTCAGGGCGCGATAGGTAGATTCGTTAACAGTGAGGGTGTTGCTGACTTGATTCATTATTTTATTCCGCTTTAAAGAGTCCGCTAGTATAACAAGTGCTAGGATGAGCAGAGAGCTGATTGCCATTAATTTAGCAGAGAGTGTAAAAATAAACCAATTTTTGTGATCACAAATCTTGATTAGTTTCGCTAAATGTGAGATTTTTAAATCAGCGAAAAACCTTGAACTTAAAAATAATAGACGAGGCACATAGCATGATGAAAATTTTTACTTTGAAAAACACTTTAAAAGGCTCACTAGTCAGTGTTGCTTTAGCAGCGAGTTTTGCGTCTGGCGCAGAGAGAATTGTTAATGTATATAACTGGTCCGACTATATCGATAAGTCGATGATCACCGATTTTGAAAAAGAAACCGGTATTAAAGTTAATTACGACGTATTTGATTCAAATGAAATTCTTGAAACAAAAATGTTAACGGGATCCTCTGGTTACGATATTGTTACGCCTTCCGGTCCCTTTTTGAAGCGGCAGATTAACGCGGGGATTTTTCAAAAATTAGATAAATCAAAGTTACCTAATTTAAAACACAGCTGGCAAGATATTGACAAAATCACCGCTGCTTATGATCCAGATAATGCCTACTCGATTAACTACATGTGGGGCACAACCGGCATAGGTTATGTTAAGTCTAAAGTCGAGGAGCGCATCAAAGACGCCCCCGTCAACTCTTACAGCCTGATCTTCGATCCTGAAAATGCCGCTAAATTGGCTGATTGCGGCATTTACGTGTTAGATGCACCCACCGAAACTATACCTGCTGCTCTGCAGTATTTAGGCTTAGATCCCAATTCAAAAGATAAAGCGGATATCAAGAAAGCAGAAGAGCTGTTTGCCAATATTCGTCCATACATCCGCAAGTTCCATTCATCTGAGTTTATCAGCGCACTGGCGAACGGTGATGCTTGTCTAGCACTGGCCTGGTCCGGAGATATTTTACAAGCTAGGGATCGCGCTCAAGAAGTGAATAATGGGATTGAGGTTGTCTACAGCATTCCCAAAGAAGGCGCACAGGTTTGGTTCGATCAAATGGCCATCCCCAGCGATGCCAAGAATGTTGAAGAAGCACATATCTTCCTCAACTATTTACTGCGCCCAGAAGTCATCGCCAAAGCGACTAACTTTGTTAACTATGCGAACGGCAATAAGGCTTCGCAAGCGTTTATCGACAAGTCGATCTTAGAGGATCCGGCGATTTATCCGGACAGTGAAACGATGAAAACCATGTTCACTTTTACTGCAGATGGCGCAAAATATACCAGACACCTAAACCGTACTTGGACTCGCATTAAAACGGGTCTGTAGTTTTTAATCGTACTCAAAATGGCTGTGACTGCGGTTGTTTTGAGTACAATTTTGCTTTAAAAATTAGGTGAATTAATGAATTCTGCAAATAAAACTCAGACTGATAACTTGTTTACACCTTGGTTAAGTAATTCCGTAGAGCCGCTGATCCGCTTTGAAAATGTCACCAAAAAATACGGCGATTTTACGGCGATCGATAATTTAAGCTTAAGTATTTATGAACGTGAATTCTTCTCGCTGTTAGGCCCTTCAGGCTGCGGTAAAACCACGCTAATGCGCTTGTTGGCTGGATTTGAAACCGTCACTAGTGGCAAGGTATTCATCGGCGGGGTGGAGATGTCGAATATTCCGCCGAATAAACGCCCAGTCAACATGATGTTCCAATCGTATGCGCTGTTTCCACACATGAGCATTGCCGAAAATATTGCATTTGGTCTCAAGCAGGAAAAACGCTCCAAAAAAGAAATTCAAAGACGGGTCGATGAAATGTTGGCTCTGGTGCAGTTAGAGGCGATGGCTGGGCGTAAACCGCAACAGCTTTCCGGTGGACAAAGACAGCGAGTGGCACTGGCTCGCTCACTGGCAAAAAAACCTAAACTACTATTATTAGATGAACCACTCGGTGCGCTAGATAAAAAGCTGCGTGAAAAAACCCAATTTGAATTGATGAACATTCAAGAAGAGCTGGGTATGACCTTCGTGATTGTCACCCACGATCAGGAGGAGGCGATGACGGTCTCCAGCAGAATAGCCGTGATGGGCCATGGCCAAGTGATGCAAGTAGACACTCCCGATATGATTTATGAAATGCCCAATTCTCGCTATATCGCCGAC
This sequence comes from Osedax symbiont Rs1, assembly GCA_000416275.1. Taxonomy (GTDB): domain Bacteria; phylum Pseudomonadota; class Gammaproteobacteria; order Pseudomonadales; family Balneatricaceae; genus Rs1. The sequence goes on from ASZJ01000149.1 coordinate 12,680, forward strand.
TTTATTGGCGATGTTAATTTTATTGAAGGCGAGTTTCTAGGCTACAAAGCATACTCTGCTGTCGACAGCACTGAGGCTGGAATTGGCAGTGAGACTGAATCGCTGGCAGCGATAGAGCTAGCGACAGATCAAAGTACTGCTGCCAGTACTGATGCCAGTAACAGCTTGGCAAGTTTCACCACGGTAGTACATGGAGAGTTGTTGGCTAACAGCGAAAAAGTACTGTCTGAGCACGACCAAGTGTGGCTGGCGCTGCGCCCTGAAAAAGTTGAAATAAGTAAGACTAAGCCGACCGGCGATTACAATATGATTCAGGGGAAAGTGTGGGATATTGGTTATATAGGTAACACGTCCACCTACCATGTACAGCTGTTTGACGGCAGTATCATCAAAGCCCAGCGGGTTAATCGCAACCGTTTAAATAAGCGCTCTATCACCTGGGAAGATGAGGTTTGGTTGTACTGGAATTTTGATGCTTCTGTGGTATTAACCGAATAGGTGATGATATGAACAAGCGAATTAATTGGGGCCGTACGCTACTGATTGCCATTCCATTTATTTGGTTGCTAGTACTGTTTTTACTGCCTTTTATGTCAGTTTTTAAAATGTCTCTATCTGATATGGCGACAGCGAGACCGCCGTATGTACCGGTATATGATAGTGAGACTGGGTTGGCGGGTCTCTGGCAGTTAATAACAGAGTTAGACTTTGAAAATTATGTTTGGTTGACTGAAGACGATCTGTATTGGCGCTCCTATTTATCGAGTTTAAAAATAGCGCTTATCTCGACCTTTTTTACCTTGTTAATCGGTTTTCCAATCGCCTATGGTATGGCAAAAACCCCGAGTCAATGGCGTGCAACATTGGTGATGTTAATTATCTTACCCTTTTGGACCAGTTTCTTGATCCGGGTTTACGCTTGGATAGGTATCTTAAAGCAAGAGGGTTTACTGAATAATTTCCTGCTTTACCTAGGGGTGATAGATCAGCCGCTGATTATTCTCAATACTGATTTAGCAGTGTATATCGGCATCGTCTACTCGTATTTACCTTTTATGGTGCTACCTCTCTACGCCGCATTAGAAAAGTTAGATTATACACTTTTGGAAGCGGCGTTGGATTTAGGCTGCAGTAAAATAAAAACCTTCTGGGTGATTATAGTGCCCCTGGTTATGCCGGGGATCTACGCGGGCTGTTTCCTGGTCTTTATACCTGCCCTGGGTGAATTCGTTATACCCGACTTACTGGGCGGCTCTTCGACACTGATGATTGGTAAAACCCTCTGGGGGGAGTTCTTTAATAACCGAGATTGGCCGGTATCTTCTGCAGTGGCGGTGATCTTATTACTACTGTTAGTGGTACCTATAATGTTGTTTCAAAAGATGCAAGAACGGGAATTAAAGGGGCAGTCCTAATGAATGTTAATCGTTTTAGTTGGTTCAATATAACCTCGCTTACACTCGGCTTTGCCTTTCTCTACATCCCAATATTGTTGTTGATCGTGTTTAGCTTTAACGAATCAAAATTGGTGACCGTTTGGGGAGGTTTTTCAACTAAGTGGTATACCAGTCTGCTGCAAAATGACGGGTTTATGGACGCCGCTTGGATGACCTTAAAAGTGGCCGTGGTCAGCGCAACTATAGCGACGGTGCTGGGAACAATGGCCGCTTTGGTGATGATTCGCGGCGGTCTTTTCAGAGGTAGAACCTTATTTTCAGGGATGATTTATGCACCCTTGGTGATGCCAGAAGTGATTACGGGTCTCTCGCTGTTGTTATTATTCGTGGCAGTGGGCTGGGATCGAGGATTTTGGACCATTACCGTGGCGCACATTACTTTTTCAATGTGTTATGTGGCAGTGGTGGTGTCCTCCAGATTAGTGACCTTTGATCAATCATTGGAGGAGGCGGCCCTAGATCTTGGCTGTAATAAAGTCAGTGCTTTCTTTCAGATCACCCTACCGATAATAGCGCCTTCGATTGTCGCCGCTTGGCTATTAGCTTTTACCTTGTCGCTCGACGATCTGGTGATCGCTTCCTTTACCTCGGGTCCTGGGGCTACGACTCTGCCGATGAAAATATATTCGCAAGTGCGCCTCGGCTTAAGTCCTGAAATTAATGCGCTCTCAACCATTTTAATTGTGATTGTGTCCTGTGGGGTGATCGTCGCGTCGCTGCTTACTAAGCGATCTGCACTAAAGAAAAGTCAGTACGAACAACAGGCAAACGCATCGGCCTAAATCTCTACCTAGAATAGCGCCCTACTTAGAATATCGACCGGCACTCGCATGGGTAGTGAGTAAAAGTTTGGCTTTAATGCCGCTCAAATTAAAAGTGAGAGGAGAGTAAATAGCTATGTCAGAAAAAGAGCAAAGTAGTGAGCTCAGTGAGTTCTCTAATATTGATTTAGCGGTCACTAGAGACAGTTATTACGGCACCATAGCGGAACCGGTATACAGCGGTGTTCTAAGTTTTATGCGGCGCAAGTACACCAAAGACTTGGCAAATGTTGATGTTGCGGTAGTCGGTGTACCTTTTGATTTGTCGGTCACTAATCGACCTGGGGCCCGTTTTGGTCCCAGATCGGTCAGAGAGGCATCAGCGCAACTAGCTTGGGGCAAAGCCTGGGGCTGGGGAATTGATCCCTTTGATGAATTAAGTGTCGTCGACTGGGGAGACTGCCTATTTGATCCAGGTAGACCCGCAGCAATTCCACAGGCGTTAGAGCAACAGTTTAGTCATATATTGGCCCAAAATGTCGCGACCTTGGCGATCGGCGGCGATCATTTCGTCACTTATCCGATTTTGCAAGCGCATGCCAAAAAGCACGGTAAAATGTCATTGATTCACTTTGATGCACACTGTGATACATGGCGTGATGACTCGGCGAGAATTGATCACGGCACGATGTTTTTTCACGCGGCAGAGCAAGGTATCATTGACCCTCAGAGCTCGGCGCAAATTGGCATCCGTACCCACAATAGTGAAACGCATGGTTTTAACGTCTTTGATGCAGATCTAGTCCGTAAATTAGGAGTGCCAGAGGTTATAAAAAGGGTGCGGGCAATTGTCGCGGATAAGCCCTGTTACTTAACCTTTGATATAGATTGTCTCGATCCCTCATGTGCACCAGGTACTGGAACTCCTGTGGTTGGAGGCTTGCAAACCGCAGAGGCGCTAGAGTTGCTGCGCGGATTATCTGGCATCAATTTAGTGGGGATGGATCTTGTCGAAGTCTCGCCTAATTATGACGTCGCGCAAATTACCTCGCTGGCAGGGGCAACCATCGCCCTTAATTTACTGTGTTTATTTGCCGCGGCAAAAAAAATCAAGTAACGGCGGTGATTCAGGATATAGCAAGCATGCCTTTCTCTTGAATAGAGATTCAAATAGAGATTGGAACAGATATTGGAAGAGATATTGGAACAGATATTGGAACAGATATTGGAACAGAGAGACTGGATAAAAATAAGCGATGTAGCACTAATCAGAGCAAATTAAAATAGTGCGGATATAGTGCTCAAAAGAGTAAAATATAGAACATTTTCATACACATGACGTTAAATCAAACCAAACCAAGCAGGCATGGCCGAAACAAATTAGTTGTTTCTCGGCCAGGCTCATAGTGACAGTAGAGACCTAAAATGCAGATACCTAACGACTTATTTGATCTTGCTAAATTTAACAGCACCGTGGCAGATTTTTTAGCCAAACACCCTGAAACAGAACGTTTAGAACTGCTGTTTGTCGATCTAAATGGGGTGTTGCGCGGCAAGTGGTTGCCAGTATCTTCACTTTATAAACTGGCAGAAGGGGCATTTAGAATGCCGCGCTCGGTGTGCTTTGTCGACATATGGAGCGATGATGTGACCGAGTTAGGTCTCGGCTTAAAAGTCGGGGATCCGGATGGTATTTGTCTGCCAATCATCGAGACCTTGGCGCCGATTCCCTGGGCGAGTGTTCCCAGTGCGCAAATGCTCTTAAGCATGTTAGATCAAGATGATATGCAGCCTTGTCAGTATTCACCGCGAGTAATGTTGGAGAGACAGCTCAGCGCTCTTCAGCTACAGGAGTTGACGCCAGTGGTGGCCACTGAACTGGAATTTTACTTTATCGATCCACAATTAAACGATAGCCATCCGCAAAAACCGCTGAACGCTGACGGCCGCCGTCTCGATGAAGATCAACAGTACAGCATGGAGCAATTAGAGCAATTTGAGGCGGTCTTACAAGATATCTTACACGCGGCTGATATTCAGAATTTGCCGGTGGATACCACCATTGCCGAGTGTGGACCCGGTCAGTTTGAAATAAATTTACTCCATCAAACCGATGCTCTGCTGGCCGCGGATCAGGCAATATTATTAAAGCGCCTGATTAAACAAGTGGCTAGGAAACATAATTTACGAGCTAGCTTTATGGCCAAGCCGTACGCCGCTGAAATGGGCAATGGCATGCATGTACATGCCAGTTTGAATAACAGCCAGGGAGAAAATGTTTTTGCCAGCGAAAATGGAGAAATTCATCCGCTACTGGCAAAGTGCGTGGCGGGACTGTTGGAAAGCATGCCCGACACCCAATTGATCTATGCACCTCATGCCAATTCTTATCGCAGGTACAGTCCAGGTTTCTTCGCCCCTATATCTCCATGTTGGGGTTATGATCATCGCGCTGCAGCGGTGCGAATTCCCGCTATTGAAGGGGCGGCGGCTCGTTTAGAGCACCGAGTATCCGGTGCAGATACCAATCCCTATCTGGTGATCGCAGCGGTATTAGCGGGAATGCGCTACGGTTTAAATGAAAGCTTGGCACTGGCCGCCCCGTTAACTATAGATACTGATATAACCAAACTACAACCAATGACCCGGCACTGGGCAGTCGCTATTGAGCAGTTGCGCGAATCTACTTTCGTCAGAGACTTTTTCGGTGCAGAGTTTTGCCGGGTTTACGCGGCGATTAAAAATCGCGAAGAGCTCAAGTTTGCCGATACCATCACCAGCTTTGAGTGTGCAACATACCTGTTAAAGGTGTAAGCGATACACAGTGCTAGTGTGCTAGATAGATAGCTAAAAAGTAGCTAAAAAGTGGCTAAAATTAAGAGCATAGGCGGGAACTAGAGAAGACTCTCTTCACGCTTATGCTTTAAGATGCCTCTAAACAAGTTGCACCGGAAAATATTTGGCTTGTTTGGCTTGTTTAAAGACGTAACTTATCTGCTCAGAACTCTGCAAAAGTAAAGCATAAGTACTGCAAAAACAAGCAACAAAGCCACTATTTTTCGGATCGATTCAGCAAGTGCAACAGACTTCTAGAAACCTGTAAAAGTTTACTATACTATCCATCGCAGAATGCCGATCAAAAATAATAGCTGAATCCTTGATTGCCAATTAAAATCATAGATTCCGGTAATAGCAAGAGCGCCGCAATGAAACAGATTACGCTAGGAATATTGGAAACGGGAGTTCCCCCCGAAGAGTTCCGCGAGCAATATAAAAGTTATCCTGAAATGTTTAAAAGCTTACTAGAGGATAGTGATGCTCATTTAAATTTTAAATTTTTCCATGTATTAGAAGGCGATATCCCCACCGCAGCCACTGAGTGCGACGCGTGGCTGATTACCGGCTCCAAACACGGCGTATATGAGCAGCACCAGTGGATTGCCCCGCTGATGACGCTCATCCAGCAGGCTTATAGCGCCGATATTCCGATGGTTGGAATCTGCTTCGGCCATCAGTTGCTTGCGCAGGCGCTGGGTGGAAAAGTACACAAATCGGCCAAAGGCTGGAGCCTTGGGGTCAGTGAGTATCAAATACAGCAGCCAGCTAGTTGGATGACAGACGTCCCTGAGCGCTTTGCTATACAAGCTTACCATCAAGACCAAGTCATTGAATTACCAGATAATACCCAAGTAATTGCCCGCTCTGATTTTTGCCCTTACGCCGCATTAAACTTTAATGACAGGGCGATTTCATTTCAGGGACACCCCGAATTTGCCGCTGACTACACCGCTAAATTACTGATCAGCCGTCGAGATTTAAAATTACTTCCTTATCGGCAGAGTACGCAGGCGATACAAGAAATCAATAAGCCTATTCAGCGACAGTTAGTTGCGCAGTGGGTTTGTCAGTTTTTACGCTTTAAATTAGACGGCCTCTAAGCAATGATCTAGGGGGCTTGACTTGTTCAGGGCTCTTTAGCCTGCTAATGGCGGTTAAAAGCCTCAGTACAGCCAGATAAAAAAAGTTTTATTCTACCTGAATCAGTGACTTCACTGCACCACATAGCGCAAGCTCTTGATTCTACAGAGGTAAGACAAGGCAAAAACCGGCGAGATAGCGGAGTTAGTATGCCCCTGTTTATGGGTATTACTAGTGTAAATGAGCATATTGAGCCGGTTTTTAACGCTGTATTACCGAGCGCAGTTATCATACCCTCTGGGTAAGTTATGCAGAGGTCTCAATTAGCTATTGAGCCAAACACTACTTGTGCCAAGGGCACTATGTTTAGGAGATGAAAATGTTAGATAAACGTAATTTTTATATCAATGGAGCTTGGGTTACCCCGGCAAAAGCTAACGATTTTGAGGTGATCAATCCCGCGACCGAGCAAACCTGTGCGATCATTTCGCTAGGTGATAATGCCGATACGGATGCTGCAGTTGCAGCGGCTCGCAATGCCTTTGTCAGCTGGTCAGAAACGCCAAAAGCTGAACGATTGAGATTGCTCAAAGCCCTGTTAGAAGAGTATAAAAAGCGCTCAGCAGATATGGCACAAGCGATATCGATGGAAATGGGTGCCCCGATAGATTTGGCGACAGCGGCCCAAGCGGGTTCAGGATCAGGACACATTAAAGGCTTTATAGAAGCTTTTGCAGACATGGAATTTGAAAGCCCGATTAGCGATGATAATCATAGCGAGCGAATCATCAAAGAGCCGATCGGCGTCTGCGGATTGATCACCCCGTGGAACTGGCCGATGAACCAAGTCACCTTGAAAGTGATACCTGCTTTAGCGGTTGGTTGTACTGTCGTCTTAAAACCTTCTGAAATAGCTCCTTTGTCTTCGATAGTGTTCGCCGAAATTATAGATGCGGTAGGATTTCCAGCGGGGGTATTTAACTTAGTCAATGGCGATGGTGTTGGGGTAGGCACACAATTATCCTCACACCCAGATGTTGACATGCTGTCTTTCACCGGCTCAACTCGCGCCGGCGCTTTAATTACCAAAGCAGCGGCGGATACCGTAAAGCGAGTCACTTTAGAGCTGGGCGGTAAAGGGGCAAACATCATCTTTGCCGATGCAGATCAAAAAGCGGTCAAACGGGGAGTAATCCACTGTTTTGGCAATACCGGACAATCTTGTAATGCACCTTCGCGGATGTTGGTAGAACGCTCAATCTACGCGCAGGCAGTCGAGACCGCGCAGGCCGCCGCCAATGCAGTGCAAGTCGCCAGTCCGACAGAAAACGGTCGTCACATAGGCCCGGTGATCAGCCAGTTACAATACGATAAAATCCAAGCATTGATTGCCGTAGGTATTGAAGAGGGCGCACGTCTGGTTGCCGGTGGCTTGGGCCGTCCCGAAGGTCTCGAGCAAGGTTACTATGTGCAGCCAACCATTTTTGCCGATGTAAATAATCAAATGCAGATAGCCCGTGAAGAAGTGTTTGGCCCAGTACTAGCCATCATCCCTTTTGATACAGAAGAGCAGGCGATCGCCATCGCCAACGATACAGTGTATGGATTGACAAACTATATTCAAACTCAAGACCCAGAAAAGGCCAAGCGGGTAGCGAGAAAGTTACGCAGTGGCATGGTCAGAGTTAATGGTATTGACTCAAAGGGAACATCGCCCTTCGGTGGCTACAAGCAATCAGGCAATGGCCGTGAAGGAGGGGCTTGGGGCCTAGAAGACTTCTTAGAAATTAAGCACGTCACAGATTGGCAGTAATCCCACCGAGCATCGCCTAAATTGCGATCCAGATCAGTATCGATAGCGATCCTGATCTGTCACTGGCTAATCTACCAAGGCTTAGCCAGTTCATTAACCCCAACGCTTATCAAGCAGCAACAGCTAGACCCATCTGACCTCATCAATTATCAATTATCAATTATCAATTATCAATAAAAGCCCCCGCCAAAACTGAGCATCTCCGCTGAGACATAAAAAAGACTCTAAAAGATTGGTTTTACCACAGAGGTCACAGAGGTCACAGAGGAGGGATTTAAAGATTAAGAGCTTTAGGGTTTTGGTTTGGATAGGTCATAGAGTTTTCTCTGTGTCGGTGTAGCGTAGTGTCTGTGTTATATCGGTGGGGAAAAAGACTTTAAAAGACTAGTTTTACCACAGAGGTCACAGAGGAGGGATTTAAAGATTAAGAGCTAAGTGATTGCTGTCTATTACTAGGTATTAGGCTCGTTGGTTTTAGTATTTTCCCTGTGCAGCGTAGCGCCTCGGCGATAGAGAAAGATCTTTAAAAGACTAGTTTTACCACAGAGGTCACAGAGGAGGGATTTAAAGATYAARAYCTAGAAGATTGTGGTCTTGCTAATTTAGGTCTTTGATTTTTCTTGRTTTTAAGGTTTTCTCTGTGCAGCGCAGCGCCTCTGTGACCTCTGTGGTGAAAAAAAGCCCTTAGGATTTTGCTTGTTGTTCTTACTAAGTATTCGGTCTTTCTAATCTTCTAAGGTTTTCTCTGTGCGGCGTAGTTGACTGTGTGATCTCGGTGGTGAAAAAGACTTTAAAAGACTAGTTTTACCACAGAGGACACAGAGGACACAGAGGAGGGATTTAAAAGATTAAGAGCTAAGTGATTGCTGTCTATTACTAGGTATTAGGCTCGTTGGTTTTAGTATTTCCCCTGTGCAGCGTAGCGTCTCGGCGATAGAGAAATATCTTTAAAAGACTAGTTTTACCACAGAGGTCACAGAGGTCACAGAGGAGGGATTTAAAAGACTAAGACCTAGGAGATTGTTGTCTTTCTAAATCTCTTTATTATAAGGTTTTCTCTGTGCAGCGCAGCGCCTCTGTGACCTCTGTGGTAAAAAAGCCCTTAGGGTTTTGATTGTTGGTCTTGCTAACCCGCATATTGCATGAAAA
>ASZJ01000150.1 GCA_000416275.1 Osedax symbiont Rs1
CTAAAGAAATTATCCGGCTTACTACACTAGACTAGACTAAGCGCATCGAATATTTCACATAGCAAAGATAGAGGTAAAGGGAGAGAAAGTAACAAAACGAAGGAGGCCTTCAAATAAATCGCACTGCTGATCCGCTATTAATATAATCTGAATCCGTGGCTTAAAAGTGAATACAGAGTGCCAGATATTGGTTCTACAGTGGAATTGAAAAATCTTAGCTGCAAGCTCAAATGCGTCCTGCATTCGCTCAATAAATGCATCCCTGCATAAAACCCGTAGGTTCAGCGAGTATTTTTCTAACCGCTGTAAAATCAAGAGTTTGCGCCATATCCTGAATCCGTGACTTCAAAGTGAATACAGAGTGTAAGATATTGGCTCTACGGTGGAATTGAAAAATCTTAGCTGCACCCGTAGGTTCAGCGGGTATTTTTCTAACCGCTGTAGAATCAAGAGCTTGCGCCATGTAGCGCAGTGAAGTCACTGATTCAGGTTCTATTCTTAGCTTGCCGTTTCATCCAGCCAACTAAATACTGATCTAGCTGATTAGCGAACAGCTGCCGATCGTTTTGATTCATTTTATCTGGCCCACCAGACTGAATACCACTACTGCGCATCGTTTCCAAAAAATCACGCATATTCAACCTAGACTTAATATTGTCAGTATCTAAGACTTCGCCACGCGGCGTTAGCACCCTGCCGCCCTTCTCTATAACCTCACCGGCCAGCGGCAAGTCACTGGTGATAATCAAATCATCAACCGCGCAGCGCCTGACAATTTCATCATCCGCCACATCAAAACCCGACGCAACTCTTATCGACTTAACATTATCCACGTTTGGTACGGGAATATATTGATTTGCCACAAAATATAAACAGATTTTAGTCCGCTGCGCGCTGCGTAACAAAATTTCTTTGATCACTTTAGGACAAGCGTCCGCATCTACCCAAATCGCCATTTAAACACCCTTGCCTGTTAGCCTGTTTTTATACACAATTAATGGGCATGCTAGTGCGGCAATTCAACCTTTTACCGCAACTAGTTTCTATAGGCAATCACCTGCCTATTTTAAGCCGCTGATTTTTTCAAACAGCTAGCTCTTCTGTCACTAGCAATAAATCCAAACGCTACCAATAATTTTACTGATTGACCATCAGACTCCGGTAATTTTTATACAGACGAGGTAGAATTACATCTCCTCGATATTTTATCATGACTTTTCACAGCCAATAAAGAGCGCTAAAATTGAAAAATGACCAGCAAAAAATGCTCGATGGTGAAGCGTACAACCCACTGTGCAAAGAGCTACGCAAGCAGCGCAGCAGAGCGAAAGCGCTATGCTTTGAATACAATCGAGCTCACCCTGATCAGAAAGGCAAAAAACAACAAATTTTAAGCAAGCTGCTAAATAGTGTTAACAAGGCGGTTATTGAGGCTAATTTTTATTGCGATTACGGCTACAATATCACACTAGGCAGTAACTTTTACGCCAATCACAATTGCACTATCCTCGATCCAGCACCGGTAGTTATCGGCAATAATGTGATGTTTGGCCCCAATGTCAATCTATCTACCGCCACCCACCCGCTAAACGCCGAAGAACGCGCAACCGGCTCAGAGACCGCTCAACCCATTTATATTGAGGATAATGTATGGATTGGCATGGGGGTACAAATATTAGCTGGAGTCACTATTGGTAAAAACTCCGTGATAGCAGCGGGGGCGGTGGTTAATAAAAGCATCCCTAGCAACTCATTGGCCGCCGGAGTCCCCGCTAAAGTAATCAAAAATTTAACCTGAATCAAAGATTCCACTGTACTACACAGCACCAGCTATTGATCATACTGCGGTTTAAAACAGTTCTTTAAGCTGCAGATTTGATGCAGGGAGGCATTTACTTAGCGAGTACAGGACCCATCTGAATTTACTGTTAATATTTTTCAACTCTAGGTAAAACCAACATTTGACACTCTGCATTCACTTTGAAACCACCGCTGCAAATAGTAATCAGCAGATTTAACTATTGAGCGCCTGTGCACTAGAGATCTACCTCTAGATGTAAATCAGTTTGTCTCAGGAAAATCCCAAGTTTCCGCCAGCGCGCCAATTTTACTGGCAGTTGCCAGTAAATCTACTTTAAATGCGGCTAATTCTAACAGCGTATAGCGCGCGGTAGAGGTAGTGATTGACAGGCCACCTAAGACTCTTTTAGAACTGCTTAATATCGGGGCGGCGATACAGATGATATTTGGCTCGTGTTCCTCTCGATCAAAGGCAACTTGTTGTTGACGAATCTCAGCGAGCTCCGCAGATAGCTGCTCTACACTAACTATAGTATTGGCGGTATAGCGATGAAAGGACTGTTGTTGCACTAAGCTTTGCCGCTGCTCTGCTGGCAGAAAAGCTAACATCGCCTTGCCTATGCCCGTGCAGTAACCTGGGCCAATTTTACCGGCATCAGAATACATCGCCAGAGGCGAGGCGGGATTGCGCTTGTCGACATACAGAACTTGACCGTGATCTAACTGACCTAAATGTACGGTCTCCGCTAGTTTTAATGAAAGCTCATCTAACAGCGGCCGAGCTATCGGCGCCAGTGAGGATTGTCGCCACGCGGCATGCGCTAATCTGACTAATCTCACCCCTAAGCTGTACAGCTGCCTTTCACTATCATATCCCAACATCCCCTGGCTGGTTAACGTTTGCAGCAGGCGATAGAGTGTCGCTTTGGGGTGGGGGCTGGCGGTCAGCAATTCACTGAAGCGCACCGGTCGCCCAATGGCCGCCACTTGGTCTAACAAATCCAATGCTTTACCGACGGTGCCATCGCTGTTATTACGTATTTTCATTCAAGCTGCCTTTTTAAATCCTATCGAAACTATTGACAAGTATCTGGTTAATGGCGCATATTGTCAATATTTGAAACCAAGTTTCATTATATGGAACTTATCTAAGCATAGATTTATTCGATAACTTCCCAGTGTGTTGTGGATTATTTAGGGTAAAAGAAGCATGACTGATAAAAAAAACCGACGCTCCCAAGCATGGTACGGCAAGCAAGATAAAGACGGCTTCATTCATCGCAGCTGGATGAAAAATCAGGGCTTTCCCGATCATGTGTTCGACGGCCGCCCTATTATTGGCATCTGTAATACCTGGTCTGAACTAACCCCTTGTAACTCAGGTTTGCGCGCACTTGCCGAAGTCGTCAAGCGCGGAGTCTGGGAAGCCGGTGGATTTCCGGTCGAGTTTCCGGTGATGTCGCTCGGTGAAACGCAGATGAAACCGACCGCTATGCTGTTTAGAAATTTACTGGCGATGGATGTAGAGGAGAGTATTCGGGCCTATGGTATCGATGGCGTAGTGCTGCTCGGAGGCTGTGATAAAACCACTCCCGGTCAGTTAATGGGCGCTGCAAGTGTTGATTTACCCACTATTGTGGTCTCCTCTGGCCCGATGCTCAACGGCAAGTGGCAAGGCAAAGATATTGGCTCGGGAACTGATGTTTGGAAATTTTCAGAAAGTGTTCGCGCTGGAGATATGAGCCTCGCAGACTTCATGGCCGCCGAGTCGGGGATGAGTCGCTCCGCCGGTGTTTGTATGACCATGGGAACCGCATCCACTATGGCCTCTATCGTCGAGGCGATGGGCATGTGCCTGCCGACAAACGCGGCGCTACCCGCAGTAGATGCCCGACGCGCAGCGCTGGCTCACCTGACCGGAAAACGCATTGTAGAAATGGTTGAAGAAGACTTATGTATGTCTAAAGTCATCACTAAGCAAAGCTTTCAGAATGCCATTTTAGCCAATGCCGCAGTCGGCGGGTCGACCAATGCAGTGGTCCATTTGCTGGCGATTGCCGGTCGCTGTGAGATTGAGTTAACCCTTGAAGATTTTGAACTTGGCAGTGACATCCCGCTATTGGTCAACTGTATGCCATCGGGAAAATATCTGATGGAAGACTTCTGTTATGCCGGGGGCATGCCAGTGGTTTTAAAAGAGCTATCTCATCGACTTTACCCAGCCAACACGGTTCTCAACAAAGACATCAGCACTTTTTATGCCGGCGCTCAATGCTTTAACAGCGATGTTATTTACAGCTTTAACAAACCTTTAAAACCGGCAGCGGGGCTGCGGGTTCTCAAGGGAAACTTAGCTCCTAATGGCGCTATCATCAAACCTTGTGCCGCTTCACAGCACTTGCTTGAACATCGTGGTAGAGCCTATGTATTCGAAAACATTGAAGACTTAAAAGCGCAGATTGACCTGCCCGACTTACCCGTAGATGAAAACACGGTGTTAGTACTCAAGGGCTGCGGACCAAAAGGCTATCCAGGCATGCCGGAAGTTGGCAATATGCCGATCCCACGCTGCCTTGTCGAAAAAGGCATTACCGATATGGTCAGAGTGTCAGATGCACGAATGTCGGGCACCGCCTTTGGCACAGTGGTGCTGCATGTCGCTCCCGAAGCTAATGCCGGGGGAACTTTAGCATTGGTAAAAACGGGCGATATGATCCACTTATCAACTAAAGAGGGAATTCTCACTCTAGAGGTCAGTGACGAAGAGCTAGCAGAGCGCCGCAAAAACTGGCAACCCGATACGCCCCACTACACCCGAGGCTACGCCAAACTCTATATAGATCATGTTATGCAAGCCGATTCTGGAGCCGATTTAGATTTCTTAGTCGGTAAAGACACCCGACTGGTTACCCGAGAGAGTCATTGATCTAGAGACCTCTGCATAACGTTACAAGTAAAGGTAAGACAAGGAAAAAACCGGCGAGATAGCGGCATTAGTATGCCCCTCACTTTGGGTACAGTGTGCCCCTGTTTATGGGTATTACTGGTGTAAATGAGCATGTTGAGCCGGTTTTTAACGCCGTATTACCGAGCGCAGTTATCATACTCTCTGGGTGAGTTATGCAGAGGTCTCATCTAAATAATGACTGTGGGTAAATCCATACCTAAACCCGCTAAATAATCAGCACCTCATTGGAGAGCAAGTAATGTCAGCATTGGTTACCTTTCACGATTTAGCAGACTCGAGTGTTTTCATTACAGGCGGTGGATCGGGCATCGGTGCATCACTCACCGAAGGATTCATCCAGCAGGGAGCTAAAGTTGCTTTCGTGCAGCGCTCCGACGCCAGTGAGTTCGTCGGCAAAATGCAGGCCAAATATCAAGTAACGCCGCTGTTTATCAAATGTGACATCACCGACATCCAAGCTCTGCAAGCGGCAATTGCACAAGCGGCGCAAGCCCATGGGCCAATTACAACCTTAATCAACAATGCAGCTAATGACGCTCGCCACACCCTTGACGATTACACTTGTGAACAGTGGGACCAGGGAATGGCGGTTAATTTACGGCCACATTTTTTTAGCGCCCAATCAGTTGCCGCCGGCATGCGCCAAGCGGGCCACGGGGCGATCATTAACTTCTCGTCTAACTCGTACATTATGGGCAACGCAGGCTACCCAGCCTACGTCGCCGCCAAAGCCGCTATTACCGGGTTGAGCCGCGCACTGGCCCGTGAACTTGGCGTAGATAACATCAGAGTCAACACGTTGCTACCGGGCTGGGTACTGACTAAAAAACAACTAGATTTGTGGGCCAACCCTCGCGATTTAGCGGCGACTTTAGATCGGCAGTGCATTAAAGAGCACCTTGCGGCACAAGACATTGTCGATAGCACTTTATTTCTCGCCTCCAAAGCGAGCCGGATGATCACCGCACAAGCGATCACCGTCGATGGCGGGGTGGTGGTCACTGGCTAATGACTCTTGTGTATTTCACCCAAATTTTACTATTGAGAAGCAGCCATGCTGAGTAATATGATACATCAGCCGCGTGACGGCTTGCGATCTAACCAAGACACTTGGATTGCGATCGACTGGGGAAGCAGTAAGCTGCGCATCTGGCTGCTAAATAGCGCCAGGCAAATTTTGGCTCACTCAGACAGCGACCAGGGCAGCAGCAATCTGCGCCCCGCTGAATTTGAAAACATCCTATTAGAGAAAATTGCAACTTGGCTGCCCCCCAAGCAATGCACAACTGTGATTGCCTGTGGCATGCTTGGCTCAAGGCTGGGATGGTCAGAGGTTCCCTATACGCAAACTCCCTGTACCGCTGCGACCACCGCCTGTCAAATTCCCAGCAGAGACCCAAGCATCGCCGTATACATTTGCCCGGGGATAAAACAGCCATTCCCCGCGGACGTAATGCGCGGTGAAGAGACCCAAATAGCCGGCTTTCTCGCCCAGCATCCCAACTTTAATGGACCGATTTGCCTACCGGGGACCCACTCCAAATGGGTGGAGATTAAAGCGGGAAAAGTACATAAATTTCAAACCTATCTCACTGGCGAGCTGTACGGACTACTGGCCAACCAATCAATATTAAAGCACTCGTTGAACACTCAAGCTTGGGATAAGCAAGCATTTAGCGAAGCGCTTTTGTGCAGTGTCAAACATCCAGCCAGCATTGCTGCCAAGCTGTTTTCACTGCGGGCGCAAGCGCTGATAGATGGGCGCCAAACAGGCTCAGTCAACGCGGCGCTATCCGGCTATTTAATAGGTTTAGAGCTGGCAGATAAAGGTCGCAGTTACCGTCGACAAACGGTGTTCTTAATCGGCGAGTCTATCTTGTGCTTACTCTACGAAAAAGCCCTCTCACTAGTCGGTATAAATAGCAGCCACACGACTGCTGAAACACTGACCCTAGAGGGTCTATCTCTAGCTTTCCAAGAGCTACAAAAAAGTAAAGCCGAGTAATGTTATAAAGCTGAAAATCATCCCGAATAATACATGCGTATTCTGGATGCCACTAAACTCATCATGTACCTTAGCTGAGGAGAAAACCGTGTCAGATCGCCAACTTATCGCCATTTTAAGAGGCATTGAACCTGCTGATGCCATTGCTATTTGCCAGGCATTGATCAGCGCCGGAATTACTAAAATTGAAGTACCATTGAATTCACCTGATGCCCTGCAAAGTATCAGCTTAATGGTGCAACGCTTTGCCGGACAAGCTATTTTTGGCGCCGGCACGGTACTCAACCCCGAGCAAGTATCGGCCGTGGCTAACACCGGAGCCAGTATGATCGTTTCGCCAAATTACAACCAAGCTGTCATCCATAAAAGCAAGTCGCTGGGGATGCTCTCTTATCCGGGAGTATTAACCCCGAGCGAATGCTTTGCGGCGATAGATGCCGGTGCCGACGGATTAAAGATCTTCCCCGCGTCAATCATCGGCCCAAAAGGGCTTGCCGCAATGTCAGTAGTGCTGCCTAAGAATATCCCTATATTTGCCGTGGGTGGCGCTAATGCCGATAATTTTAGCCAGTGGATGGCCGCTGGTGCCCAGGGCTTTGGCATAGGCTCTGCTCTCTATCGACCGGGAGATAGCGCCGAGCAAGTACATGCTAGCGCTGCAAAAATGGTGCTGGCCTACGATGCCGCAGTTGCCAAGTGCTAGCCCGGATACTGCGTGCAGTATTCGGCATAGATTCAACCATCATCACTCATGCCGCCAATTGGCGAGGAGCCAAAAAGAATGCAGATCTTCGATAGCACTCCATGTCAATTAGGTGAGGGGCCACTGTGGCACCCACTAAATCAAGAATTATACTGGTTTGATATATTAGCCAAGAAAATGTTTCGCAAACGTCTAAATAGCCAGAAAATTGACCAGTGGCAATTTAACGAACATGTTTCAGCCGCTGCTTGGATCGATCAAGACCACCTACTGATCGCCAGCGAATCGGCGCTGATTAAGCTAAACATTAGCGGCGTTCACTGCGATAACAGCCAGCAAATCATCTGCCCACTGGAGGCTGACATCCCGAATAACCGCTCCAATGATGGTCGTGCCGATCCCTGGGGAGGCTTTTGGATAGGTACCATGGATAAGCAGGCAAAATCTGCTGCCGGGGGCATTTATCGCTATTATTTAGGCGAGCTGGTGGCGCTCAAAACGCAGCTCAGCATCCCCAATTCAATCTGTTTTACGGCAAATAAACAGTTCGCCTATTATACCGATACTAGAGAGCAAATTATTTGGCGTCAGCAACTGGACCTTCAGGCCGGCTGGCCTATTGGCGAAGCTGAATTATTCATCGACTTACGCCCGCAGAACCTCAACCCAGATGGAGCGATTTGCGATCGACAAGGTAATTTATGGGTCGCCCAATGGGGCGCGTCACGCATCGCTCAATACTCGGCAAAAGGGCAGTTTTTACAGGCGATATCGATACCCACCGCCCAGCCCACTTGCCCGGCATTTGGCGCAACAAATTTCACTAAAATGTTTGTCACTAGCGCCAGCCAAGGGCTGAGCGACACCGAGCTGACAGCACAGCCAGCGGGACAAACATTTTGTATAGATTTAAAGGTTCCGGGATTGGCAGAGCACCCGGTGATCTTGGGAAAAAAAATCTAGCTGGTTTTCACTCCTCTTCAGGTCCTACTCAAGAGCTGCCTGGATAGAGCCTCCTAATTAGAGCCTCCTAATTAGAGCCATCCAATTATAACCATCTAATAATAGCCGCCTGAAAACAGTGGTAATGATTCGAGCTAGTAAAGTATCCTGCAACAAAATAATCGCTATTGCTTAAACATGCCTTTTAATGCCAGTATTAAAGGTGTTTTAAAACACCTCGATTACCATCGGCGATCGAGCCCCACAACAGGATTTTCAGGAGCGATCAATGCAGGTCATTATTGCCAGATCAGTAGCAGAAGTAGCCGTGTTGGGGGCCGCTCACTGCCAGCGTTTAATTGCGCAAAAGCCGCATGCTGTATTAGGTCTAGCGACCGGCAGCACACCTGTGGCACTCTATCAGCAATTAATCAAATTGCATCGACAGGCGGGCTTATCCTTCAAGCAGTGTCGCTCTTTTAACTTAGACGAATATATTGGTCTCGCCCCTGAGCACCCGCAAAGTTATCGCTACTTTATGCAGAGCCATTTATTTGAGCATATAGATATTAAGCAACGCCACACTTACGTCCCCGATGGTTTAATGGCAGCGAGTGCTGCGGCGGCCAATTACGAGCAGCTAATTCAGCGCGCCGGCGGTATTGATTTACAAATTCTTGGAGTGGGTAGAAATGGACATATCGGTTTCAATGAACCTAGTTCTAGCTTAGTATCACGCACTCGGATTAAAACGTTAACCTGCGCCACTATTGCCGATAACCAGCGATTTTTTAAGCCCGGAGAGTTCCAGCCAAGCCTCGCTATCACGATGGGCATAGGGACTATTTTGCAAGCGCAGAAAATTTTGTTGCTCGCCACCGGAGCGACCAAAGCCAAAGCAGTTAAAGATTTGATCGAAGGTCCACTATCCGCCAGTTGCCCCGCCTCTGCCTTACAAATGCACGCTAATAGCATCATTATCATTGATACCGAAGCAGCAGCGGATTTGCAACATACTGAATACTACCAACAAGTAAAAACTGAGACTGAACTATTGGAAAATATCAATGACTAATAACAGCCACTGGTTATTAGGTGTAGATGGCGGCGGCACATCCTGCCGGGTCAGGTTGTGCGATGCACAGGGCAAATGTATCGGTCAAGGTACTGCCGGCAGCGCCAATGTGAGATTGGGCGCCGCCACTGTTTTCCAGGCGATTGAACAGGCCACCGAACAAGCGCTGCATGAAGCGGGATTGAGCCACAGTATCTTAAAACATACTTATGCAGCTCTGGGCCTTGCCGGCGCCGTATCGGAGCAACTGAATCGCTCGATTACCGACTATCCACACCCTTTTGCCAAACTCTGTGTCGATAGTGATGCAAGCATCGCCTGTCTAGGTGCTCACCAAGGCCAGGACGGTGGCATATTAATTTTAGGCACCGGCTCCTGTGCAATGCTTAAAACCGGTCAGCACATGCAAGTGCTTGGAGGTTGGGGACTGGCTATTTCTGATCACGGCAGTGGCGCTAGATTGGGTCTGGAATTTGTCCGCACCGCACTCGGCGCCTTTGAAGGACTCTCTGGTGCAAGCCCCCTCACTGTGGCGTTTATGCAAGAGCACCACAACAGCCCCGCGCAATTATTAAAATGGGCGGACAGCGCCAAGCCGGCAGATTTTGGCTCGCTAGTACCGATGATTATTCAGCACTACCAGCGCTCGGATCCAGTGGCGTTACAATTAATCGATAACAGTGTTCAAGAAGTCATCCAGCTGTTGGACAGAACCGTCAGTTTAGGCGCTAAAAAAATATCACTGATGGGTGGCTATGCTAATTTCATCGGTCCTATCGCCAGTCGCATATTTGCAAAGAGCCGACCAACTGAAGAAATAAAACCTATCATCGTCCCCGCTCAAGGGGATGCTTTAGATGGCGCGATCATCTTGGCCACTCACTTAAGTAAGGTGAAATAATATGTCTTTTGTATTAACTAATTGCCAAATTTTTACTTCTGAACAGATTATAAAAAATAATAGCTTGATCATAGATTCTGGAAAAATCGCCAATATTATCCCCGACACTATGGTTGCAGAACTGGCCAGTTTAAGTCACTTAGAAGTAATAGATTTACAAGGTAACTTACTGGTGCCAGGCTTTATTGACACTCAAGTCAATGGCGGCGGCGGCGTGCTCTTCAACAACGATCCGAGCATCGACTCAATTGCCGCTATCGGCATCGCCCATCGAAATTATGGCACCACCGGCTTCCTAGCGACTCTAATCAGCGATGATCTAGCCAAGATGCAGACGGCGATCGATGCATCTAAACAGGCACTCAATGAAAAAGTCCCAGGTTTTCTCGGGCTGCATTTAGAGGGGCCTTACCTCAACACTATTCGCAGGGGTGTACACAGTGAAACTAAATTGCGCACCCCCGACCAAGAGTCTTTAAAGCAGTTGCTACAACTGCGCAATATTGGCTCATCCATGGTCACACTAGCTCCAGAAATGGTCGCCGCAGGTTTTATCAAGAGTGTGGCGCAGGCCGGCATTATTGTGTCAGTTGGCCACAGCAATGCCAGTTACGATTGCATCCGCCAGGCACTGCTCGATGGGGTCTCTAGTTTCACCCACCTATTTAACGCTATGTCACCACTAACCAGCAGAGAGCCTGGTGTGGTTGGCGCTGCACTTGAAGATCCTGACAGTTGGTGCGGACTTATTGTCGATAATCATCATGTCCACCCCGCGACACTCAAAATCGCCATTAAAGCCAAAGCCCCCGGAAAAATGCTACTAGTATCAGACGCTGTACACACAGTGGGGGCAACTGGCAGTGAGTTTAACTTGGCGGGTACCAGAATTTATAGAAAAGATGGCAAAGTGACAACTGCCGAAGGGACACTGGCTGGATCTGATCTAGATATGGCGAGCGCGGTCAGAAACACCGTGCAATTACTGCAGCTACCTCTGGAAGAAGCACTGCGCATGGCCTCTTTATATCCCGCACAATTGTTAAAACTCGCCGACCAACTAGGTCGTATCCAGCAGGGCTACCGGGCAGATCTTGTGCTACTGGATACTGAATTGAATGTCATAGAAACTTGGATCAATGGCGAGTCTAGCAAACGCTGCTAAATCTGCTCAAGCTCAAGCTCAAGTTCAAGCCTGTTTTTCGATAAAGATCACTTCAGTAAGCAGCTGCGTTTTGACTGAATTGGCAATAAAGCACTGTTGATGAGATAAATGGTGCATTTTTTCTAATTGCTCTCTACTCGGCTGCTTATCCCCAGCGAAAGTAACCGCTACCCTTAAAGTGACGGTCGTCATACTCATAAGACCCTCGGCATCTTGCTCCATGACACCAATGGCGTTATCCACATATCTATCCACTAGGTATCTTTTCTTGGCTGCCACCTCTAAAAAAAACAACCAGTGACGCGACAAATGCCTCTTCTGGGTCGACATTGGCGGCGACTGAGTAAGGAAGCGGCACAATTTGCGGCGAGGCGGAAGCATCGACCACTGCCCCACCATCAAATTGCCACTGATGAGCCCGCGAATACTTACTATCGGTATAAAGCTCCTGCGGTTTTCTTTCCCAAACTACCTTAGCATCGTAAACAGACATTTCAGCACCTCCCAAATTGATCGACATTTACGGCTATTATTACTTATTCAGACAATTTTTTACAGCCTTTGTAACCAATTGACACTCAACGAGATTAAGCGCCTTTTAGGCCAAAAATTTAGCAGTTTTAGCGAGGATATTGATAGAGGGAGTGAATAGAGCCGAGAGCCATATTATTTGCAAAAAATCAACCGCTACTGCAGCTTTGCAATCGCTGCCAAGTTATTTTATCGATGGCATAGCAGTAGGAATCAAACCATTGCTCGCCAAGCTTAGTGTTGCTGGGGAGCAACTCTTTACGCTGCATTCCCAACTTTTCCATCAAACTATAAGAGGCAATGTTTCGAGTATCGCAATAGGCCATTACTGTATTAACCGACAGCTGTGAAAAAATATAACTCAAGTTTCGGGATTCAAATAAAACCAAAAATCAACACTAAGCATATGATATAAAACAAGTTGATGCCTCTTTGTGGTAAAATAATTGTTGTCTATACAAAATAAA